>NZ_JBBGZQ010000003.1:0-366781 GCF_037572595.1 Chryseobacterium sp. MYb328 | reverse complement strand
TTCATGTCTATGCATCCGTTTAGTTCACTTTATTTTCTCTGGTTCTTCAGAATTTAATTATTATCTAATTTACTTCTAAATCCTTGTGCAAATCTAAAGGCATCCGTGGCAATAAAAAAATAGATTATGTGGGTTCAAATTGAACCCTTTTATTTTGACTTTGTTACAGCAGCATTTTTAATATCAACGGTTAGTGTATGAGCAGGATAGGAATCAGATTTACCTATTTTATACTGTATTGTTTTATCATCCTTAGATTTTATCTTGGTCGTATCATAAATGTTTTCCATGCAGCTTTCGGTAAGAAATTCTTCATACCGTTTATAGTTCCAGTCTTTGGTGAAATAAAGAATCCTGTAGCCTTTCTCACCTTCGCTGGCGCCACATCTCCCACAGGCATTAAGGTTTGATGAATGTTCAAAATACAGTAAAACCCTGTTCCCTTTTTCTCCGGAAACATAAGAAATCAGCTCATTTCCGCCATATAAATTAATAACATCAAACGTGTTGATTCTTTTATTATTAGGTAAGATCAGATAATTATTGTAGCGATAGATCATATCATTACTGGTGAATAATTTGGCAGATTGAGCTTTAGCTTTATTTTCTAAATAAAAACTTCCTGAAATAGGATTTTCACGGGTTTCGCCCTGCCCAAATAAAATGGTTTCCTTCGGACTAAATGTTTTCGCAATTTCCACTGCTTTTTCTACGTCCTGTGGTGAGTTGATCCTTTCTTTAAACTGTTTAGAAATGTGTTGATGCTTAGATCCAAAATTATATAATAACAGTTTACCATAATCATAAAGCCCTGTTAGAGGAATTTTCTTCTGATATTTATCGTAATAATACCAGCCGTCTATAAAATGCTGGTATAAGTTGCAATCCGGAATACCATCATAATGGAGCTGAAGAGTAATGGGAACTCCAGCAATTTCTCCCTTAAAGGTCTGAGAAGAGTCGGTGATCTGTTTTAATTCAACCTTTTGACAAAAAAAGAAGGTTAGGGAAAAGAATAGGAATAGGGAAAAAGCTTTTTTCATGGTTGGGATCAGTTTTTAGAGGAAAAAGTGAGCAATAGTATAGATAATAAGGCCTACCAAACCACCAACTAAGGTTCCGTTAACACGGATGAACTGAAGGTCTTTTCCTACCTCCAGTTCCATTTTTTCGCTTAATTCCTTACCCTGCCAGTTTCCTACAGTGGTACTGATTAGGTTTCCGAATTGATGGGTGTTTTTCAGAATATATTTATAGGCTGTTACCCGAACCCAATGATCAATTTTATTCTGAAGGTTTTCATCAGTTTTTAAATTTTGCGAAAACTCGTTCAGGTTTTTAGAAAGATAATTTTTCAAGGCAGAATGGTCCTCCTGAAGTTCTTTCATTAATGTTTTCTTGATGGAAACCCAAATGTCATTAGAGTATTCATCAAGCTTATCATTTTTAAGGAGTCCTTTTTTAATAGTTTTAAATTCTTCATCCCATTTTGGATCTTCCTTAAGGTCAACCGAAAATTCATGAATTTTTTGAGTGATTAAACCTCTTACTTCATGTTCCGGATTTTCTTCTATTTCTTTGAAAAAAACAGACAGTCCGTCTGCAATCTTATCCGCAATTTTATTATCAACAAAAGACGGGATGAAAGTATAACTTCCTTTCTTTACCCGATCTTTAATCATTTCATCATTTTGAATAATATATTCTTTGATCTGTTTTGAAAGATTGGTGATAATCCGCTGATGGTCATTTTTTTCCAGAATATAATGGATCCCGTTGCCTACTACTTTGTTAAGTTTGATATCATCCGTCATATCAGAAACCTTTTTACTGATGAATTGGCTCACAGTAGAATCATCAAGCTTATTGAGAATATCAAGCACAATATCTGACAGGTTTCGGATCAGAATATCCTGATTTTTTTCTTTGGCAAGCCATTCCCCGGCAAAACCTGAAACTTTGATTTTTTGAATGTATGGGCGGATATTCTGAGGGGAAAGAAAATTACTCACTACGAAGCTTCCGAGGTTATCGCCCAATCTTTGCTTACTGTTTTCAATCAGGTTGGTGTGAGGAATCGGTAGCCCAAGTGGATGACGGAATAGGGCGGTAACTGCAAACCAGTCGGCCAAAGCACCTACCATGGCAGCTTCAGCAAAAGCGCGTACATATCCTATCCAATGGGAAGAATTGGACTTCTGCATAATGGTTGTCACAATGAAAATAAGGGCCATCAGAACAAATAGTCCTGTAGCAAATGCCTTATATTTTCTTAGCTGTTTTCTTTTTGCTTCGTCATTCATATTCTCAAATTTACTAAATTTGGTTATGAAAACCATTTAATGTGAATAAAGCTTTTTAGTACAAAACGTATAAAAGTTTTTTATCCTTTAAAAGTTAAAATTTACGATGAAATTTTTAATTTCAGCTCTTATATTAATTGTTCTGCAAGGATGTACGCAGAAACAGCAACCTATTAAAATTACTTCTATGGAAAATACAGAAGCAAAAAACAATCCATATTACTCAAGAACCGATACCACAAAACTGAATATCTCCAATGAAGAATGGAAGAAAATCTTAGCTCCGGATCTTTACGCAATCTCAAGAGAAGCTGCTACAGAAAGAGCTTTTACAGGAAAATATAATGAATTTGATGAGATAGGAGATTATTATTGTGCTGTTTGTGGGAATCATTTATTCCGCTCTACTTCAAAATTTGCCAGCAGTTGTGGATGGCCAAGTTTCTTCGAAGCAGATAAAGAGGGCGTATATTACAAAAGGGATCAGACCTATGGAATGGAAAGAGTAGAGGTGCTTTGCAAGAGGTGTGATTCTCACTTGGGACATGTATTTGATGATGGCCCAAAGCCTACCGGTTTGAGGTATTGCATGAACTCCATCAGCCTTGAATTTGTTTCAGATTCAGAAAAATAAAATCGTTGTATTTCATTGCCATGAAAGGACAGAACTTAGAAAAGCGAAAACAGATCTGGATTGTTTTGTCGGATCTATATCTTGATACAGAGCTTCAGGAGTCTGATTTCAAATATATGGCAGAAACTTTTTTTGAAAACCCTTTTACTTTTGAAGAAATCAAAGAAATTGACCAATATGAAGTGTTTCCTGTCTTCTTTTCAAACCTTTTGATTCCTGCAGGAGAATGGGCAGGGTTTGATGAATTGGTATTGGTTAAAAATATTATGAAATGGATTGAAACGAGAAATAAGCTGGATATTTTTGCTGTCAAATGTCTTTATCCCATTTATGATAAGATAAATAGGAGTTATTGGAAAAGGTTAGAAGATATTTATAACCAGATAGATGGAGGGCTTCTCCGTTAAAGTTTCTTAAATTCAGTTAAACTTTGTAGACTTATAAGTGGCTGATAGCGATGTTTTTATAATTTTGCCCCACTAATTTGGAACTAATATATTATTGAATGAAAGGATTTTATGGCGTAATAGGCCTTATTTACATGGTGATTACCTCTTTCTACATTTCTCCAAGAGCGGTGGTAAAGAATGAAAATATCACCACAAAAAAGACAGAAAGAGTAACTGACACGAAATCTGAGAAGAATGCTACTGTAGCCGTATCTTCATCAGAAGCTTTATACCAGTCAATTGAATTTGATCCTGAACATGAACTGAACTATGAAGTGTTCTCTAAAGCATTAACAGGATTTGAAAACTTAAAGAAAGCAGGATTACTTACTGGCGAGTCGCATTTATTAACTGTTTGCGATTTTTCTATGTCCTCCAATACCAAAAGACTTTGGATCATTGATCTTAACGACAAAAAAGTATTGTTCAACTCATTGGTTGCGCACGGTAAAAATACAGGCGAAGAATTTGCTACGAATTTTTCTAACACGGAAAGTTCGCGGCAGAGCAGCATGGGATTTTATATCACAGATGCTACTTATCAGGGAGACAACGGATACTCATTGAGATTATTGGGAATGGATAAAGGATTCAATGATGCAGCGTATAAAAGAGCTATCGTAATGCATGGGGCAGATTATGTAAGTGATGCATTTGCAACGGTACACAAAAGAATCGGAAGAAGCTGGGGGTGTCCCGCAGTACCGAGAGAACTGTCACAATCAATGATCAATACGATAAAAGGGAGAAATTTATTATTCATCTATTATCCCGATCAGAATTACCTTTCCTCCTCAGAATGGTTAAAAGCATAAGAAAAAGCAGTCAGGTTTGACTGCTTTTTAATTTTTGAATACATTTATCATCTGATCCCTTATCAAAACCTTAACAGTAATTATTGAATTTATGAATACAGAATATAAAAATGACCAAAATGTGGATGTGTCACCAGAAATTTCGCCAGGGTTTGTCCCTGCTATAAGATTAGTGAATAACATTGACGGATCATGTAGTTTTGAAGAGGGAACAATGCCAACTTTGGCCCACATTAATGCTAGTGTATTCTGGATCAGTAATCAAACTGAAGAATGGGAAAAGAAAACCCATGTTGCTCCCCGTAAACAATATGTCGTTACGATTAAAGGGACTGTCAGATTTAAGGTTACTGACGGGTCAACATTTGTCATTGAACCAGGTATTATTCTTTTAGCAGAAGATATTGAAGGAGAGGGGCACAGCTGGGATATGATAGACTCTGAAGAGTGGACAAGACTGTATATTCCAATGGCAGAAAATTCAGATGATTTTTTCACTCCAGCCACTAGAGTACTTTAGGCTATTGATATCTGCCCTATCCATTTAAAATTAAAAATCCCCATACATTGAAGCACAGGGATTAAAAATTATCTTTATTTCAGGATTAGCTGAACTTCTTAAATACAACCGTTGCATTATGTCCGCCAAATCCAAAGGCATTACTCAATGCAAAATTGATATTCTTTTCCTTAGCTTCTCCAAATACAATATTAATATCCTTAGGAATGTTCTCATCAATACTGTGAAGATTGATGGTTGGCGGAATGATACCATTCTGAATAGCCTTAATAGAAAGGATTGCTTCAACGGCTCCTGCAGCACCTAATAAATGCCCGGTCATTGATTTGGTAGCACTGATATCAAGGTTTTTATTTCCTTTGAATGCCTTATTGATTGCTTTTAATTCAATTAAGTCTCCCAATGGGGTGGAAGTGGCATGTGGATTAATATAATCAATATCTTCCATAGTAATACCTGCTTCTTTTACAGCCAATTGCATAGCTTTGATCGCACCCACTCCTTCAGGATGAGGTGCCGTCATATGGTATGCATCGGCAGTCATCGCTGCTCCGGCTAATTCGGCATAGATTTTTGCGCCTCTTGCTACGGCATGTTCGTATTCTTCAAGGACTAATGCACCTGCACCTTCACCCATTACAAAACCGTCTCTTTCTGCATCATAAGGACGGCTGGCTGTAGCAAAGTCATCGTTTCTTGTAGACATGGCTTTCATAATGGAGAAACCTCCTATTGAAGCCGGAGTAATAGCTGCTTCAGAACCACCACTGATGATTACTTTTGCTTTTCCCAGGCGGATATAATTAAAAGCATCCATCAATGCTGTATTTCCTGTTGCGCAGGCAGAAACTGTTGTATAATTAATTCCCTGAAGGCCATATTTCATGGAGATCATTCCTGAAGCCATATTGGCAATAAACTTAGGGACAAAAAACGGGTTAAAACGTGGGGTACCATCACCATGTGCAAAATCCATCACTTCCTTTTCAAAAGTCCACATTCCGCCTTGTCCTGTTCCCCAGATCACTCCGGAATCGAAAGGATCCATATTTTCAAGCTCTAAACCGGAATCCTGTATTGCTTCTGCTGAAGCATACATGGCATATTGTGTAAAAAGGTCACTTCTTTTGATTTCGTTGTGGGTAAGATGCAGTTTTGGATCAAAACCTTTTACCTCACATGCGAAGTGTACCTTAAATTTTTCTGAATCGAAATGAGTGATTAACCCTGCTCCGCTAGCTCCGTTAATACTGTTGTGCCAAAAGTCTTCGACATTATTTCCCAAGGGTGTCACTGCTCCCAATCCTGTAATGACAACTCTTTTCATATTAGTTATTATTTAAAACTGATTAGATTTTTCATGAGGTAAAGTCTTTTTACCCATGCTTCATTTCACTGCTTTTCTTTATCATTCTGTTTTCCGTTTGCAATATTATCATTTTTCTTTCGCTACAGACGAATAATAAGGTGTATTATTTATAGCATAATGAATGTTTTTATGTAAAAGCAGCTGTAAACTACTTTTCTAAGATCATTGTTATCCCCTGTCCACGAGCTGCACAGATGGAAATAAATCCTTTTCCACTACCTTTTTCATTCAGAAGTTTGGCTAAGGTAGCTATAATTCTTCCGCCTGTTGCTGCAAAAGGATGGGCTGCTGCAAGACTTCCGCCTTTTATATTGAGTTTACTTCTGTCGATTTTGCCAAGTGCTTTTTCCAATCCGAACTGTTTAGCCAGATCATCATTTTCCCAGATTTTAATGGTGGCCAGTACTTGAGCAGCAAAAGCTTCATGAATTTCGTAATAGTCAAAGTCATCCAGGTTCATTCCTGCTTTCTTCAACATTCTTTCAGCGGCAAAAACAGGAGCTAATAATAGGTTCTGTTTGTTTTCAACATATTCTATACCGGCAAGCTCTGAAAATGTAATATAAGCCAGAACAGGAAGATTATTGGCTTTTGCCCACTCTTCACTTGCCAATAAAACTGCTGAAGCACCGTCTGTAAAAGGTGTTGAATTTCCAGCTGTTAAAGTTCCATTCTGTTTATCAAAAGCCGGTTTTAACTGAGATAACTTTTCAAGACTGGTATCACGGCGGAGGTTGTTGTCTTTATCCAGGCCATAGGCAGGAGTTATCATATCATCAAAAAATCCTTCATCATAAGCTTTTGCCATGTTCTGATGACTTTTAAAAGCCAAATCATCCTGATCTTCTCTGGAAATTTTATAATATTTTGCTGTGATCTCGGTATGCTCACCCATCACCAGACCTGTTTTTGGCTCCTGCCCTTTGTAAGGGATGGGCATCCAATCTTTCAGTTTGGGGCTTAGAAGCTGTTTTATTTTCCCGAATGCAGATTTTTCTTTATTCGCTTTTAAAAGGGCTTTTCTTAGGCGGGGAGAAGATTCAAAAGGGATGTTGCTCATGGCTTCGACACCACAGGCGATACCGCTTTCTATTTGTCCGAGTGCAATTTTATTTCCGATATAAATAGCTGCTTCAATTCCGGTATCACAGGCCTGTTGCAAATCACAGGCAGGAGTTGCAGGATTCAGTGAAGTGTTCATTACAGTTTCTCTGATGAGGTTGCTTTCAGAGATGTGTTTGATGACAGCACCACCGGCAACTTCTCCTAGTAATTTACCTTGTAACTGATAGCGGTCTATCAATCCGCTCATAGCAACAAGGAGAAGATCCTGGTTACCCTTTTCGGAATAGGCGGTATTCATTCTGGCAAATGGGATTCTGTTGTATCCTACAATGGCCACTTTTTTTGTTTCCATATTGTGAAAATTTATGATGGAAGAATTATGAGTTCGTGATCAATCATATCCTTGACCTTATCCAGTGCCTGGTTCAGGAACCGTTCCTCATCCATCGTTTTTGAAAGGAGAATTCCTCCCTCAATAAGCATGATAAACAGAGAAGCATACTCATCTGCATTTACTGAGGCGTTCAATTCCCCGTTTTTTTGACCCTGAGCAATAACTGAAGCTATTTTTTCAGTCCATAGCATGAATGATTTCTGAACGTATTGTTTAAGTACAGGAAAAGAATCATCGGCTTCTGTAGCTGCATTCATTAAAGGGCAGCCTCCATTTGAAAATACAGAACGCCAGTTTTTACGGTAGAAAGATACAAAAGCATGGAGCTTATCGGTTGATGTAGGATATTGTTCTCCAAGAGAGTAATTCATTACCTTGCTCAACAGCCCTGCATTATATTTATACACCTCAATAGCTACCTGATCCTTGTTTTCAAAGTTGCCGTAAATGCTTCCTTTGGTCAAACCTGTTGCCTGGGTAATATCCGAAAGGGATGTAGCGCCATAACCTTTGGTATTGAATAAAGTTGCTGTTTTCTCGATGATAAATTGTTTTGTCTTTTCTGCCTTTGACATTTTAAGTGCTTAAATATAATGCAAATATACAAAAATATACCATTTGGTATATTTTATTTTAAAACGAAGTCTGAGATTTTATCATAACCCAGACTTCATATTTTTATATGGTAAGCTTTTTAAGCTAAAGTAGCATTCAGAGTAATTTCAAAGTTGAATGCTGCGCTTACAGGGCACCCTTCTTCTGCGATCTTTGCATATTTCTGAAACTCTTCATCAGAAATTCCCGGAACTTTTGCAGTAAGGGTTAATTCTGATTTTGTAATTTTTCCAATGTTAGGATCAAGAGTGATGACTGAAGTGGTTGTTAATTCTTCAGGAGTGTAACCTGCCTGGGAAAGTTCAGCACTTAATTTCATGGTAAAACATCCGGCATGGGCAGCGGCCAGCAATTCTTCAGGATTGGTTCCCACCCCATCTGCAAAACGGCTGTTAAAAGAATATTGAGTCTGGTTTAAGGTGGTACTTTGGGTTGTAAGGTGTCCCTTTCCTTCTTTAATGGTACCGTTCCAAACGGCTGTTGCGTTACGTCTCATACTGTAGAGTTTTGATTAATATGAATTTATTTTAAAGATACAAAAAAAGTTTTTTAATTATCAAAATCAAGTCGGTTTTGATAATGTATGACATAATCTCTTTTAAATCTGTAAATCAGTTATTTGGTTATATGGGAGTGCGTAAATAATATCGTTTTATGATAAAATAGTATTATATCTGATTGTATATCAAATCTAGATTTGTAAATATTAACAAAAATTGAATTATATAATGGTTGTAAGATGGATTGGTGGAATGATCAATATTTGTTGTAATTAATGATATAAAAATATAAAATATGAAAAACAAAATTAAAAATCCCTTTTTTAAGTTAATGACCTTAATTCTAATATCTTTTAACTTTATGTCCTGTATGGGAGATGGGAGTGAAGTTGATCAACAAAAGGATCCACTTGACGCTATCAGTTATAAAAAATTCAAAATAGTTGGATACTTCAATGGGTTAACGAGAGGGGGAGTGACCCCTGATTATTATAATCTGAGAGATATTCCTGAAGGCATGGATATTGTTAATTTGTTTCATCGTTTTTCAGGACTTTGTAATTTAAAGAGAGGAGAAAGAGTTCCGGGAGCATCCGGTGAAGATGCTAAAACTTTGACTGAGATTATTAATGACATTAAATACCTGAAATCTAAAAAGACAATAGTAGTACAAACTCAGTTTTTAAATGAAATTTTTGAAAACTATAAAGATGAAAAGAAAACAATAAAATTTCAAAATACACCTGAAGATTATGATGCATATGCTAAAAAAGTGTCAGACTCTTTAAATAAATGGGGATTTGATGGGATAGATCTGGATTTAGAGCCGGGGTATTCTACTACAGGGATCAATAACAGCGATTGGGATCTTTATGTACAGGCTTTTGCCAAATACTTTGGCCCGAAATCTAAATCCGGCAAATTGTTAATTGTTGATACAAATGTTGGATTGTCAGAATTAAAGCTGTCACAAGAAACACTTACGAAAATTAGTGCTATATATATTCAGGATTACTGGGGCAATGAAGCTTATACTGACGATAAAATTGACGGTTATTTGCAGGCCGGCTTTCCAAAGGATCGGATAATGCTGATTTCTGCAGATTTTGAAGCGGCATATTCTTCTACGAGCAGCAGCCAGGGACCACTCCGTCTAAAACAATATTATACTTCCCCGAAATATCAGTCCAAAGTTGGTGGTTATGGAGCTTATGGATTTAATTTTGATAAGAAACAGGATTATAAGTATTATAAAGAAATGATAACAAAGCTTAAAACTTATTATTAATGGAAATAAATCCTCTATTGTTAATGTTAACAGGTGACTGAAATACATTCCAGAGGACAAAGAAAGCCGTTTCGCAAATTTGTGAAGCGGTTTTCTTTGGTAAGTATGTAATTGTAATAATTTTTTTATAAAAATAAGCGTAATTTAGTAATTGAAATTATAAATAATAATTATGTGTCTGAATAGTATTGTTGCTATTTTTTAATTTTTCAAAAACCTCTGTATGAGTGAATTAGAAAATATTCTTAGAGAAATAACTCCACTATCTCCTGAAGATAGTTTTCTTGTGTTTGACAGAATTAAAGCCTCTTTTGATTTTCCTTATCATTATCATCCGGAAATTGAAATTAACTTTGTGTACAAAGGAAAAGGATACCGCAGAATGATTGGGGATCATACAGGTGAGATTGGAGATATAGAACTCGTATTGGTAGGCCCGAATTTACCGCATTGCTGGGCAAACTATAAATGTAAGAACCGGAAAACCCACGAAATTACCATACAGTTTAATCAGGATTTCTTCAATCAGTCTATGATGCAGAAAAATATACTGAAACCGATCAATAATCTGATGAAAGATTCAATCCGCGGCATTCTTTTTTCAACGAAGACCGCTGAAAAACTAAAGGACTCGTTTCTCAATCTGTCGAAAATGAACAGTTTTGAATCCTTCATCGAGATTATGAAAATCCTCAATGAGCTGGCCATCGCAGAAGATAAAACACTTTTGTCTTCCTACAGTATTGAACTTGAAACTTTTGCTGATAATGATAAAATGAAGGCGATCCATGATTTTGTACATAAAAATTTTGAGAATAAAATAACCCTGGATAATGTTGCCTCGTTGGTGAATATGAGCAATGTAACGTTCAACAGATTCATTAAAAAAAGAACAGGAAAAACATTTATCAATTACCTTAATGAGATCAGAATAAGCTATGCGGCCCGTTGGCTGATGGAAAAGAATCTTACTGTTTTTGAAATTGCTTTCGAAGCAGGTTTCAATAATATTGCCAACTTTAATAAAGTCTTTAAATCTATTAAAAAGACGACTCCTACTGAATTCAGAGAACAGTTTAAAGGAGTGAAAAAAATTGAGTAAAGTCCTTTTTAGCTTCAATATATACTTAAATACGATACTGTATTTCTCAATCTAAAATAAAAAATTCTAAGATAATTCTCCTTTTATTGGTTATGCTATTTGTATGTTAATTTACTGATGTATAATCGATTGTGTGGTTTTTTATAAATTCACTGAAAAAATAATATCGTTTTATGATAAAATAGTATTATATCGGGCTGATTACAAAATATAGATTTGTTAATGTGAATTAAATCTTAACAAAACTTTAAATTTTTTAATACATAAACGGCAAAATATTGCTAAAAAAACAATAATTTTTTTTGTATTGAATTATAAAGTAATGTCATTGATTCTCAATTAAATCTAACTAATCTAAACCTTATGAGAAAAGCAGTTATACCGGTTCTATTTGTTTTTTCCCTTTCTGCCACTGCACAGGAAAAAAAAGCGGCCGACACTACGAAGACAACCGATATTCAGGAGGTCGTAGTCACCTCTTTGGGGATTAAAAAGCAGGCCCGCTCTTTGACCTATTCCAGCCAGCAAATTGGTGGGGATGAACTGACAGAAGTGAAAACACCCAATTTTTTAAACTCTATCAGTGGAAAAGTTTCCAATGTACAGATCAATAGAACTAACGGTGTAGGAAGTTCGGTAAGGGTTTTAATGAGAGGTAATAAATCAGCAAGTAGTAGTCAGCCTCTCTATGTAATAGATGGTATTCCCATTATTAACGGGGGTGGAAAATCTGCTGAGGCCAGCCAATATTCTACAATGCCAGACGCAGGAGATGTTTTAAGTTCTATCAATCCGGATGACATTGAAAGCATCAACTTCTTAAAAGGAGCTTCTGCTTCTGCTCTTTATGGCTCTATGGGAGGGAATGGCGTTATCCTGATTACCACTAAAAAAGGAAAAGTAGGTAAAAGCTCTATAAGTTACAATACAAGTTTTACAGTAGATCAAGCATATAGTCTTCCCAAGTTGCAGCATAGTTATCTTTCCTATGATCCTTCAGTTGCTGGCCAAATTCCTGGTTTATCCAATGAAAGCTGGGGTGCGAAAGGAGCTTCCAAAGATTATTTAAAAGACTTTCTGCAAGCCGGTACAACTTGGGTTAATAGCCTTTCTTTTCAATCAGGAACCGAAAAATCAACGAATTATTTCTCAATTGGAAATACTACTAATAAAGGGATTATTCCTTCTTCTTATTTCGATCAGTACAATGTCTCTTTTAGAAACTCTAGTAAATATCTGAATGATAAATTAACGTTGGATGCTAATTTTATTGGCTCTATACAAAATAGCATCAATAGACAGACTCCGGGTATTTCTTTCTCCCCTTTAGTGAGTTTATATTGGTTGCCAAGAGGAGTAGATTTTGACCAATATAATAATAGTAACTACTATTATATAGATAAATCGAGATTATTGCCAGGTCAAAACTGGTGGGCTATAGGACCAGACGGAAAATTCAACGGAAATCCTGCAACACAAAACCCTTACTGGATATTAAACAGAGATAAAGTTACTGTTAACAATAAAAACGCATATAGTGCCGTATCACTAGCTTATCAAATAAATTCTTGGTTATCAGCAAGATTAAGAGGGAATTATAGTTGGAATAGTACTGATAGTCAAAGAGGGGTTTCAGCCTATTCAGACCCAAGTCTTATAACGAGCAACGGGACTAATGGAAGATTCCTTCAAAACAAATATGAAAACACATCTACTTACGGAGACGTTTTATTAGTAGGGAGTCCAAAATTAAGTGAGGATATTTCATTAGATTTTACAGTTGGGGGGAGTATCAATACCTCAAGAAATACAGTAACTGAAATTGATAATGCTTATTTGGCGATTCCGAATTTGTTTACAATAAGTAATCTGCAGTGGAATGTGGACAGGGGCGTAGGAGATGGGTTTCATAATATAAGCTACAGTACCAAAAAACAAGTACAGTCAGTTTTTGCAAGTGCATCTTTGGGGTATAAGAATATGTTTTATGTAGATATGACCTTTAGAAATGATTGGGATTCTACTTTGGCTTTAACAGGAACTAACGGGTACGATTATGAATCTGTAGGTGCTAATGCAATATTATCCTCCATCTTTAAACTTCCTGAAACGATTAATTTTTGGAAAATAAGAGGGTCTTATGCTACAGTAGGATTAGGATTGCCTCCCAATTTAGCAACTGCAACAGATCGTTATAATAGTGCTTACGGATATATTGTGGATGCTGGTCAGATTGTAAAGCCTAAATACTCACTTGTAACAGATCCTGCTTTCAAAGAATTATTTGCAAAGCCGGAAATTAATAAAACTTTTGAAGCTGGTACTGAATTCAGATTGTTTAATAACCGGTTAAGTTTTGATATCACCTATTACAACTCAAATGCTTCCAATCAGCTTTTGCCACTTGATATTTCTTCTAACTTAGGAGGGTTACCGTCAGGTTCCTATTATGTAAATGCTGGAAAAATAAGAAATACAGGCTTTGAAGCTTCTCTATCCTATAAAATATTAAATTCTGAAAAATTGGGGTGGACGGCTAATTTGAATGGGTCCATGAACAAAAATAAAATTGTAGAATTATTTCCATCAAGTATAAATGTTCCGGAAAGTCAACTTCTTGCACTTACTGGTGGTGGTGCTTATACAAAGCTTAAATTAGGCGGGTCTTTCGGAGATATTTATGGTGTTAAATTTATGAGAGATGACCAAGGAAGAATTTTAGTTGATGCAGATGGAAAGCCTATGGCAGATAAACAAATTGGTTATTTGGGTAATCCGAATCCTAAATTTATGTTAGGGTTTAATAACTCTTTTAATATTGGAAAATTGGGAATTTCATTTCTGATTGATGGAAAATTTGGGGGCCAAGTTCTGTCTCTAACAGAAAAAGCAAATGATTTGCTTGGGGTGAGTCAGAACAGTGCTTCTGCCAGAGATGCAGGCGGAGTATCTATCCCGAATGCAGTATATGCACCAGGAACACCAAATGCAGGAGCTGCCTATACTGAGTTAACTGATGCACAAGCTTATTATAAAACGATAGGAGCAAACCAGGAAGGAGCAGGAATTGATGAAGCATATATCTATAGTGCAACCACTGTAAGGCTGCGCCAGGCATCTATAGGGTATACTTTTGATATCAATTCTAGTTACCTGAGAAATGCAACAGTAAGTTTAGTGGGAACAAATCTATTTTTCTTTTATAAAAAAGCACCGTTTGATCCTGAACAGGTTTCAGGAAACACACCTGGTGGTGTAGGAGTAGATTCTTTTGGTATACCTATTACCAGATCTATTGGATTATCATTAAAAGCTAACTTCTAAATATACAATACTAAAATGAGAATAATTAATATTAAAACTTATATACTTGGAGTAGCCGTACTTTTTTCTGCCTCTAGTTGTATCGGAGACTTTGAAGAGTTTAATCAGCAGAAAGTTGGAGGTCCGGAAAATTTTTATGCAGACTTTAAGGCAATTGTAGATCCTATGAAAGCCATGCAAAGAGGTTTTCAGTCAGACTATCAGCTAGCGACAAATCTCAATGCAGATATGTTTAGTGGAATGTTTAGTACAGCATCACAGTTTAATGGAGGAACAAATAATCTTACTTATTTAATGATGGATGGCTGGAACAATAGAATTATCGCAAGACAGCGTGATACTTTTAATAATTCTATTATCATTGATGATGTGGCAAAATACAATTATCCCGGAATAGATTTTACCGCAACTTTTGCAGTTAAAAAAATATTGAAAATTCTTACAGCGGCAAGAGTTTCAGATCGCCATGGACCTGTAGTGTACAGTAAATATGATACTCCTAATGCAAATGGGGTTACAGATTTCGATTCTCAACAGGACGCTTACAACAATTTTATTAATGATCTTACCGCTGCTATTTCTGATTTGCAAAAAGTACAAAATACTCCCGCAACCCAGAATGTAGAAGATAAAGCTGTTGTGAAAAGATCAGATTTGATCTATGGTGGAGACATCGCTAAATGGGCAAAATTAGCTAATTCTCTCAAATTGAGATTTGCTTTGCGTATGAGTTACGCTGATCCAGCAAAATCAAAAAAATATGCAGAGGAAGTCTTTGCTTCTTCCGCAGGATTAATATCTGACAATACAGATAATGCATTGATAAGTGTCGGGCAGCACGAATTGAGTTTTATTATCTATTCGTGGGGGGATTGTTCTATAGGAGCACCTATAATGGCTTATATGAACGGATTCAAAGATCCAAGACTTTCTTCCTACGCTAACACAGCAAAAGATCCGGCAACCTTTATAGATGGTAAACCTCAATATATAGGAATTCGCCAAGGTATTGATTTAATAAATGGCCAACCAACCTATGGTGGTTATTCTCAACCTGCAGCAAGAGCTGCTAGTGGAGATTATTTCTCCGGAACTGATGGAAAGTTCAAATTATTTACTGCTGCTGAAACGTGGTTTTTAAAAGCTGAAGCGGCTTTGAGAGGTTACTCAGGTGCAGGGGATGTACAGGCTAATTATCAGACTGGTATCGCTCAATCTTTTGGAGAATGGGGGAAAAGTTCTGATGTAGCTAATTATCTTGCAGATAATGTTTCAACAGAAGCTCCTTATATTGATCCTAAAAATGCAGCCAATAATATCCTTGCCGGAGACTCTCAATTAAGTACCATTACAATTGCTTGGAACAACAGTGATTCTAACGAAAAGAAACTTGAAAGAATCATCACTCAAAAATGGTTAGCTCTTTACCCGGATGGCCCTGAAGCATGGGCTGAACAAAGAAGAACAGGATATCCAGTTTTGTTCAAAGTCAGAAAAAATGATAGTGGAGGATTAATTGATACCAATCAGATGATCAGAAGAATTCCGTTCACAAATGATACAAAAAATTCAACTTTTAATTATGCTCAGGCAGTTCAGCAATTAGGCGGCTCGGATAACGGAGCTACCAAATTATGGTGGGATAAAAAGTAATCAATCACTTTAATAATACAGAGACATCTCAGAAGTGATAATCATTCAGGCAGGAGAGTACGTAGGCTTTCCAAAAAATTTATAGTTTCGTTTTTTAGCAGGAATGAGCTTTGAGATGTTCTCTTTTTCTTTAGAATCTTATTTTTAAATATGGGAAAAAATAGCTCCGGAACCCGTCAGATTCAGCCAATTCTCTGGATATCCACCTTATACTTTGCAATGGGAGTACCCTTTGTAACCATTAATGCGGTGTCAGGAATTATGTATAAAGATATGGGCGTTTCGGATTCGAAGATCACATTCTGGACGGCTCTTATTATGTTTTCATGGACGTTGAAGCCTCTTTGGAGCCCTTTTCTGGAGATCTATAAAACCAAAAAGTTCTTCGTTGTTTCTACCCAGTTTGCTATAGGAATTCTGTTTGCCCTGATTGCATTAAGTTTGCCTTTACATGATTTTTTCAAATACAGTATTGCGCTTTTTGCAGTGGTTGCATTTTGTGGGGCTACCCATGATGTAGTAGCAGACGGAACGTATATTGGTTTTCTGACCAATAAGGAGCAAGCCAAATATATTGGCTGGCAGGGAGCGTTTTATAACCTTGCCAAGATTATCAGCAGTGGAGCTTTAGTCTATGCTGCCGGTATGTTGGAAAAAACAAAAGGAGTTACCCATGCCTGGATGATCATTATGGTGATCTATGCATTATTATTCTTTGTATTAGCCATTTATCATTATCTGATTCTGCCTAAAGAAAATAAAGAAGTACAGAAAGATGAAAAGACTGCCGGAAATGTCCGTAAAGAATTATTGGAAGTCATTACTTCCTTCTTTACCAAAAAGAATATTCTGTGGTCTGTACTGTTTATTATTTTGTACCGTTTTGCAGAAGGTTTTGCAATAAAGATAGCTCCTTTATTTTTTAAAGCACCAAGAACTTCAGGAGGGCTGGGATTATCAACCTCAGATATTGGACTTATTTACGGGACTTATGGTTCTGCAGCATTTATCCTGGGATCTGTTCTGGCGGGGTATTTTATTTCAGCCCGCGGATTGAAGAAATCATTGATATGGCTGTGTTGTGCATTCAATATTCCATTTGTGGTCTATGCATTACTGGCCTATTATCAGCCGGTTGATCTTTTACCTGTAGGAATTGCTGTGGTGGTAGAGTATTTCGGTTATGGGTTCGGCTTTGTGGGATTAATGCTCTATATGATGCAGCAGATTGCTCCGGGAAAACATAAAACAGCCCATTATGCGTTTGCAACAGGAATTATGAATCTTGGAGTAATGATTCCGGGAATGTTTAGCGGAATGATCAGTGACTGGATCGGGTACAAAATGTTCTTTATCTGGGTACTGGTTGCTACAATTCCGGCATTTCTTGTAACCTTATTTGTTCCTTTTCCTTATTCAGAAAATCAGAAAGAAGAACCAATCAATTAATAAACAAATTTTAAATAAAAAAGTAAAAATACTTTATGACAGCTCAATCAGTAATGATCCCTTGGCAGGATCGCCCGGAAGGATGTAATGATACTATGTGGAGGTTTTCCGAAAACCCGATCATTGACAGATATGCGATACCAACATCCAACAGTGTGTTCAACAGTGCGGTAATTCCTTTTGAAGATGGCTTTGCAGGAGTATTCCGTTGCGACAATAAAGCAGTACAGATGAATATTTTTGCTGGATTCAGTAAGGATGGAATCAATTGGGATATCAATCATGATCCTATTGAAATGCAGGCAGGAAATACCGATATGATTGAATCCGATTATAAGTATGATCCCCGTGTTACCTTTATAGAAGACCGTTATTGGATCACATGGTGTAACGGATACAATGGACCTACAATCGGAATTGGATACACTTTTGATTTTAAAGAATTTTTCCAGTGTGAAAATGCGTTCCTTCCTTTCAACAGAAACGGAGTTCTTTTTCCGGAAAAAATCAATGGTAAATATGCGATGCTGAGCCGTCCAAGTGATAACGGACATACACCTTTTGGAGATATTTATATCAGTTACAGTCCTGATATGAAATATTGGGGCGAGCACCGTTGTGTGATGAAAGTAACTCCTTTTGAGGACAGTGCATGGCAGTGTACAAAGATTGGTGGTGGTCCGGTTCCTATTAAAACCGAAGAAGGATGGCTATTGTTCTACCATGGGGTGATCAATACCTGCAGAGGATTCAGATACTCAATGGGAGCAGCTTTGCTTGATCTTGAAGATCCTACGAAAGTATTGTACAGAACAAAACCTTACTTATTAGCTCCCGCAGAGCTGTATGAATTGACAGGAGATGTACCCAATGTGGTTTTCCCTTGTGCAGCTTTAACGGAAGGAGACAAAGTAACAGTATATTATGGTGCTGCCGATACTGTAGTGGCTATTGCTTTTGGATATATTTCGGAAATTATTGATTTTATGAAAAAGAATTCAATCTGAAAATACTAAGATTAAAAAAATAGGTTAACCAGCTTAATTTCTCTCCTTTTTGGGATTTTTGTAATGGTTTTCATATTTTTAAACAAACTTTTAAATTAAAAAAATCTCTGATACTCTCTTATCATGAAAAAAGAATTGCTGATCTGTTTTTTTACTTCTCTGATTTCCATGGCGAATGCCCAAAATAAAAATGATATTTTATCCTGGGTAGACCCGTTTATAGGAACAGGAGGGCATGGACATACATTTCCAGGAGCTACTACACCATTTGGAATGATTCAGTTGAGTCCGGATCAGAATACGAAAAGTGGTGATTGGGACTGGTGTTCCGGATATCATTACAGCAGCAAAACGATTATGGGATTCAGTCATAATCATCTTAGCGGAACAGGATGGGCAGATCTTGGAGATATTTTAGTAATGCCTACTGTAGGGCAAGTGAAAATGGTTCCGGGATCAGAAGATCAACCTGGAACAGGATACCGCTCAACATTCACTCATGATAAAGAAACGGCATCACCGGGATATTATTCCGTAATGTTGGACAGTTATGGAGTTAAAGCAGAATTGACAGCCTCTCCAAGAGTAGGATTTCATAAATATACCTTCCCGAAGACCGATGAAGCGAATGTCATTATTGATCCTACCAATAAGATCTTCGGAAATATTTATCACACACTGGTAAGTATTGAAGGCAATAATAAAATCAAAGGATATTGCTATAGTAACGGCTGGGGCGGAAAGAGATTTGCTTATTTCGTGATGGAATTTTCCAAGCCGTTTAAATCTTATGGAGTATATGCAGAAGGGAAAATAAAGAATAACGAAAAAATTGCTCTGGCTAAAGATGCGAAAGCCTTTGTTAGATTCGCTACAGAAGCCAATGAAAGTATAGAAGTAAAAGTTTCTTTA
Organism: Chryseobacterium sp. MYb328; assembly: GCF_037572595.1. Taxonomy (NCBI): domain Bacteria; kingdom Pseudomonadati; phylum Bacteroidota; class Flavobacteriia; order Flavobacteriales; family Weeksellaceae; genus Chryseobacterium; species Chryseobacterium sp. MYb328. The sequence goes on along the minus strand of NZ_JBBGZQ010000003.1, from coordinate 347,382 downwards.
TCTCCGGTAAGTACAGAAAATGCACAGGAAAACTTTGATACGGAAGCCCAAAACGTGGATTTTGCCAAAGCTAAAGAAACGGCACAAAAAACATGGCGGGACCTTATCGGAAGATTTCAGGTGACCGGAGGAACGGATAATCAACGAAAAATCTTTTATACAGGAGTCTACCACACTTTTATTGCTCCGAATCTTTATATGGATGTGAACGGAGATTATGTGGCTGCCCAGGAAAATATGAATACGAAATGGTTTACAAACTACAGTACTTATTCCTACTGGGATGGCTTCCGAGCTACCCATCCGTTGTTGACTATTATGGATCAGAAACATACTAAAGAATTCGCCAATTCACTTATCAGCAGATATACCGATCGCAAGGATCACATGCCAATCTGGGAACTTTGCGGCTATGACAATTTCTGTATGTTGGGCTATCACAGTACATCGGTAATTTGGGATGCCATTTCAAAGGGAGTTCCCGGAATTGATGCTGAAAAAGCATTCGCTGCTATGAAAGATGCGTCTCTGACAGACAAAATGAGCAGCAGTGATGGAGGAGGAGGTCTTAATGACTATATTAAATTAGGGTATTCTCCTTCAGAAAACGGAGCTTCTGTTTCCGCAACATTAGAATATTCCTATGATGACTGGTGTATCCAGCAGCTGGCAGAAAAGCTAGGGAAAAAAGATGAAGCAGAAGTATACAGAAAGCGTTCCATGAACTTTCTGAACACATTTAATAAAGAAAATAACCATTTCTGGCCCAAACAGAAAGACGGTAAATTCTTAGCCGATTTTGCCCTTAATGACTGGAAAAAACTTCAGCCACACTGGGTTTCCGGAAATATCTGGGCTTACGATTTCTTTGTTCCGCATCAGATAGATGAAATGATGAATCTGTATGGTGGAAAAAAAGGATTTGAAGAAAAGCTTGATAAAACATTTACTGAAGCTCTTCATATGGAAGGGGAACAGCACGTGGATATCTCTGGATTCATCGGATCTTTAGGGTTTGGAGATGAGCCGGGACATCATGTTCCATACCTGTACAACTATGCAGGAAGTCCATACAAGACACAGAAAATGGTAAAATACATCCGAGATAATATGTATGCTGCCAAACCGGACGGAATTGTGAATAACGAAGATTGCGGACAAATGTCAGCATGGTATATTTTCTCATCATTAGGGTTCTATCCTGTTACGCCTGGAAAACCGGTTTATGCAATTGGAGCACCTCAGTTTCCAAAAGCATCTTTGCAGCTGGAAAACGGAAAAACCTTTACAGTGATTGCCGATAAGATCTCAGATAAAAACATCTACGTACAGAAAATGTTTTTGAATGGGAAAGAATACAAAAGCTGGGAACTGAACCACAGTGATATTATGAATGGCGGAGAACTGAGATTTGTAATGGGAAGTAAGCCAGTAAAATAAAGACTAATAAAAATAAACGAAATAAAAAGTATCAATGGAAAGGAGAGATTTTATTAAAACAAGTGCACTGGCAGGAGCCGGATTGCTGTTTACTCAGAATGTTTTTGCAAAGACCCTGACTACGGAAGGTTTTCCTGTTGTTCGTGTTCCTAAAGATAAAAGACATTTTACCAGTGAATCTGTAGAAAGTGCTATTGCAGCTTTTAAAAAGAAAGTAAACAATAAAGAGCTAAGCTGGCTTTTTGAAAACTGCTTTCCAAATACATTAGATACTACTGTTTTCTACAGTGAAACCAATGGTACACCTGATACTTATGTGATTACAGGAGATATTGATGCCATGTGGCTTCGTGATAGTTCTGCACAGGTTTTCCCTTATCTGCAGTTCTCAAAGAAAGATGAGAAGCTTCATAAGCTGATTTCCGGAGTCATTCACAAGCAGACAACATTCATCCTGAAAGATCCTTATGCCAACGCATTCTACAATGATGATAAGAAAATAAGCAAGTGGAAAGAATATGACCATACTGATATGAAACCGGGAACCCATGAAAGAAAATGGGAGATTGATTCATTATGTTATCCAATCCGTCTGGCATATCATTTCTGGAAAACAACAGGAGATACAAAACCTTTTGACGCTAATTGGTTACAAGGGATAAAACTTACATTGCAGACCTTTACTGAGCAACAAAGAAAGAATGATCTTGGACCGTACAAATTTGAACGTACAACAGCTTGGGCTACCGATGGAGTTCCGATGGGAGGATATGGTTATCCGACAAAGCCTGTAGGTCTTATCAGTTCTATGTTCCGTCCAAGTGATGATGCTACAATCTATGGATTTTTAATCCCGTCCAATTTGTTTGCGGTTGTAAGTCTACGCCAGGCCGCAGAAATGGTGTCTCAGATTAAAAATGAAAAAACGTTGGCTCAGCAACTGAACAGCCTGGCTGATGAGGTAGAGGCAGCCATCAAAAAATACGGAATTTACAATCATCCTGAATTTGGAAGAATATATGCCTTTGAAGTCAATGGTTTCGGAAGTTATAATCTGATGGATGATGCGAACTGTCCAAGCCTGTTAGGGTTGCCTTATCTGGATGCGGTGAAAGCTGATGACCCTGTTTATCAGAATACAAGGAAATTTGTATGGTCAGAAAATAACCCATTCTTTTTCAAAGGAAAGCTGGCAGAAGGGATAGGAGGTCCACATATTGGACTTGATATGATCTGGCCAATGAGTATCATTATGAAAGCGCTCACTACGAAAGAGAAAAGTGAGATCAGATGGTGCATCAATACCTTACAGAAAACGCACGGAGGAACAGGCTTTATGCATGAATCCTTCCATAAAGACAATGACAAAAAGTTCACCAGAGAATGGTTTGCATGGGCAAATACTTTATTTGGCGAATTGCTATGGAAAACCTTTAACGAAAACCCTGAGCTACTGACATAGCCCACAATTTTATATGGCTTATTTATTAAGATGTTTTCCTTAAAAAAGAAAGGATCAGGGGATTGCTATATAAAATTCAGAAACCAAAAACACCTTAAAAAAATTATACAATGAAAAAAAAATCAATCCTTACTGCACTGATGGCCATGGCGCTTCAGTCCGGTTCTCTCCTTACTGCACAGCAGCTTAACCCTAAAGGGATATGCTATGTGGAAGTGAATAATAACAACATCCTGAATGCAGGAGCGTATAAACTGCAGACATCGAATAGCTATCTGTTTAATGTCGTCAATATTTTTGCAGCCAATATTAATTATGATACCAGCCGTGGAAGAGCTTATCTGTATTCTAATAATAATGTGACCAAGGTTCTTACCAATGCAGATACCTACATAAAACCGCTGCAGCAGAAAGGAATGAAAGTAGTCCTTACCATCCTTGGAAACCATCAGGGTGCAGGAATATGTAATTTCCCATCCCGTGAGGCCGCAAAAGATTTTGCATTACAATTAGCCAATACAGTAAATACCTATGGTCTGGATGGGATTGATTTTGATGATGAATATTCAGGATATGGAAATAATGGAACGGGGCAGCCTAATGACAGTTCTTTTGTAATGCTTGTTCAGGAGTTAAGGGCATTATTGCCGGATAAAATCATTTCATTCTATTATTATGGAGATGCCGCTTCAAGGCTTTCTTGGAACGGATTCAGAGTAGGAGATAATATTAATTACAGCTGGAACGCTATGTACGGGACCTTCTCTGCTCCTAATGTACCACCTCTCACCAAAGCTCAGATTTCTCCGGCAGCAGTATGGCTGGGAAATACTTCCAATTCTACAACAACCAACCTGGCTACCCAAACGAAAAATGGGGGGTACGGATTATATCTTTGGTATGATCTTAAAGGAACCAATCAAACTTCACAGCTTTCAGCAGGCACTCAGACATTATATGGTGAACCAACGGTTTTAAGCGGAACCTTACAGTCATGGACACAGGGAACCAATTGTGATGCACCAATCGGGTTATACACCAACAATCTTACAGGAACCAGTGTAAAACTAAACTGGTCCGCAGTAGGAACCAATACGTACGATATAGATTATAAACCTGCAGCTTCCACAACATGGACGAGTGCAGCCACAGCAATTAATTCTACTTCAATGACTGTTTCAGGGTTAACCGCCAATACGGAATACGACTGGAGAATCAGAACAAATTGCAGTGTGAAAAGTGCTTATATGTTTGCTCCAAGATTCAATAGTGGATCAGGAACAATAACACCTACAGGATCTTATGCTCTGTCTTTGGATGGAAGTACTGAATCAGGAGCGGCTGGAAATCTTAATCTGACAGGTTCAGCACTATCTTTTGAAGGCTGGATCAAACCTTCGTCCTTTAAATCAGGATCTCCATACATATCATCCATTATGGGAACAGAAGCTGGGGATACTAATTCAGCATTATTAAGACTTGGAGATGCCAGTGTTGCCAATAATAAAATTCAGTTTGTGTTAAGTATCAATAATGTACAGCAAAAACTTGCTTCCAATACAGCTTTAAATGCCAATACATGGTACCATGTGGCTGCAACTTATGATGGAACTTCGATGAAGATTTATATCAATGGAACCTTGGATGCAAGTAAGGCACAGACAGGGAATGTAAGTTCAAATGGAGCATTCAATGTGGGATATTCATATAATACCTCCAGAAACTTCAATGGTAAAATAGATGAGGTTAGAGTTTGGAAAAAAGCATTAAGCCCAACAGAGATTAGTCAGAATATGTGTAATATATCTGTTCCGGCTTCTTCCCTGGCAGCCTACTGGAAATTCAATGAAGGAAGCGGCTCTTCTGTTCAGGATAGCTCAGGAAATGGTGCTGCTTTAAGCCTGACAGGTGTGGATGCATCTAATTGGGGAACAGATCTGCCATGTACAGCAGGAACTTCAAAAACAACATCCACTCAAAGAACTATAAGTACAGGAGAAATCAATACTAAGGACCTAATCAAAATATTCCCGAATCCAATCAGTAAATCTTCATCATTTACAGTTTCTGTTCCCGATGAATATAATAAGGGAAAGCTGACCATCTTTGATTTTTATGGAAGAATTATGGGTACAAAATCACTGAGCACAGGAAATAATCAGTTTGAATCCTCCGGACTGCAATCAGGAATTTACATCCTTCAGTTTGAATCCCAGAATGGAAGTAAAAAGCAGACAGAGAAATTAATGATAAAATAAAATATCAGTCATTGGGCTTAGGCTCAATGGCTTTTCCTATTCTAATAAAATTAATATACAATGAAAAAAAAATCCTTTCTTATTCCCTTGATGGCTTTGATGCTTCAAGCAGGATCGTACCTCAAAGCGCAGCAGCTAAACCCTTTGGGGGTCTGTTATGTGGAAGTCAACAACAACAACATCCTGAATGCAGGGTCTTATACTTTACAGACCACCAACAGACCGCTTTTTGATGTTGCTATTATCTTCGCTGCCAATATCAATTATGATGTTTCCAAAAGCAGAGCTTACATCTCAAGCAACAATAACGTTACCAAGGTACTGAACGATGTAAATACTTATGTGAAACCTTTGCAACAGAAGGGAATCAAAGTATTATTGGATCTTTTAGGAAACCATCAGGGTGCCGGGATTTCTAATTTCCCCAACCGTGAAGCAGCAAAAGATTTTGCACTACAGGTTGCCCATACAGTTTATACCTATGGACTTGATGGGGTAGATTTGGATGATGAATATGCAGGATACGGAAACAACGGAACAGGACAGCCCAATAACAGTTCTTTTGTAATGCTTTTACAAGAGCTTAAAGCAGCAATGCCTGATAAACTGATCACATTCTATTATTATGGTGATGCAATTTCAAGACAAAGCTATAACGGAGATCAGGCAGGAAATTACATCAATTACAGCTGGAATCCTTATTACGGAACATACAGCGCACCTAATGTACCACCACTTGATAAAACAAAACTTTCTCCTGCCGCAATCTGGATACAAAATTCAAATCCACAGTCTACGCCTGCATCTGTAGTTGCTTCATCAGCAACCAGCACAAAAAATGACGGTTACGGGGTGTTTATGTGGTACGATTTAGGGGGAACTAACGTAGCCGGCTATCTGAGTACAGGATCTAATATTCTTTATAATGAAAATACCCAGTTAAGCGGGCAATTGTATTCATGGAGCCAGGGGCAATCCTGCGATCCGCCATTAGGACTAGATGTTTCCAATGTTACAGGAACTTCTGCTAAATTAAACTGGACCTCCAATGGATCCCAAACCTATAATATAGATTATAAACCTGCCAATTCAACAACCTGGACTAATGTAGGAACCAACTATTCTGGAAATAATATTACCATCAGTAATTTAACCTTGAATACAGATTATGACTGGAGAATACAGTCTAATTGTTCATCAACATTAACCAGCACCTACCTTTTTGCTCCAAGATTCAATTCAGGAAACGGATGTGTCACTCCTTCAGGATTGGTATCAGGAAGTTACCTTGGAAATTCGGCTCAATTATCATGGGATGCCGGAACAGCATCATCTTATACATTGCAGTATAAAACAATAACAGCTCCTGCATGGACTGAAGTTCAGAATATTAACACTAATAGTTATTCATTACAAAACCTTTTCCCCAATACAAACTATGTATGGAAAGTACAGGCAGCATGTAATGGAGGGACAGTAAGTACTTATTCAGGAGAAGGAACATTCAATAGTGGTTTTGCTCAGGTAACGAGTCCGGGACCAAGGTCACTTTCCTTTAACGGAAGTACAAATTATCTGAATGCAGGACAGTTTAACCTGAGCGGAAATGCTGTGACTATTGAAGGTTGGGTAAAAGTAAATGCATTTAAAACAATTTTCCCAAATATTTCATCTGTTCTTGGTATTGAAGTAGGAGATAGTAACTCTGCCATGCTTAGATTCGGGGATGGTAACTTGGCAAATAACAAGCTGCAGTTTATATTGAGTTTTGGATCATCTCAGATGAAGATGAATACGAATACAGCATTTAATACAAATACATGGTATCATGTAGCTGCAACATATGATGGAGCAGCGATGAAATTATATATCAATGGTAATCTTGATGCCAGTGCACCGGTTACAGGTAATTTTACTGCAAACGGTATCCTTTATTTAGCAAGAAACTATGATAATAACCGTGCCCTTAATGGTTCTTTGGATGAATTCAGAGTGTGGAAAAGAGCATTAACAGCCCAGGAAATTATGGATAACAGCTGTAATGTGGCACCCAACTCACAAGGTCTGGAAGCGAACTGGAAAATGGATGAAGGAAGTGGGATAGGCGCTTTGGATGCTACTGCAAATACTCATTTCGCAACACTGGTAAATATGGCTGATACCAATTGGAAAACAGAGGTTCCTTGCAACGGCTCTCTGTCTGTAACAGATACCGAACCTGTAAAAGAAATCAATACTGTTTATCCGAACCCTGTTAAAAGAGGAAATGACATTCACTTTATGGTTACCGGAAATTCCAGCGAAGTTTCATTCTATGATATTTCAGGAAAATTATTGAAAAAACAGGGTATTAATCAAAATAATAACACAGTGAATACACAGGATTTAACCAGTGGTACTTATATTTACAAGATTACATCCTCAAAAAATAAAGTAGTATCATCAGGTAAAATCATTGTAAAATAAAAATCAGTAAATAAGGAATTTATCTGAAAAATAGAAAATAAAAACTGTAAAGCAGGCAGATAATACTTTCTTGTTTGTCTGCTTTTCTCAATCAGTAGAACAGCTTGAATTTAAAATAAAAATGATGCAGAATATATTAGGAATCGATATTGGCGGGTCGCATATTACACTGGCGCAGGTAGATCCTGAAAAAAAAGAGATTATGACTTCAACGTATGTAAGAGAACATGTCAATTCATTTGATCACAAAGAAGCTATTTTCTCAGCTTGGACTTCGGCCATTGAAAAAGGAGCTCATAATCTGGTGAAAAGTGACCTTTTAATAGGAATTGCAATGCCCGGACCTTTCGATTATGAAAACGGAATATCCCTTATGCAGCAAGGAAAATTTATTGATATCTACCACATCAATATTAAAGAAGAATTAGGCAATAGATTATCCATTTCTCCAAAGCAGATTCATTTTGTAAATGATGCCGCTGCCTTTATGGAAGGGGAAGTTTTTGGAGGCTGTGCTCAGGGTTTTAAAAGAATTTTTGGAGTAACGCTGGGAACAGGGCTGGGAACTACTTTTTATAACGGAGAATTTGCGACAGATGAAGACTTGTGGGATTCACCATTTAAAGATTCTATCTGTGAAGATTATCTGGCAACACGTTGGTTTGTGAAACGGTTTGAGGAGTTAACCGGAGAGCAGATTTCAGGGACTAAAGATCTTTTGGATAAACCTTCAGCAATACAGAAGCAGATATTTGATGAATATGCAGATTCCTTCTCTGATTTTATTGTGAAATATGCAGAGCCTTATAAACCGGAAGTTTTAGTTATAGGCGGAAATATAGCGAAGGCTTATCCTCATTTTGAACAAAGGTTTATTCGAAATATAACACAGAATAATATTAACTTGCAGGTCAAAATTTCGGACATCTTTGAAGATGCTGCCATTCTGGGAGCCGCTAGCTATGCATTAAAAAAGCTTATATAAATTAACAAACGAAACGATACAATGAAGTCTATTTTTTCTACTTGCTTTCTTTTATTACAGGCCTTGGTTTTTGGCCAGAATGCATCTCCTGTAGACTATGTGAACCCATTGATGGGAACCCAGTCTAAACCTTCATTATCCAACGGAAATACGTATCCCGCAGTGGGGCTTCCATGGGGAATGAACCTCTGGACAGCACAAACCGGGAAGATGGGCGATGGCTGGGCATATACTTATGATGCCGATAAAATAAAAGGATTCAAACAAACCCATCAGCCTTCTCCCTGGATGAATGATTATGGTGCATTCTCCATTATGCCGGGAGTGGGAAAATTAAAATTCAAAGAAGAAGACAGAGCAAGTTGGTTCAGCCATAAAGCTGAGGTAACCACTCCTTATTTCTATAGCGTTTATTTGGCAGATATCAATGTAACCACTGAGTTTACTCCCACAGAAAGAGCTTCTTTTTTCAAATTCGATTTTCCAAAAACAGATAGTGCTTATGTTGTTGTTGATGCATTAGACAAAGGTTCTTACATCAGGGTTTTGCCTAAAGAAAGAAAAATACTGGGATACACTACAAGATATGCATCAGGGAAATATGAAAATTTTAAAAACTATTTTGTCATCCAGTTTGATAAAGAGTTTGAACTGTCAAGAACCTGGAAAGATGATAAACTGATCAGTGATCAGTTGGAAATTACCAGTAATCATGCCGGAGCTGTAGTTGGTTTTAAACTGAAAAATAAAGAAACAGTTTATGCAAAAGTTGCTTCTTCATTCATAAGCTTTGAACAGGCTGAACTCAATCTTAAAAGAGAAATCGGAAACAGAAACTTTGAACAGGTAAAGACCGATGCCAAAAATATCTGGAATAAAACCTTGGGGAAAATTGAAGTAAAAGGAGGTACAGACCAGCAGATGAGAACCTTTTATTCCTCACTGTACAGGACCTTATTTTTCCCGCAAAAATTATATGAAATTGATGCCCAGAATAAAATAAAACACTGGAGTCCTTACAATGGAAAAATTACAGACGGAAGAATGTTCGCAGGAACCGGTTTCTGGGATACTTTCCGTGCCTTATATCCCTTTCTGAATCTGGTATACCCAAGTATCAATGTAGAAATGCAGGAGGGATTGGCAAACACTTACAAAGAAGGAGGGTTCTTACCAGAGTGGAGCAGCCCGGGATATTCTGATGTTATGATTGGAAACAATTCAGCTTCCGTCGTGGCAGATGCCTATATTAAGGGGCTTCGCGGTTATGATGTGGAAACTCTTTGGCAGGCAGTAAAACATGGTGCCAATAATGAAGGCCCTATTGAAGCCGTTGGCCGTGCAGGAGTAAAATATTATAATGACTTAGGGTATGTTCCTTATGATGTGAAGATTGATGAAAATGCAGCCAGAACACTAGAATATGCATATGATGATTTTGCTATTTATGAACTAGGAAAAGCATTAGGAAAACCTGCTTCAGAAATTGATATTTACAAAAAAAGAGCGTATAATTACAAAAATCTGTTCGATAAAGAAACAGGATTGATGCGTGGTAAAAATAAAGACGGTAACTTTCAGAAGCCATTCAATCCTTTCAAATGGGGAGATGCCTTTACAGAAGGGAACAGCTGGCATTATACCTGGTCCGTTTTTCAGGATATCAACGGACTGTCTGAGCTGATGGGAGGGAAAAAGAAATTTGAAGCCAAACTGGATGAGGTTTTTTCATTGCCACCGGTTTTTGATGATAGCTATTATGGCGGAGTAATCCATGAGATCAGGGAAATGCAGATCATGAATATGGGACAGTATGCCCATGGGAATCAACCGATCCAGCATATGATCTATCTGTACAATTATGCCGGAGCACCTTATAAAACCCAATATTGGGCAAGACAGGTTATGGATAAACTCTACCAGGCTACTCCGGATGGTTATTGTGGTGATGAAGATAACGGACAGACTTCAGCATGGTATATTTTCTCAGCACTGGGCTTCTATCCGGTAACGCCGGCAACGGACCAGTATGTATTGGGAGCACCACTGTTTAAAGAAGCAACGATCCATTTGGAAAACGGAAAGAAAATTGAAATAAAAGCCCCGGAAAACAGTGCTGAAAATTTATATGTCAAATCATTGAACGTAAATCAGCAGCCTTATTCCAAAAATTGGCTGAGCCATAAAGAATTAATCAAAGGAACGGTTTTAAACTTTAAAATGGATAGTAAGCCGAATGCAGACAGAGGATCACAGGAAAAAGATTTCCCGTATTCAATGTCAAAAGAAGAATCAGGTAAATAATTTTTAATTAAGAAAAAACAAACTGTATGAGTACAGAAAAAAAAGAAATATTCGATAGAGTGGAAAAAATGCTGCAGACACAAGGGTTTACTATTGCAGCAAAAGATGAGACCAGACCATGGGGAGGCTTTTTTGTCATTGATGAAACCCAGGCGCAGGATTTTGCCAATCAGTACTTTGATGGAATTGATGTCGAAAACCTGAGAATAGGTGGGAAGCTAAGCCCCAAAATTCTTATTGTAGCTCCGGAAGCAAGATTAAGCTGGCAGTACCATCACAGAAGAGCAGAGATCTGGCAGGTAGTAGAAGGGACAGTAGGAATCAAAAGAAGCAATACCGATGATGAAGGAGAACTTGGAGAATACCATCCAACAGATCAGGTAAAACTTCAGCAGGGAGAAAGACACAGACTAATCGGTTTGTCAGGCTGGGGAATCGTAGCAGAAATATGGCAGCATACTGATGCCTCCAATCCTTCAGACGAAGATGATATCGTAAGAGTACAGGATGATTTTGGAAGATAAATACCAATAAGCATATTCATTTCTTCCCTTCAAAGCATGGTAAGCTAAAGGGAAGAAATGCTATGCAAATACCGATCATAAAATACTCCTTTTTCAGATTCTGTATTTCCTGAATTTCCTTTTCTATAAGGCCTTATTTCTGAAAATATTTTTCCCGCTTCATCTGTTCATGATGAACTGAAATTATTTAAACCATTAAAATCGCTAAGATTATGATAAAAAATATTCTGTGCCTCAGTTTATTTGTGGTATTCGGATTCATTGTTCACGGGCAATTGCTTGAATCCCCCAATGGTAAATTAAAGCTAAACTTTAAAATTGAAGAAGAAAACCCTTACTATGCACTTCAGTATAAAGGAAAAACGATACTGAAGGATAGCAAACTTGGCTTTGTTTTAAAGCCCGCCACTTCTTATTTTTCCGGATTTAAAATAGAAAATATTCAATACTCATCCGCAAATAATACCTGGACAACGGTTTGGGGGCCTAATAAACAAGTGGCAGATCATTATAATGAGATGTTGGTACATTTGATACAAAACAAAACGGGCTGGAAACTGGATATCCGGTTCAGACTTTTTGATGATGGTTTAGGATTCCGGTATGAATTTCCTATTCAGCCTGAGTTAAGACATTTTACAATCAATAATGAAATGACCTCTTTTAATCTGGGAAAAGATTATAAAGCATTCTGGATTCCTGCAGATTATGACACCAATGAATTTCCGGTAACAACTTCAAGATTAACCGAAATCTCTAAACAGATTGATGAAGTAAGAAAAGAACCTTTGGCTGCCAAGGCCCCAAGTGCAACCCTTGCAGTACAGACCCCTTTGATGCTGAAATCCCAGGACGGGATTTATATTAACATCCACGAAGCTGCTTTGGTTAATTTTCCGGCAATGACGCTCAATCTTGATGAGAAAAATCTGATTCTTTCTTCCAATCTTACTCCTGATAAAAACGGAGACAGGGGATTTATCCAAACCGGATCCGTAAGTCCTTGGCGTACAGTGATTATTAGTGATGATGCAAGAGATATACTGGCATCCAATCTGATTGTTAACCTTAACGAACCCAGCAAAATAAAAGATCCATCCTGGATAAAACCGGTCAAATATATTGGAGTGTGGTGGGAATATTTTACAGGAGGCGGTTCTACATGGGCTTATTCAGATCAACAGGATATCCGGATCGGAGAAACGGATTATAAAACATTACAACCGAATGGAAGGCATGGGGCTAATACAAAACATGTAAAGGAATATATTGATTTTGCTGCAGCGAACGGATTTGATGCCGTTTTGGTAGAAGGATGGAATGAAGGATGGGAAGATAATCAGGCATACAGGAAAGAACATATTTACAGTTTTACTAAAGCATATCCCGATTTTGATGTAAAAGAGCTGCAAGCCTATGCAAAGAGCAAAAATGTAAAAATCATTATGCATCATGAGACTACTTCTTCAGCTGTAGAGTATGAACGACAATTGAAAGATGCATTCAAGTTTATGAAAGATAATGGCTATGATGCCGTTAAAACAGGATATGTAGGACCTATTATTCCGAGAAGTGAATACCATGACGGACAATGGATGGTTAATCATTACAGATATGTTACTGAAACAGCAGCCCAATACCAGGTTATGGTTAATTCCCATGAAGCGGTACGGCCTACAGGACTTCACAGGACCTATCCGAACTGGATTGCTCAGGAATCTGCCCGGGGAACAGAATTTGAGTCTTTCAACGGAAATAAACCCGATCATACCACCATTTTACCTTTTACAAGGCTGATCGGTGGTCCTATGGATTATACTCCCGGAATTTTTGAAGGTGATCTCTCTGTCTATGGAAACAACAAGGCGAAATTGAGTACAACCCTTACCAAACAGTTAGCTCTTTACATCACCATGTACAGCCCACTTCAAATGGCCGCAGATCTGATTGAGAACTATAAAAAATATCCGGATGCATTCCAGTTTATCAAAGATGTTGCGGTAGACTGGGATTCGTCTTATATCCTTGAGGCAGAACCGGGAGATTATGTTACCATTGCAAGAAAGGCAAAAAATAAAAATGAATGGTTTGTAGGAGGAATTACTGATGAAAACCCTAGAGAAGCAACTGTAGACTTGTCATTTTTACCTAAAGGGCAAAAATTCGAGGCTGTTATTTATAAAGACGGAAAAAATGCAAGCTGGAATCATCATCCTAAAGACTATGAGATTTTGCATCAACAGATAAAATCAAATGAAAAACTGAAAATTAAAGTGGCGCCGGGAGGTGGGTTCGCTATCAGTATAAAACCTGTGAAATGATGAGAAAAGGACTTGTTATCTTAACTGTTTTGTGTACCGGTATTTTTGGACACTGTTTGGCTCAGGATTCCTGGAGTATTGTAGCTGAAAATATTGTTCCTGATAATTATACTGGTGTCACGGTTTCAAATGGAATTATTGGAATGACCTCGTCTCCTGAACCTCTTAAGGCTGGTAATGTTATTCTGGCTGGTGTTTATGATCAATTTGGAAGAGGAAGAACCAGTAATTTTCTTTCCAATTTTAATGTGTTGGATTTTAATTTGTTGATTGACTGGAAGCAGGTTAGCCAGAAAAATATCTCCAATTATAAACAAAAAATTGATTTTAAGACAGCTACTTTTTCAGGGTCCTTTAATTATGGAGATATCGCATCTGTAGAATACAAGTATGTCGCTTTGAGGCATCTTCCGAATAACGTCATTCTCACGGTGACGATCTCTCCCAAAAAAGAGATGACATTTATTGCAGAAAGCAATCTGAAAACACCACAGGGATTTTTACTTTCTCAGCAAAGTTATAATGAGGTGAGCCCTCCGCATGCTACCATTCCTCTTTTGACTTCCGTGGCCAAAAGTCCTACAGGTGCACTTACAATGGCTGCCAGTACAACATTTTTATTTCCTGAAGAACAGTATAGCCAGCCAAAAGTTTCGCATGAAGTACGGGATAGTGATGCACATCTTATGAAATTTGTAAAAAAATTAAAAGCATCAGAAACCTATACTTTTTCACTTATTGGATCACTTGTATCCTCCTCGCAGGTTAATGATCCGTATAATATGGCTGAGAGATTAAGTATCTATGCTAATTTACAAGACCCGTTGGAACTTTATAAAAAGCACGAAGAAGAATGGAAAAATCTATGGAAAGGAGATATTGAAATAGAAGGTGACCCTCAGGCACAACAGGATGTTCATAATATGTTATATCATCTGTATGCTTTTTCAAGAGAAGGATCAGATCATTCATTATCACCCGTTGGGCTTAGCAGCACTGGCTACAACGGACATATTTTCTGGGATACGGAAATGTTTATGTTTAAACCCTTATTGTTTTTTCATCCGGAAATAGCAAAAGGACTTGTAGATTATCGTTTTAACCGGATAAAAGCAGCCGAAACCAATGCAGGCTTACACGGATATAAAGGAGCTATGTTTCCTTGGGAAAGCGCTGTTTCCGGAGAGGAAGAAACTCCTGTTTGGGCATTATCAGGAACGTATGAGCATCATATCACAGGAGACGTTGCCTTTGCTGCATGGTATTATTATTTGATGACGAAAGACATCCAATGGCTTAGAGATAAAGGCTGGCCTGTCTTAAGTAAAACGGCTGGATTTTGGCAATCCCGTGTAGAGAAAAAAGAAAGTAAATATCATATAAAGAACGTGGTGGCAGCTGATGAGTGGGCCGAGAATGTAGATAATAATGCCTATACCAATGCCATTGCAAAGCTCAATCTAAGATTCGCCAACGCTGCTGCAAAAGTTCTGAATTTACCTTTTAATAAGACCTGGAATGAAATTGCAGAGAATCTGGTTTTTACTAAACTTGAGAATGGAGTGACAAAAGAGCATGATACATACAGTGGAAAAGAAATCAAACAGGCTGATGTCAATTTATTGGCCTATCCTTTGAATCTTATTCAGGATAAGGAGCAGATCATAAAAGACCTGAAATACTATCAGGAAAAGATACCTAATAAGCAAACACCGGCGATGACAAAGGCTATTTTTGCCTTATTGTACAGTAGGCTTGGAGACGGTGGCACAGCATATAAATGGTTTAAAGAATCTTATGAGCCTAACCTTTTATCTCCATTCAGAGTACTCGCTGAAACAGAAGAAGGAGATAACCCTTATTTTATTACAGGGGCAGGAGGCATATTACAGGCAATGATCATGGGGTTTGCAGGAGTAGATATCGATGACAAAGGAGTTTTAAAAACAACAAAAAATACCTTACCTCCTCATTGGAAAAGAGTGACCGTGAAAGGAATTGGTGCAGAAAATTTAACCTTCTCAAACAGCCAATAGTAAAGAACAGGCTTCCTTAAATCATAAGGAAGCCTGTTTTGCCATTATTAAATTGTTGTAACCTATTTAAAACGTCACATCCAGTCCCACATAGAAATTTGCTTTCATAATCGGGGCATAGACCATTCCGCCATCAAAATAATTTCCGAAAGGATTTCTAAAATCAATGATTGCATTTTTCTGGTAATAAGAAGTAAGGTTTTCTCCCCCTACATAAGCTCTAAGCTTCTTGTTGAAGTTTTTTGAAATCTGGGCATTCAGTACAGCATAAGAATTGGAATATGCCGGTAACTGAAATTCTGCAGGATTGTCTCCCATATTGGGAAGTCTTTGTTTTCCTACCCAATTTAAAGTAGTATCGAAACTCCAGAATCCCCCTTTATCATTCTTATTGGTTGCATAGGCAAGGTTGACAAATCCTCTGTGTTTAGCCATAAAAGGAACCTCTCTTCTGCCTCCTATATAATCTGCCTGTACATCATAATATTTATAAGCTAATCTAACATCAAAATTTCTGAAAGGAGTAAAATCCCATTGTGTTTGGAACGAGTTTGCAAATGACTTTCCTTCCAGGTTATAGAAGGTAAGCTGCTGAGGAGATCGGTCTAGATCAACCAATACCTGATTCTGGAAATCGGTTCTGAAAAAATCAGCAATGATCGTTGATTTTCTTCCGAAAAGCTTAAACTCCTGTTGTAAACTTGCTCCATAGTTCCACGCAATTTCAGGTTTTAAACCGTAAATATTTCCTCCGTTTGGTAAAATATTGATCGCTCTGTTAGAAGCAAAATACTGCTGGCTTTCGGCAAATACATTGGCTGTTCTGAATCCTCTTCCTGCAGAAAGTCTTAAGATGGTCTGCGGTGTAAAATCATATTTAAAGTTTAATCTTGGAGTAAACTGAGTTCCTGCCAGATTGTGGAAATCTACTCTGGTTCCTGCTACTAAAGTATATTTTAATCCTGTTAAAGTATATTCAGCGAAGATTCCCGGAACAATTTCATTTCTTTTAATATTATCCGTTAAATAAGTTTCATCATAACCATCATATAAAAAGCTTGCTCCCGCTTTGTATTTATGGTTAGTATTCCCCAGGATGCTTTCAAAAATTAAATTTGAATAATAGGTATGCTGCTGCCCTGAATAATTTCTCAACCCAAAGAAGCTGTCCTGCTGATGATACACATACTGGTTCATCCAGCCGATACTTTGGTAAGGTTTTCCTTTAAAAACATAGCCTGTTTTATTCCAGACCTGAAATCTTGAGATATCAATCCCGACACCGTACGCTGGTTGCTTATCCTGCCCAAGTTTTTTATCAAAGCCAACCTGTCCTGCAGTTCTTTCATCCCTGATAAAGTTAATCCCGAAATGAGATCCGAAACCTGATTTTTCCAGATCATTATAGTTCAGGAGATAAGCAGCGTTGATCTGAGTTCCTTTCGGTCTGTCCAGAAAGCCGTCATGATTCATATCTGTATTTCCAAATGTTCCGTTTCCGTGAAGAAGGAAAGTCTGTGACCATTTATCATTAATGGGAGACACACTGGTAATATTCGCCTCGGCTCTCCCGTTAAAATCTGAAAAAAGGTTCAGTGACGTTTCCGGAGTTTTGGCATTCTTCAGCAATTCTGTATTGATTTGTCCCGTAATACTTTCATATCCGTTGGTTACTGTACTTCCTCCTTTCGTCAGCTGAATACTTTCAATCCATCTGCCGGGAATGAAATTCAATCCATAAGCCGAAGCCAATCCTCTGATCTCAGGTAACTGTTCTTTAGTTAAGCTGGTATATTTTTGGTCCAAACCCAGCATTTTCAGCTGTTTTGTACCTGTTACAGCATTACTGAAAGACACATCTACGGTGGCATTTGTTTCAAAACTTTCAGATAGATTACAACATGCTGCTTTTAATAATTCTTTTTTATCAATATTAAAAACTAAGCCTGCTTCTTTCTTGTTTAAAGAGGTAGCAGCTTTAGAACCTGTTACTACAACCCCATCAATATTCTTTTCATGTTTACTGTGAGAATCATTATCAGATGGAGTAGCATGATCTTCATGTTTCGTCCCTTCCTCATAATGAACCTTTGGGTTGGCTTCTCCAAAAGTAAAATCCCTGTCATACAGACAACATCCCGGAAGACCATTATAAGTAGTATCCAAAGCCTTATATTTCTCGTTATCATGTCCCGCATCAGCAATAGCCTTTAAAATTTTATCTGATGAAGTTTTTGCGGTATCAAAATGTAAAGCAACCGTTTGCTTCTCTGCATTCCATTCAGCTGAATCAGCTCCTGCTCCCTGAGCTGCTTTTTCAATTCTGGCTTTACATGAAGCACAGTTTCCTCTTACATAAAATTCATTGTCTTTTTTGGCAGCAATATGATGCTCATGAGGCTCTGCTGCTGCTGCTTGTGAAGGCTGTAGATCTCTTTCATACAGACAACATCCCGGAAGGTTTTTGTAAACGTCATCGGATGCTTTAAATTTTTCATTATCATGACCTGCTTCGGCTACTTTTTTCAGAATGTCGTCAGCAGAAACTTTATCTGTTTCTAAAGTCAGAGTTTGAAGATCTATAGAATAAACAGCTGTTTTTGCACCTGCTTTTTTAGCCGCTCCTTCAATTCTTGTTTTGCACATTTCACAGTTCCCTTTTACTTTGAACTGGTTTTTCTGAAGATTTTGAGCCGATATAAATTGTGTAAATAAGAATAATGTACCAAGTATCAACCTGGAAATATATAATTTCATTTGTTTAAAGTTTAAATTAATTAAAATACGGTTCGATACGGATGTAACGAACTTACAATGTTTTAATTAACCTATTTTAGGCGGTTGCCAGATTTCCTTTAAACGATCTGAAAGATAAGGATCTGAATATTGAAACTGAGGATTCTTATTTGCTTTGTAATAAGACAGTTCCAGACGCAGGTTTTTTGAAAAAGGGGTTTCAATAAAAGTATAGCAGACTATACATGATGAACAACAGTCATCATTACATGATTTTGTAGCGTCATCTTTACCATCCTTTTTTGAGGAATGATTTTTACAGCAGTCACTCTTCTTTCCGGATTCTGCTTTGCAGCATGTTTCCTGTATAGATTGAGCATAGAAGCCATCCTTAGGAACCAGAAAGATTCCTAAACAAAATACTATTGCCAGTATGTGAAACAGCTTCATATCTGCAAAAATACAAAATTTATGGCAAAGGATCACCAACTTTTAGAGAGCAGCTGTGCCAAGGTTCTCCATGAGCAGGGTTTATCTTAGGTTTTTCTCCCATAGCAAGATTTTGTGAAGCTGCCTGAGCAGGTGTTGGAGTAGGAGTAACCTGTATATTATTTTGAGCTGTTTGCGAAGCTGGAGCAGGTTTGCCGTTTAAAGGCTGTCCTACGGGGATATCACATCGGTGTCCCGGTTGTCCGTGAGGAGGATTCATTCCCGGAGCCGTTTTCACGGGTTTAGAATTATTGTTCACTGTTACTTGCGCTGGAGCTGCTGAGTTAGGATCAATTTGAATTGCATTGTTAGCTCCTACGCTGATATTTTGTGAAGCAGGGGTAGCTGCTGGCTGGCTGTTCAAAGGTTGTCCTACAGGAATGTCACATCGGTGTCCCGGCTGCCCGTGTGGTGGGTTCATGCCCGGAGCAGTGGCCATAGCAGTAGAAGGAGTACTGGATTGGATGCCTGCCTGATCCATCAGTGAAGCTTTTGGTGCATTGTTAATAGCTACAGAAGGCTGTTGAGTACCTGCTTCTTCTTTTAAATAAGTTGCTCTTTCATCTTTCTTACAAGAGACAGCTAATATTGATACAGAGATCAAACCTAAAAACGTATTCTTCATATCCTTGATTGGGTATGAAACAAAATTAGCAAAACATTTTCAATTGTTTTGCTAATTTTATATTTATAATACGATTTTTAGATTAGTTTTTTACAAGAAGTCTAAATCCTTCACCGTGAACGTTGATAATTTCCAATCCTTCATCATCTTTCAATAGCTTACGAAGTTTGGCAATATATACGTCCATACTTCTTGCTGTAAAGTAATTTTCCTTTTTCCATATCTTTCTAAGAGCAAGGTCTCTCGGCATGAAGTCGTTTCTGTGGATACAAAGAAGTTTCAGCAATTCGTTTTCTTTTGGTGAAAGTTTATATTCCTTATCACCTACCTTCAGTTGTCTCAACATAGAATCAAAGAAGATATTGCTGATCTTGAACTGCTCCTGCTCCTCATTTTCCAGGGTAGAGCTTCTCTGAAGAATAGCCTTGATCTTGTATAAAAGAAGTTCCGTATCAAATGGTTTGGTGATATAATCATCAGCTCCTAATTGATACCCTTTCAGGATATCCTCTCTCATATTTCTTGCTGTAAGGAATATGATTGGTGTATTTTTATCGATTTTTTTCACATCTTCGGCTAATGAAAACCCATCTTTCTTAGGCATCATCACGTCAAATATACAGATGTCAAATTCATTTTCTGTAAACTCTTTCAATCCCTGTTCCCCATCTGTAGCAAGTGTAACTTCAAAATTATTGATTGTTAAATAATCTTTAAGCACTGCCCCGAAACTCTGATCGTCCTCTACTAATAATATTCTATTGCTCATAACTTTTACTAATTAATAATTAACAATGAAGAATGAACTTTCTCACTCTCTCTTCTTATATTTTGTTTTTTGGTTCTTTATTTTATAATTGATGAATAATGTGAGATGATCCTTTAATTATTAATTCATATCATTCATTACTCATTCCTTATGTTTACCCCATCGGCAGCTTTATCGTAAATGTACTTCCATCTCCTTTGTTGGAGTCTACAATAATCTCTCCTTTGTGGAGTTCTACAATTTTTTTAACGTAGGAAAGACCTAATCCCTGTCCTTTTACATTGTGAATATTTCCGGTTTCTTCTCTGAAGAATTTCTCGAAAATCTTTGTTTTATTCTGGGTTTCCATTCCCATTCCTTTATCAGAAATTTCAATGACATACCAATGTCCTTCATTTCTTGTCTCCACATGAATTTCCGGTTCTTCAGGAGAATACTTATTCGCATTATCCAGTAAATTCACCAGCATATTCGAGATATGAAACTCATCAATTTTAAAATTATAATGAGTAGCATTGAACTTTTGGGTCAGGGTTCCGTTTCTCTGTTGTACGATTAGATTGAAAGACTCTGTTGTTCTCTTGATCAATTCCCTTACATTGGTTTCTCTCAGGAATAATTCTACCTCATTTCTTTCAAGCTTAGACATGTTCAGAACATTTTCCACCTGTTTTTTCATCCTCAGGTTTTCCTGTTTAATCAATTCGGAATAGTATTTTACTTTATCCGGGTTGGTGGCTATCTTATCATTGGCTAATGAATCTGTTGCTACAGAAATGGTGGCCAGTGGTGTTTTGAATTCGTGGGACATATTGTTGATGAAGTCTGTTTTCACTTCAGCAAGCTTTTTCTGCCTCATCATATAATTGATGGAAATGATATAAATTCCAAGAATGGTAAGCAATGAAAGAAAAGTACCCAATAACATAGGCCAGTTGTTCATAGCCAGAGAATATTCCTTTTTAGGGAAAACTAAAGCCAGATTATATAAGGTATTGTATTTCTTATCTGTAAAAAGAGGATAGTTATATGTATTGCTGTCTTTTTTTTCTTTGTAAGCTTTATTGGCAATACTGGTAAGTTTATTGTCTTTGTCTATAATTCCATATCCGAATTTTGCGCTAATTCCTCTGATTTTTAATTCTTTTGTAATCACAGAATCAAGAGTGGCCGGGCTTACCCTTTGTGCAATAGGTAAATTATTCCCATATACCTTTACAAACTCTTTTACTGCATAATCCCCGGTTTCAATATCCTGATTGATGTCCGAGGTAAGAATTTCACGGTTGGTGGTATCTCTTTTTATTTTGTAAGCAGCTTCATCAGTGTATAAAGTAGTAAGCTTTACAGAGTCTCCTTTTTTAGAAATAGGAAGCTGTGCATTGGAGATAATATTTTTGGAATAGATGATCTGTCTCTGAGTTCCGGAATCCTCTACCTGTTGAATGGTAGTAAGAGAAGGGTTTTTACTGTTAGCAAGAATGGTATTTCTGTTATCCTTAGTAAGATATTTATCAGCTTCAATTTCTTCAATTGTTTTTGAAGTACTTTCCAAAACGGAATAAACTTTATTGGAAAAGTCCTGTTCCAGTACACCGTAATAGCCTTTCAGCCAATAAAATTGGAGTGTAACAAAGACAATCAGTGAGATCGTCATAAACACCGATATTATTGGGATGAATTTATTATTCATTATTTAATTATATATGTTTTGGAAGTATGAATGTTAAAATTAATTGTTTTAAGACTACGTAAACAAAAAACGAGCCAAAAAATTATGTTTTTTATCTTAAAAGATTGTTTTTTAACAATTATTTATGAATTATTGTTTACTTGTCATAGGAAAAGTCCTTTCTGTAAATAAAGACTTAACTTTATTTAAAATTATTACTTTATGGAATCTAATATCATTTTCAACAAAGATTTTGACTCAAAAAGTGTCTATGTAATGAATATTTACAACGCTGATGTTTCTGAAGTGTGGAACTATTTTACCCAATCTGAATTATTGGATCAGTGGTGGGGTCCCAAACCCTGGAAAGCTGAAACGGTAAAACAGGATTTCAAAGAAGGTGGAATCTGGCTGTATGCAATGGTAGGCCCTAACGGTGAAAAAGGATACTCCCAATCCCAGTATGGAGAAATCATAGAACATAGAAGTTTTGACTGGACGAGTGCCTTCTGTAATGAAAACGGAGAAGTTGACGAAGATGCTCCAAGATCAAAATGGCTGATCGGTTTCACTGGAGTGGAAGAAGGAACAAAGGTTACAGTTAATATCCATTACCAATCAGAAGAAGTAATGAAAAGAATGCTGGATATGGGATTCGAAGAAGGTTTTAAAATGGGACTCAGCCAGCTTAAAGAAATCATCGGATAATCATAGGAAATGAAAAAAGTATTGACAGATCATTAATTTTATACAATGAAAATCGGGCACTCCAAGTGGAGTGCCCGACTTAATGAAATATGGAATAAAAAAATGTTTCGTGTTATCTCAGATTATAGTTTTTCTATGCTGATAAAAGTTCCGTCTGTAGGAACAATTTTGTAGACATCGGCCACTGTTAGAATAGAAACTCCACCTGAAACCTGAACTTTAAGCTTATCTCCTTTGTCAAACATTGCTAAAAACTCCATAGTTCCCACTCTATTAGCTCCAGCTGTAATCAAGATCGCTTCATTCAAAGACACGTCATTTCTGGCAATGATAGCCCCGTTTTTTAAAGCTCTGAAAGAAATTACAGGTGGACTTACATGAATACCGGAAGTTTTCACCTTTAAACTGATAAGAATCTTATAGAATCCTGATTCTTTGAATGTAAAATTGCTGAAGCTGCTGTTTACTGCTCCCTGAGGATCAATAATACCAAGTTTATCGCCATCCAGGGACGTATTGTGGAACCCGAAAGGCACATCTTTTTCTCCGCATCCGATCAATATGCATCCTACAGATGGAAAATCACTTTCAGCAGTTGTTGGGTTCATGCTGGCGCGAGTGGCCCTTCCTCCGGTTTCATAGAAAGTAGGTTTCCATATATCCCCGTCGTATACTACCACTCTCTGAATATCTTTTCTGTACATAATCATTCCCTGCATAGAAGGATCTTTGTCAAAACGATTAGGTAGACCGGCATTGTACAGAGGTAATTCGGTTTCATTATTTACGGTTGGGATCATCATTCCTTTAGATCCTGCAGCACTATCATCCTTATTCACAACACTGAACATGGAATTGGGGCTTGGATTGATTGCACTTCCAATAATAACCTGAGAAAATGCCATTGTGGCTGTCATCAGAAAGGTGGTGATATATATTTTCTTTCTCATTTTAATTCAGTTTTTCTATATAGATAAAAGTATCTTTATCGTTCATTTTAAAATTCACACCAGCTCCTACATTTAATCCCGTATCAGCCTGGATACCAGATCTTAATCGAATCTGGTCTCCTGCATGCAGATATTTTGTAGTGGAAAAGTTATTTACTGAATTTGCACTGCCGGCTGTTACCAATAATCCGTAAAGCAAAAAGCTGTTTTCATGAATTTTTTGCCATCCATCTCCGGCAGCAGCAGCATAGAGAGCCTGTAGTGAAATAATGGTAGCTGCATTTCCTACAGAAAGACCTCCAGCACTACTTGTTTTTACAGATGGATTGATTCTGTAGAAACCATCTGTCGGAATCGTAATTTCTCCATTAGCGTTTACCGTAACTTTTAAATTATTGATATTATTTCTATCAAAATCAGCTAAAATATTAAAAGATAGGGTAGGGCGTCCTGTAATTCCCAATACATTGGCTACGGATACATCAGCCGCATTGGATCCCAGAATGCTTACATTTTTATAATTTTTGATACTCCTCTCTGTTGCGGTAATCCATCTGTAACCATCGTATTTTACTACATCTTTGAGTTCCTTGCTATAAAATACCAAGCCATTATCTTCAGGTTTGTTTTCATACAGATCTGGGTGTGTTGGATTATAGTGAGGAAGTTGAGTGTGGTTTTCAACAGCGGGAAGCATAATCCCTTTGGCATTATGCTCTATCTGTAAAGCGGCTCTTGTGTGAACTGTTTCGGGTTTGTTACCCATTTTTACCTGAGCAGATCCCAGTGTACTTATCGCTGTTACAATAAAGACTTTGAGCGTAATCGTTTTTCTCGTCATTTTAATCACTTACTTTGGTGAACATTATTTCTCTTGGGTAGTATTTGGAGATATTGGCATTGGTTGCAGCGGTAAGAGTAACCACTACAGATACTGTTGCCAATGGAGAATGTATTCTCGAAACAATATAATCTCCTGGATTCAGGCGGATTCTGGTGGTTGTAAATGCAGCAGTATTGGCATCCCCACCAATTCCCAGGATGCCATAATAATCCGGGAAGAATGTGGTAAGTTTTACTTCATTGTAACTTCCATTGCTTTGCTTCAGATAGGCTCTTAATTGATATTGAGGTCCACTGGTAAGGGATACTGCTCCTCCTGTTTTGGAAGGAACATTCAGGTAAATGTCATAGACTCCGGCTTCATTGATGATAAATTTGGAATTATTAAAGGTTTTGTCTCCATAAAGTCCGCCTCCGGCGACTACTGCTGCTTCCTTCGTTATATTAAGGCTATTGTAGGATTGTTTGCCATCAACAGGTGCGCTGAAACTAAGTCCTACATGTCGGCCACATCCAAGAAGTACGCATGCTACACCTATTTCTTCATCTGCATTGGATAAAAACCTGGATTGTTTCAATTTAAAGTCGGCAGTTGTAGGTTCATTGTTCCATTTTCCTCCATCATAGGAATAAAATGTAGCATGTGTTTTTTCGAACATCATCATTCCTGTCATCTCACTGTCTGAGGTGGCAGAACTGTACAACGGAAGATTCTCCGGTGCAGATACTTCAGGAAGCATCATCCCGTAATTCTTACCTTCATATTTTCCGTCTACCTGTAAAATGGCCTTATTGTGGATTTCGACTGTTGGATTTTTCGAAATACCTACTTGTGAAAAGGCCATGCTGACAATGAGCAACATTAAAGAAGTGCTAATTTTTTTCATGGTTTGATTTCTATTTAAATTTTAATCTGTCTTTTATTCAGAAGAATTTTTTTTGAAATATATAGTTTTTCAGTCCTCAGTTTTTTTGTGTGTATTTTTTTCAAATTTTTATCTGTCCCGGTTCAGGTCGAACTGGGATTTCATTTGTTTTTGTCTTTTTTTTCAGTGCTGTACATAGGTTGTAAGCCTGAAGAAATTGACCATTGTTATTCTGAGGGAAATTGACCACAGTGGCGGGTCAAAAGAATTTGGTCTGTGTGCCTCTAAATTACAAATCTAATATGGAATATATCTATTAAATTACGAAAAATTACAAAATATGAATATGATATTCGTAAAATAAGTATGTAATAGATTGATAGCTAAATGGTTTAAAATATTAACTCTAATTTAAAAAATATGATATTTTTTAAATGTTAATCTTATTTTTGTTTAAAAAAAATAGAGACAAGTTTTGGCTTGTCTCTATTTGTATAAGGGGAGGTGATGTTTTAGAAGGGTTTTGCTAATAATGCTATTGTTTTATTAGTAAATTTTCAAATTATCACATTTTCGACTTAAATAAGTTCTTCTTCCTGGAAGTATTGAATAATCGCCTTTTTCATGAGCAAGGACTGTTCATTAGGTCTTAATTCAGGAAGATCTTCCAATTTTTCAAAGTGTGGCCACCCATCTTCATAGTGCGAGAATTTGTAATATCCAAAAGGTTCAAGCAATCTGCAAATTGCAATGTGGATCAGGTTTACTTTATCTTCTTTTGAGTATTTTTGTTGTCCACTGCCCAACTCCTGTAACCCTATTAAAAACAATAACGTTTCAATGGGTGGGTTCTTCTCAGTCTGGAAATTATCTTCGAAGAACTGTTCTATCTTTTTCCAATATTCGGACTCGTTCATATAATTGATAAATGATAATTAATGTTGTTAATGTTTTAATTCTTCCCCTAATTTCTTTTTATAGGAGGAAGTCGCTTTTACAATTTCATCAGCTTCTTCTACAACAATACATATCTTAGAGTATTTCTGTTTTGTAGATCGTACTCTGCACATAGCTCTATAATTACTTGCTGTTGATGAAACAGAGCGGAATATCTGTTTTCTTATATTTGAGATTTTTGTCAGAATATGGGATTTCGGATAATTCATTAATAATTGTGATTGTTAATGCTTTGGTTCTTCTTGCGAAGATCTGGTTATAATTATTACCGAAATCCATATCAATTATCTTTTATAAATTATCATTTATTTTCAATAAGAATGCATATTCTAGTGCGTCTTCTTTCAGTGATTCAAATCTTCCGCTGGCTCCGCCATGTCCTGAACTCATATCTGTTTTAAAAACCAGGATATTATCGTCTGTCTTTAATTCTCTAAGCTTGGCGGTCCATTTTGCAGGCTCCCAATACTGTACCTGAGAATCATGGAATCCTGTGGTAATAAGCATATGTGGATAATTCTTAGCTTCTACATTATCATAAGGTGAATAGTCTTTCATATAATGATAGTATTCTTTATCATTAGGATTTCCCCATTCATCATATTCTCCGGTCGTTAACGGAATTGTATCATCCAGCATTGTAGTAACTACATCCACAAAAGGAACCTGTGCCACAATTCCATTGAATAACTGTGGTTCGTAATTCATCACTGCACCTACCAGCAATCCTCCGGCACTTCCACCCATTGCATATAGATGATCAGATGAAGTGTAGTTTTCCTTTACAAGATATTTTCCTGCATCAATAAAATCGAAGAAGGTATTTTTCTTGAACAGCATTTTTCCGTCTTCATACCATTCCCTTCCCAGGTATTCACCACCACGGATATGAGCAATGGCGTAGATAAAACCACGATCAAGGATAGAGAGTCTTACATTTGAAAAGCTGGCATCTACCGTATGTCCATAACTTCCATATCCATAGAGTAGAACTGGAGTGTCTGCTGATTTTTTCGTGTCTTTATGATATACAAGAGAAATTGGAATTTTTGTTTCTCCGTCTCTGGAATCTGCCCAGATTCTTTCAGAAATATAATTTTCCGGGAAAAATTTTCCACCTAATACTTCCTGCTGTTTCAGAAGTATCGTGGTTTTATCCTTCATGTTGTACTCGTAAGTAGAGCTTGGCTGCGTCAGGGACGTATAGCCATACCGTAAGACCTCAGTGTCAAATTCAAGATTGATTCCTATATAAGTAGTATAAGTTGGATCAGAGAATGGCAGGTAATAAGACTCCTTCGTTTTTTCATCAATAATTTTGATTTGAAGCAATCCTTTTTCCCTTTCCTCCAATACCAGATAATCTTTGAATATTTCGAAACCTTCCAGTAAAATTTCGGCACGGTGAGGGATTACATCCACCCAATTTTCCATACCGCAGTTATCGATCTTGGTTTTTACAATTTTAAAGTTCGTAGCATCATCTGCGTTGGTGATAATATAAAATTCATCTTCATAATGTTCTACTGAATATTCAAGGTCATCTATTCTTGGCTGGATGACTTTCCAGTCTGCAAAAACATTATCTGCAGGAATAAAATGATGTTCATCAGAAATTGTGCTTGAACTTGCGATGAAAATATATTGTAATGATTTTGTCTTGAAGACATTTACATCAAAGGTTTCATCCTTTTCATGGAATATAAGGATATCTTCAGTGGGATCAGTTCCCAGTTTATGTCTGTAAACCTGGAATGCGCGGAGACTCTTGTCTTTTCTGATATAAAATACGTGCTGGTTATCATTGGCCCAAACTACTTTTCCTGTGGTATTCTGGATTTTATCCTGAAGAATTTCACCGGTCTTTAAATTTTTGAAGTTTAAAGTATAGATTCTTCTTCCTACATTATCTGAAGAAAAAGAAGCCAGTTCATTATTGGGGCTTACGGCAACGCTTCCTACTTCAAAGAATTCTTCACCTTCCGCTAACATATTGACATTAAGTATGATTTCCTCCTCGTTATCCAGAGTTTCGTACTTTCTGCAGAAGATTGGATATTCTTTTCCTTCCTCATAACGCACAATATACCAGTATTCATTAAAGATATAAGGTAAAGACTCATCATCCTTCTTATAACGGGCTTTCATCTCTTCGAAGAGTTCCTCCTGAAGCTCTTCGGTGTCTTTCATGATGAATTCTTCGTAAGCATTTTCTTCTTCAAGATATTGAATGACTTCCGGGTTTTCCCTTTCATTAAGCCAGAAGTAATGGTCTACTCTTCTGTCACCGTGGGTTTCTAATATTTTTTCTATTTTTTTTGCCTGTGGAGCTTTCATCAGAATATTTTAATTTTTATACGTCCGGATATACTTTCGAAGACGTTTTATTCAATGTTAATTTTTGTTCAAATGTAGTCAAAAAAAAACCATCTTTCCTTTATTGGAGAGATGGTTAGCTTTATTTTTTTGTATTAAAGACTATTTGTGTAGAGCTTTAATATATTTTTCAAGGGCCATGGTCATAGAAGGAGTTTCCTTCGTAGGAGCCATTAGATCTACTTTTAATCCTGCTTCTTCTGCAGCGGCCAGAGTGGTGTTTCCGAAAACGCCAATTTTGGTCTCATCCTGCTTGAATTCCGGGAAATTCTGTTGCAGAGACTTGATTCCCTGTGGGCTGAAGAAGATCAACATATCATAATCCTTAATGTTGATATCAGTTAGATCACTGCATACAGTACGGTACATAATTGCTCTTGTCCATTCTACGTTTGCAGAATCCAAAGTTTTTATAATATCCGGACTTAAAACATCTGAAGATGGCAACAGATATTTTTCAGTTGGAAACTTCTTGAACAGAGGAAGAAGATCTGAGAAGTTTTTCTCCCCAAAGCTGATTTTTCTTTTTCTGTACACGATGTGTTTCTGAAGATAGTTGGCAATTGCTTCTGACTGACAGATATATCTCATTGTATCCGGAACTGCAAAACGCAATTCTTCTGCAAGTCTGAAGTAATGGTCAATAGCATTTTTACTGGTAAAAATGATACCGGTATATTGCGTCAGATCTATTTTCTGAGTTCTGAGTTCTTTATTGTCAACCCCTTCGACGTGGATAAATGGACGGAAATCAATCTTTATTTTTTCCTTCTTCGCTATATCCAGATATGGAGAAGACTCACTAGGCGCTGGTTGAGAAACCAATATAGACTTTATTCTCATCTTTGACATTTATTAAAAAAATAACAACTTCCAAAGCAGTAATAATGGTGCGATTTGGAGCGTGCAAATATACAAAAATTTATAATACCATTTCTCGGGAAGAATCTTGTTCTTGTGAAATAAATAGAAAAAAACTTTGAAAATGAATACAAAAGAAAAGAATGAGAAATAATACAGGAACATTTTATTTCTGTCTATAGGGAAGTAATAATGGGTGATACACAGAATTATCAACAAAAAAGACAGGATGAAATAGAACTTTGTAGAGGTGAAATAAAAAATTGTCCATTTTTTTCCATCTCCAATACTTTGATAAAATAAATAACCTAATGTTGATTTGATCAGATAAAAAAACATAACCGCCAGCAAAGTATACCCAAACTTATTAAGCTGGTATCCCCCAACCTGCAGATCTGCAATATATTTAGGGACTACCGGAATATACTGAGAAATCAAAACAGACAACGTAAGCGTGATCACACAGGAAGTAATGATCCAGCTCGGCAGGTTATTACTGGCATCAAAATACTTTTGAAGCAGAAAGTCTTTAAGACTGGCATCCCTTTCTATAATGTTCATCATGAAAACATATAAAAATATACAGCCTATAAGTATAAAAATGACCCAATCGTTGTTCTCAGGTATTCTTACATGATTGATGTAGTTTGGTGATGACGGCAAATTTTAAGTTTTTTATTTTTTTATTTAACTATAAATAACACAACTTGGCATAGATTTTCTTTATTGCTTCATCTGTTAAATCTAATCTTAAACCTATTTTTCAACAATTTTTCTATCTCATTCAGAACTGCGAAAACAATCTTTGTCTGAGCTGCGAATCTTTGAAAAAGATTTTTGCAAAATTATAGATTATTTTGTATAAAATAAAAAGGTTAAATAAACTATCTTTGCAAACTGAAATGAAAAAACTCGTCATCATCCCAACATATAACGAAAAGGAAAATATTGAAAATATTATTTCCGCGGTTTTTGCATTGGAGGATGACTTTCATATCTTAGTGGTAGATGATTCTTCTCCCGATGGAACTGCGGAAGTGGTAAAAGAACTGCAAAAGAACCATCCCCATTACCTGCATCTGTCGATAAGACATACTAAAGACGGTTTGGGTAAAGCCTATATTCATGGATTTAAGTGGGCGATCGAAAATAATTACGACTACATTTTTGAAATGGATGCTGATTTTTCACATAATCCCAATGATCTGCCTAAACTATTTGAAGCTTGTCTGAATGCAGATATGGCCATCGGTTCCCGGTATTCAAAAGGAGTAAATGTGGTGAACTGGCCTATGGGAAGAGTATTGTTGTCCTATTTCGCTTCGAAATATGTAAGATTTATTTTAGGACTGCCTATTCATGATACTACAGCCGGTTTTGTCTGCTTCTCACGAAAAGTATTGGAAGAGATAGGATTAGATAATGTAAGGCTGAAAGGATACGGGTTTCAGATAGAAATGAAGTTCAGAGCTTTCAAAAAAGGTTTCAGAATTGTGGAAGTTCCTATTATATTTACCAACAGAATTTTAGGAGAAAGTAAAATGAATGGCGGAATTATCCATGAAGCTGTTTTTGGTGTTTTAAACCTGAAGTGGAAATCAATTATCAATAGATTATAAAACGGAGCATGCCTTTTCTTCCATTAAAAAAGTATAAAAATAAGCTGATGAAAAAAATGATCCTTGTTTTTGTTTTTCTGGGACTGTTTTCATGCAGTGATTATATCGATAAGCCTAAAAACCTGGTCGATCAGGACGTGATGGCAGAAGTTATTGCTGACCTTATTGTTACCGATCAGGCTAATTTTATGTTTCAGGACAAAAATATGGAGGCCGGTACCCGGTTTATTTTAAAATCCCATAAAGTAAAGCCTTCTGATTTTGTTGAGAGCTTTAAATATTATGTGATCAAAGAAGAAATGGAAGATATTGCCAATGAAGCGCAGCAGATTTTACTGAAGAAAGATCCAAAAGCGGATAAATATGTAAAAGATAAGTTGAAGCAGGCTGAAATAGGCACGCCTTTAAGATAAATGATGAAGTGGGCTTTGCCCGGACAATGACAATCGTTGATAGTAATCAACTAAAAAGTGTACAAATGAAATTTTTTAATATAGAAAAAACCTCTGAAGGAAAAGCCAGAGCAGGAGAGATCACTACAGATCACGGAAAGATTCAAACGCCTATCTTTATGCCGGTAGGAACTGTTGCGAGTGTAAAAACAGTTCATCAGAGAGAATTAAAAGAAGACATTAAAGCTCAGATTATTCTGGGAAATACTTACCACCTTTACCTTCGCCCAGGAATGGAAACAATGCAGGATGCAGGTGGTTTACATAAATTCATGAACTGGGATCTTCCTATTCTTACAGATTCAGGAGGTTTTCAGGTGTTCTCTTTGGCGAGCAACAGAAAAATGACAGAAGAAGGAGCCAGGTTCAAATCCCATATTGACGGAAGTTATCACATGTTCTCTCCGGAAAGATCAATGGAGATTCAAAGACAGATCGGAGCAGATATTTTCATGGCTTTTGACGAATGTACTCCTTATCCTTGTGATTATAACCAGGCAAAATCATCCATGGAACTTACACACCGTTGGTTAAAAAGATGTATCGACTGGACCAATGATAATCCTGAATTGTACGGACATAAGCAAAGACTTTTCCCGATTGTTCAGGGATCTACCTATTCCGATTTAAGAAAAATTTCTGCAGAGGTAATTTCTGAAGCAGGAGCAGAAGGGAATGCAATTGGAGGGCTTTCAGTGGGAGAGCCTGAAGAGGAAATGTACAGAATTACTGATGAAGTAACAGATATTCTTCCCAAAGAAAAACCAAGATACCTGATGGGAGTTGGAACTCCTTGGAATATCCTGGAATCTATTGGACTGGGAATTGATATGATGGATTGCGTTATGCCTACAAGAAATGCCAGAAATGCAATGCTTTTCACATGGCAAGGGGTAATGAACCTTAAAAACGAAAAATGGAAGCGTGACTTTTCGCCTTTGGATGAATTCGGGACCAGCTTTGTAGACCGTGAATATTCAAAAGCGTACCTTCGTCACCTGTTTGTTTCAAAAGAATACCTGGCAAAACAGATTGCTTCAATTCATAACCTTGCGTTTTATCTTGATCTGGTAAAAGTTGCAAGAGAACATATCCTTGCTGGAGATTTCTATGAGTGGAAAAACTCTGTAGTACCTGTTCTTAGACAAAGACTGTAAGAATTATGCTTAAGATTGTAGACAAATATATCATTAAAAAGTACCTTGGAACTTTCAGTTTCATGCTGGTGCTATTGTCTATAGTGGTGCTTGTCATCGACGTTCAGCAAAAAATTCCAAGGATAGAAAATGCAAAAGCGTTAGATCCCAAACTGGATCTGGGGTATTTTCTGCTTCATTTTTATCCTTACTGGATTATTAATCTTGTAGTAACGTTCCTTTCCATTCTGGTCTTTATTACCGTGATCTATTTCACTTCCAGGATGGCAAATAATACTGAAATTGTAGCCATTATCAGTAGTGGTGCCAGTTTTCACAGATTTTCAAAACCTTATCTTTATACTTCAATCCTGATTGCATTAGGAGCTCTTGTGGTGTACCATTTAGTTCTCCCGTGGGCAAATATCAAAAAAAATGAATTGGAGGCCTATACCTATAATGCCGCCAATAAGGAAAAGATTCTTGGAACAGCTCCGGCTTCTTCACAGCTCAGCAGAACAGAGTATATCTTTGTAGATTCCTGGAATAAAAGAGAAAAGAGAGGATCTGGATTTGTTTACCAGAAGTTTGATAAGGACAGAAAAATGGTTTATGAACTAAAAGCCAGTGAAGTGTACTGGAATAAGGATATAAAACAGTTTGTCCTAAATAATTATCTTGAAAAAACCATTAATAAAAATAATTCAGAAACGCTGAACAGCGGTTTGGAGCTTAAGAAAAACTATAGCCATTCTCCTGAAGAACTTTTCCCTAATGAGCTTTTGGGACAGAACAAGACAACTCCTGAGCTTTTAAAATTCATTGAAAGAGAAAAAGCAAGAGGAAACAGTAACCTGAATTCATATCTGAATGAGCTTCATCAGAGAACTTCAATGCCTGTTTCTATCATTATTCTGACTTTCCTTGCCCTTTCCCTGTCATCACAAAAGAAGAGGGGTGGTTTGGGAATCAACCTTGCTATCGGGATTTCGCTGGCTTTCCTTTTTGTCTTTTCGTTTGAAGCTTTAAAGGTAGTTTCGGAAAATAAGAGCCTGTCGCCTGCATTGGCTATGTGGCTTCCTAATCTCGTATTCCTGCCGCTTACCCTTTATCTTTATATCAAAAGAGCAAATCAGTAAAGGAGTTTTACTTCTTTGTGGTAGAAAGAACACATCCCGTCCTTTTCCAATTCGATCCAAAGTTCACCTTTTTTGTCTGCATTTCGAATGATGCCATTTTGTCTCTCTTTTTCGATTTCAAAAACGGAGATTTCATCCTTTCGGAACAAATTTTTATTGAACCTGTCCAGTATTTCCTGGTCAGAAGGAATATTTTTAAGTTTTTCAGATAAGAATTCGTGAAGTCTTAAACTAAGGTCTTCAATGTCAAATTCCTGCCCTGTCTGTGTCAGGAGTGAACCTGCGGTAGATATTTTTTCAAATTTATCCTGAAGAATATTGATTCCGGTTCCGATAATAAAATAATTGTTCTGATTAATTTTTTTCTTTTCAATCAAAATTCCAACGATTTTTTTACCTTTAAGGATAATATCATTCGGCCATTTAATTTTCACATCATAATCAGCCAAATTGGCCAGGAAATCCCTGACAATAATTGCGGTATAATAATTGAATATAAAGTCGGAGCACAGGATGTTTTGAGTATTCACTGCCAGCGTATAAGCCAGGTTTTTCCCGGCGGTTGGAGTCCATACATTTCCATACTGACCACGGCCTTTGGTTTGATTGAAAGTATGCAATCCTATAAAATCTGAATTTTTATAAAGTAAAAACTTTGATATTTCGTCATTAGTAGAAGAACATTCTTTCAGATAGAAGAGTTGACTCATTTAAGAAAACTTTAAGACATTAAGCGGGTAAAAGTAAGGTTAAAGTAAAGAAAAAACAATAAATTTGCAGATTATAGTATTTTTTTAATGAATAAAACAGCAGAAAAACAAGCACTAATAGATAAAATCGTTGAAGCACTTCAAGATGTAAAGGGAGAAGATATCATGATCTTTGATCTATCAAACATTGAAAACTCAGTAGCGGAGACGTTCGTAATATGTAGCGGAAACTCAAATACACAAGTATCAGCATTAGCTGGGAATGTAGAGAAAAAAGTAAGAAACGATCTGAAAGACAGACCTTGGCATGTAGAAGGTAATGAAAATGCCATGTGGATATTGGTAGATTACGTTTCTGTAGTGGTTCATATATTTCAAAAAGATGTACGTGAGTATTACGATATAGAAGAACTTTGGGGTGACGCAGTCATTACCAAAATTGAAAATGAATAATAAAAATTTTAAAAAGTCTAAATGAATAACAAAGGATTCAACTGGTTCTTTCCTATTGCAATCATAGCTCTTTTGCTTTTCTTCGGTTCCAATTTCCTTGGTGGAGATGCAGCAAAAACTATTGATGAAGATGGTTTCTTTAGAGAAATGCAGGCGGGTAAAGTCCAGAATATTATTATATACAAAGACATAGAGAAAGCTGATGTTTTCCTTACCAAAGAAGCAAAATCAGCAATGGTTTCCAAAACCGGAAAGGAAAACAACCCTTTTTCAGCTTTAGATATGGCCCCAAAAGCAGATTATTCTGTAAAATACGGGGATCTTCAACTATTTCTTCAGAAATTTGAACAGATCAAGGCGACCAATCCGGCTATTAAAACCGCTAAAGATTACGGAACCGGAAAAAGTCCTTTTGCAGATATTCTGATATCCGCATTGATCTGGATTGCGATCTTGGGATTATTCTACTTCCTTCTTTTCAGAAAGATGGGTGGTGGCGGAGGCCCTGGCGGACAGATTTTCTCTATCGGGAAATCTAAAGCAAAACTTTTCGATGAAAAAGAAAGAATTCAGGTAACATTTAAAGATGTTGCTGGATTGGAAGGAGCTAAAGAAGAAGTTCAGGAAGTTGTAGATTTCTTGAAAAACTCTGAAAAATATACAAAATTAGGAGGTAAGATCCCTAAAGGAGTACTTTTGGTAGGGCCTCCGGGAACAGGTAAAACCTTATTGGCTAAGGCTGTTGCAGGAGAAGCTAAAGTTCCGTTCTTCTCACTTTCAGGATCAGATTTCGTGGAAATGTTTGTAGGAGTTGGAGCATCCAGAGTAAGAGATCTTTTTGCTCAGGCGAAAGCTAAATCTCCGGCGATCATCTTTATTGATGAGATTGATGCCATCGGACGTGCAAGAGGTAAAAATAATTTCTCTGGCGGAAATGATGAAAGAGAAAATACATTGAACCAGCTTCTTACTGAAATGGATGGTTTCGGAACCGATACAAATGTTATCGTAATGGCTGCAACCAACAGAGCGGATATCCTTGATAAAGCTTTGATGAGAGCAGGACGTTTTGACCGTTCAATCTACGTAGACCTTCCGGAATTACATGAGAGAAGACAGATTCTTGACGTTCACTTAAAGAAAATCAAGCTTGATGACAGCGTAGACAGAGATTTCTTGGCAAAACAGACTCCAGGGTTCAGTGGTGCAGATATCGCTAATCTATGTAATGAAGCAGCACTTATTGCAGCAAGAAACAGCCACGAGTTCGTAGTAAAACAGGATTTCCTGGATGCAGTAGACAGAATTATTGGTGGTCTTGAGAAAAAGAATAAAGCAATTAAGCCTTCTGAGAAGAGAAGAATTGCATTCCATGAGGCAGGTCATGCAACCGTTTCATGGCTTACAGAGCATGCATCACCATTGTTGAAGGTAACTATTGTACCAAGAGGTCGTTCCCTGGGAGCAGCATGGTACTTACCGGAAGAAAGACAGATTACAACAACTGAACAGTTACTTGACGAAATGTGTTCACTTTTAGGAGGAAGAGCAGCAGAGCAGGTAGCATTGGGTGATTACTCTACAGGAGCACAAAATGACCTGGAAAGAGCTTACAAACAGGCCAACTCGATGGTTACAATCTATGGTTTGAGTGAAAAAGTAGGACACGTTTCTTACTATGACAGCTCAGGTCAGTCTGATTATTCATTCTCTAAGCCATATTCTGAGAAAACAGCAGAGGTGATTGATGATGAAATCAAGAGATTTGTAAGTGAGCAATATGACAGAGCAATAAGAATTCTTACAGAAAATAAGGATAAGCTTGATGCTCTTGCCAATAAGCTTTTAGAAAAAGAAGTGATCTTCCGTGAAGACCTTGAAGAGATTTTCGGAAAAAGAGCATGGGATCCTGAATTGACAGAGAAACCGGTTACCAATACGATCCCTGAAAAAGATCTGCCGGAAGTACTGGAAACTCCTCAGATTAAAGAGAAAGAGGAAGAAAGCGAAATACAGGCTCCAGAAAGCCCGACACAGCTTTAAAATCATCTTAAAAATAGGATATATTAAACCTGACAACTTTAAAATTGTCAGGTTTTTTCATATTTAAGGAGATATTTTGGAATCTATTGTAATTTATTTTCTATTTTTGTATAAAGTTGACTAAAAATAGATTAAGTTGAATTTATTCAAGAGGATTGTAAGCAAACTTACCAACCAGCCTGAGGAAGAGGAAGAACAGAGCCTGGAGAAGCTTGGGGATTCGCTGAAAAATGCGGATCTCGACTATAAGTTTGCGCAATTATTTACGCATTCGGGGGGATTTTTTAATTATTGTGCAGATGAAGCGGAGGCTCTACAGACTTTAAATCAAATTATCAAGATAGAAGGTATTAATAATCTGTTCTGTTGGGATAAGGAACTTCAGAACTTTTTAAATGTTGTAAAGACTTCCTATACTTCAGAACTGCAGCCGTCTAATGAAGCAGCATTCATCACCTGTGAATACCTGATTGCTTACGACGGGAGAATTATGCTTTCTCACAATAATATTCTTCATTATCATTCTTCAAGGTTGCCGGATAAGATTGTTATCATTGCCAATGTTTCACAGATTGTAAACAACCTGAATGATGCCATGGGGAAAATAAAAAGAAACGGAAATATCAAGAACCTTACTTCCATCAGTGGAAGCCAGTCTAAAATGGACAGTTCTTCCAATTCCAATACAAAACTGTTTTTATTGTTGCTTGAAGATTAAGCACCCACCTCTAAATTTTAAATTTTGGACAAAAATCTTATTCAAAGAACCGTTTCAGGTCTCGTTTATGTAGCCATTATCATTCTTTGTTCTACTCCGTTGGGAGCACAGTTTATCAATAGTGTTTTTCCCGGCCTTATTCAGCAGCAGTATCTTTATCATGGATTGATGAGTCTTTTACTGATCGTAGGAACCTGGGAATGTGTTAAAGTCATGAAATTCGGAAACGGATATGAAAAATGGGTGGTTTATCCATTGGTTATTTTCATATTCTATATTTTTTCCAAACGATATTTCCATCACGATTTCTTTTTTGATTTCAGACTAAGCGAAATATTGGCGCTGGCGCTGATTGGTATAGCTGTAGTCACTTTATTCAAATATCCTAACGAATTATACTATGACAGCGGAAAGCTGATCTTTACGGTCATTTATGTGGCTCTTCCGTTCAGCTTTGCATTAGGGTTACCTAAATTCTCCAGCTATAATGAAAGTTTTTCTCTGGAGGTCCTCTTTCTGTTTATCCTGATCTGGAGTAGTGATACTTTTGCTTATCTGGTAGGTAAATTCTTTGGAAAACATAAAATGGCACCTAAGATTTCCCCTAAAAAAACATGGGAAGGATATGCGGGTGGTGTTGTTTTAACATTGGTTTTATCTTACTTTATAGAACATTATCAGCCTGAGCTTCGTGCCAACTGGATGGTTGTAGGATTTTTAGTGGCAGCTTTTGCTCCACTGGGGGATTTGGTAGAAAGTCAGCTGAAGAGAAACTTCGGTGTGAAGGACAGTGGAAACATCATTCCAGGTCATGGAGGAGTATTAGATAGGCTGGATAGTTTTATTATCTGCGTTCCTGTCGTATATTTGTACTTTATTTTAGAAAAATTTATTTAGTCTCATGAAATTGCATAGAGAATCAAAAGGAACGATTACCGTAGCGACAATACTTTTTCTGGTATTGGGAGCATTAGCCATCTATTTCCTTAAAATATGGTCTTTGTTGATCATCGTACCTTTGTTGGTCATTTATTGTCTTGTATTCTGGTTTTTCAGAGTTCCAAGCCGTACTATTCTTGACCACAAAGAGAATGTTATCGCTCCGGTTGACGGAAAAGTAGTAATGATCAAGGAAGTGGAAGAAAATGAATTCATTAAAGGAAAGGCCATTCAGGTTTCTATCTTTATGTCTCCATTGAATGTACACATCTGTAGATATCCGGTTACCGGGAAAGTGGTGTACAAAAAATACCATCCGGGAAAATACCTGGTAGCATGGCATGAAAAATCTTCTACTGAAAACGAAAGAACAACAGTAGCTGTTGAAACTTTAACCAACCATAAAGTTGTTTTCAGACAGATTGCAGGATATGTAGCCAGAAGGATCGTATTCTACTGTAATGAAGGAGATCAGGCAAAAGCCGGGCATGAGTTCGGATTTATTAAATTCGGGTCGAGAATGGACGTATTCCTGCCTTTAGATACTGAAATCATCTGTAAGATCGGAGATATTACAAAAGGTGGTTTGGATGTTATTGCAAAGCTTAAACAAAATTAGTTTATAACTGTTACATAATAAAAAGGAGAAAATCTTAAATGGTTTTCTCCTTTTTTATTTCAACTGTTTAGGGTAAATGAAAGAATAACGTTTTGTGAGTTTTTCTACTCATGAGTGGTATTGCGTACCATATTGTATAGTATTTATAAGGTCTACTTAATATTTTTGGCTCCTTAAAATATAATTTTTTTAGAGGATTAAGAGAATCTAAAATGTGTTACATAAAGAACTGTTGAAAATGAATTTAAAAGAAATCCATATTGGTACACTGTTGCAAATTCGAATGGAAGAACTTCAGATCTCTTCCGAAAGAGCAGCTAAATTTTTAAAATGCGATGAAGTTGATATAAAAAAAATGTATCAACAAAGCAGTATTGATACTCATCTTTTACTCAGATGGAGTAAGCTTTTAAAATATGATTATTTTAGATTATTCACAGGGTATTTGGTTCTTTATGCACCTCCTGGTAATAGGATTGTGTCTGAAAAAAGTGATCTTCCGGTATTCAGAAAAAATATATATACTGAAGAAGTTAAAAGTTTTATACTGGACAAAATCCTTAGGAAGGAGATGACTCCGCAAGAAGTAATTGTTAAATATAGAATACCTAAAACAACCTTGTACAAATGGATCAAAAAAGTATAATAAGAGATAGAGGCCCGGATTACAAACAGATATATACTGATATTATTAATGAAAAATATCCTGAAAAAAAAGATGATTTACAAATCATGAATAAAATTAAAAGTATTGAAGGGGCTCTGGATATTCTTAACCTTAATACACTCGTTTTTGGTGAATCGGGACTGTTAAATGGAATTGGAAACCAAAAACTTCGCTCCTACGACGAAGGTTCTATTTTAAAAATTCTTAATTATCAATATAAGAACCAGCTTAATAATACTGCAACAGCTCTTCATTTCAGGATAAGTAGAAATACACTTGCAAAATGGTGGAATATTTATAAGTGTAGAATTTAAATCTAATTGCTTTAAAAAAAAATTAAACTGCAAATTTAACAGCGTAGAATTTTTTATTCAAAAAACTGTACGCTGTTAAATTTCTTTTATATATTTAGTTGTATAAAAACCTAGTTGTGCAATTCTTTAAAATTGCCTGCAGAATTATTATAGTAAAGATTAAAAAAATGCTGAAAAATTTTTTTTCCAAGATAATAACTTACAACTTAGAGAAGCCAACTAATGATTTTGAATATCAGTCTTTAGACCTTATCCATCGTTATGTTCTGTTTCTTTTTTTCTTAGACTTTTTTTATTCCGTGTTTATTATTTCCTTCTTTGGTGATACTCTCATCTCTGCATGCCTTGTTTTTACTTCTCTTTTTTGGATATTTATGTTAAGTATTAAAGGGAAAACAACCCGATTGAGGAATATTTTAAAAAAGACTATTACCGCCGTATTTATAATGCTTACACTTTTTGTTAGTTGTTTTTATATATATACCTGGAAAAGTGTGGGCGTTGAATATTTTTATTTTTCACTTATATT
The DNA here is from genome assembly GCF_037572595.1 of Chryseobacterium sp. MYb328. Lineage (NCBI taxonomy): Bacteria > Pseudomonadati > Bacteroidota > Flavobacteriia > Flavobacteriales > Weeksellaceae > Chryseobacterium > Chryseobacterium sp. MYb328. The sequence goes on along the minus strand of NZ_JBBGZQ010000003.1, from coordinate 306,396 downwards.
TGCTATTCCTTTCTTTTTTAATTATAAGGAAGATTATTTTTTTATATTTCTAATTTTAACATTCATAACAGTCAATTTTATTGGTTCTATGTATCTTGAAATAGACTTTCTACCCAAAAGTAAGTTTATTAAACAGGAAGATTTTAAACTGATTAAGCTTCTTAATATTCTTTTTGTGATTATTACATTTATAATTGACATTTATTTTATTTCACAAAAGAATAACCTTATTTATGGTCTGATGAAAGAAACGGAGATTAAGGATAGTACCATTGGAGTTCTTCAGAAAGTGAATCATGAATTGATGAAACAACAGATCATTAATAATAATTTGACAGAAGATAATATAACAGAAATTATAGAACTTGCCGAAAATGATTCACCAGTTTTTTTTGAAAAATTTCAGCTGTATTTTCCTGATTTCATTCCTAATATCTTAAATATTAATTCTAATCTTATATATTCTGAATTATATATCTGTGCTCTAATGAGGTTGAATTTTGATACAAAAAAAATAGCTTCATGTATAAACTGTAGTGTAAGAGCTGTAGAGAGTCGCAAATACAGAATTCGTAAAAAATTAGGAATTAGTTCCGATATTAATATTAATAACTTTATCCTTAAAATATAGTATTATTATTATGTTTTGTGAGTTTTAATACTCATGAGTAGTATTGCGTATGGTTATTTTTTTGTTATATAAATTTATTTAATATTTTTGCCTACGTAATATATTTATTTAATATAGTAAGGAATCTTTTGTCATAATTGATTTTATTTATTTAATAATTTTTTTTAAACAAGTAAAAATTGAATACACTATGAAAAAAAATGGAATAGTTCCCATGATATTTTTATCATGTAGTAGCATTGCTTTTGGTCAGACTATAACAACCGGAAGCGTAGGGATTGGAACAAACGAACCAAAATCAACCCTTCATATCGAAGGTAAAGCCGGATCACCATCAGTCCCTGATGGGTTAACAGTACCTAGATTAACCAGAGCGCAACTTTCAGCAAAAAACAATGTTTACACAGGTGACCAAAATGGCACAGTTGTTTTTGTTACAACATTGGATGGTGCTGCAGCAGGTAAAGTGGTAAATGTAACGTCAGTGGGACTATATTTCTATGATGCCCCCACAAATAAATGGCACAATGTACGATATTCTTCTTTTGGCGTTGTAGAAAGTTTTAAAGCCATTACAGGGACCTATTCACCTGCAGCTCCTTATGTGGTACAACCTGATGATTATATTTTGCTATTGCGGTTTTCTACAACTTCTACAGGAGGAAATTCTACAGCCAATATTAATAATACAGCTCCTTTTATTAATACTACCTCAAATTTACAATTGCCAGATCCGACAACTTGCCCAGGTAGGGTTTTACACTTTGTTAATGATAGTGATAGATTTGGAACAAATACAGGAGCCAACGTTTATACAAATTATCCCATGATCAGCAACGGTTCTGGTTCAGAAGCTAATGCGTACAATATAAGAAGTAATAATAATAACTATCAGATCCTGTATGGATTGAATTATTCACAGTGGAAAATCATAAGCGATGGAACAAGATGGATAAGTTTACAGGTAGTTATTGTTTAAGTTATATTGTATTTGTTCCTGAAATAGAAAATTGATAATAGATTTATCAACCTCAAAACACTGATGACTGAAAACACTGATGATATAGAAATATAACATTGGTGTTTTTTTATAATTATAAAACAGCTGAATTTAAATTAAGTAATGTATTCCATATTTTTTTGGATCAAATCATGAAAAAAGAAAAATAGATTTATCCTTTAATATACGGTTTTACTTCATTCAGTAAACTCAATATAAATTCAACGGGTAAGTCCTCTTCCACATCAATTAAAAGGATTTTAAACTTCTTTCTCCCATCCTGTGTCAGTTCGGGATAATCTAACTTATCACCGTGATAAAAACTTAGGTAATGCTTTTTGTATTTTTTGCTGTAATAGAAATAGCACAGCATTTTCTTTTTGTATTTGATAAACGGAAGGCCAAAGCTGAGAGTTTCTGTAATATTTTCAGGATCTGAAGCCAGGATGGTTTCCCGTAAAAAAAGAAGAGTACTTCTTTCAGGCTCTTCGATTCTGTAGAAATACTCTTGTATTGGGTTCATTTTAAAATTAATTTAAAAACGTTTAGTCAAAATTCTGGAGTTCAACAAGTTTGTTATACATTCCTTTTTTGGCGATAAGATCGTGGTGAGTTCCCTGTTCTACGATGGTTCCTCTTTCCATCACTACAATCCAGTCTGCTTTTTGAATTGTCGAAAGACGGTGAGCAATCACAAGAGAGGTTCTGTTTTCCATCATCTTCTCCAGAGCATCCTGTACAAATCTTTCAGATTCCGTATCCAGTGCTGAAGTAGCTTCATCCAGGATCATGATCGGTGGATTTTTCAAGACAGCTCTTGCGATGGAAACCCTTTGTTTCTGACCTCCGGAAAGCTTGTTTCCATCGTCTCCGATATTGGTATCATATCCATCAGATAAGCCTGTAATGAAAGCATCTGCATTTGCGATTTTAGCTGCTTCAATGATCTCTTCTCGGGTAGCGTCAGGTTTACCCATCAGAATATTGTTGTAAACAGAATCATTGAACAATACAGATTCCTGCGTTACCATTCCCAGAAGCTGGCGGTATTCCTGTAGTTTTAAATGTTTAATATTGACACCGTCAACCAGAATTTCTCCTTCAGAAACATCATAGAATCTTGCTAAAAGGTTGGCGATAGTTGTTTTTCCACTTCCACTCTGTCCAACCAATGCAACAGTTTTCCCTTTAGGAATTGTTAAATCAAAGTTTTTAAGGATCAGATTGGCTTTATCATAGTAGAATCCAATATTTTTGAATTCAATATTGCTGTTAAGGGTTGAGATGGAAACCGGTTCTGCAATTTCCTCGATTTTTACATCTGCATCCAGAATTTCCAATACTCTTTTCAGAGAAGCTTCTCCTTTTTGTACATTAGAAATAGAGGATGACAGACTCTTTGCCGGAGGTAGGATCTGGAAGAACATTCCAAGGAATACAAGGAAATCAGCCGGTGAGATGCTTTGTTCTACAATAATCTGTTTTCCTCCATACCAGGCAATGATCAGAAAGGTAATGGAACCTAAAAATTCGCTCATTGGCGATGCAAGCTCTTTCTTTTTACCTAAGCTGATAGAACTGGAAATCCATTTGTTCATTGATTTCATGAAACGGTTATCCATGATCTTTTCCGCATTAAAAATCTTAATAACCTTTGATGACTTTAAAGTTTCGTCTACAATAGAAAAGATCGTACCCAATTCATGCTGCGCTTCGTGAGAATCTTTTTTAAGACTTTTCCCGATCAGTGCAATCATGGTTCCCATTACAGGAAGTACGAGAAGAGAGAAAAGAGTCATTTCCGGACTCAGAAAGAATAAGGTAACCAATGTACTGATCAGCATGAAAGGAGCATTGATAAGTTCTATTAAACTTCCCAAAATATTCCCTTCAACATCGCCTACGTCATTAGACATACGGGACATCATATCTCCCTTTCTGCTCTCTGTAAAGAATGAAACCGGTAAAGAAAGAATCTTTCTGTACATCGCACCACGAAGGTCTTTGGTAACTCCTACACGGTAATTGATCAACAGTAAAGACCCAAAATATCGGAAGGCATTTCTTAGCAAGAACATAAATGCAGTGATCACACATAGCCAGGCAAGAACAGTAAGGGCACCATGGGTACTTACTAAAGACTGAACATAATAGTTTGAATATTCTTTTATATAAGTGAAAAAATCTGTGATGTCACCGGAATAAACAGGGGGAGTTTCATATTTTTCAGGCTTTATTGTACCAAACAACATTCCTAAAACCGGTAAAATAGTTCCTAAGGAAGCAATCTGAAATAAAGAATACAGAATATTGAAAAATAAACTTCCGTAGATATATTTTTGATGGGGCCTCGCGAACCTCAGTATTTTTTTATACTCATTCATTCAATGAAAAATTTGGATAGCAAAATTACGTAAAATTAGAAGATAAGACGTTCTTAATCCTGTTTTACTTTAAATGATAAGTTTCAAAATTGATGTTTTTGTTACAATGCCTTGAAATAAAGTAAGTAAGAATTAAAAAGGGATTGGATATTGTAGGATGATAAGGGGGGATTCTGCTTTCCGGTAAAATAAAAATAAAACCGCCTGGATGACGGTTTTTTTATGGAAGTATGAATTAATTAAAACTTACCTTATCGTTATATTTCGGAGCAAAGTTTTTTGGATTTAACTGATCCAGTGTTTTTCCAAAATTATTGATGATCCGGGTCATATTATCAACATCAACAATACTGATGTCATCGTTTACATGATGGTAATGAGTCGCCTTAGTCATATCAACAGTTGAAAATGAATGGGCAATAATTTTCTTTTTTACAAAGCTGACATTATCTGAACGATAAAAAAGCTGTTGTTTTGTGTAAGGATCAGCATTGATTTTTAACCCGTTCGCTGCATGCTTATTGAATAATTCATCAAGATCTGAGAAACCATCTCCTGTCATATATAACGCATTTTTTCCCCATTGAGATTCTGTAGCAACCATTTCAAAATTGAATAGAGCAGCCATATTACTGTAAATCTTATCAAGATTTTTATCCTCAGAGATAGCCTGAGATCCCAGCATTCCTTTTTCTTCTCCATTAAAGGCAATGAAAACCATTGAAAATTCCGGCTTTTTATTTTTGAAATAATCAGCAATGCCTACCAGTGTTGTAATTCCGCTGGCGTCATCATCAGCTCCATTATAAATATTGTCTCCACTTTTATCGTTGGTTCCGATATGATCAAAATGTCCTGAGAAACCAAGATTTTTATCAGATTTACCTTTCTTTATACCACAAACATTATAGGCTGTTTTGCCGTTATAATCAAAAGGGATAAGGTATGAGTTTCCTGTGCAGTATTCAAGGTTATTTTCCTTGAAAAGAGTAGCAATATAATTAGCTGCATTATCATTTTCAGGGGTTCCGATCTCCCGTCCTTTCATTTCATCGGATGCCAGAGTGGAAATGACGGTTTTTACTCTTTCTTTAGAAACTTCCTGTGCAAAAGCAGATATAGAGAATAGTGATAAAGTAAGATAAGTTAGCTTTTTCATAGTCTTTAATTAAAAGTTAAAAGATCTGTCGTCTTTTTGATCAAAATGTTGCATGGAAGTTACATAAATTAATTGATCCGGGCAGGTAGTAGGGATGTACAAATAAAAAACAGCTCCTGAAAAGGAACTGTTCTCACTCAAAAAATCGTTGTAAGGTTACCGAAGTCTGTCTACAGATTTCACGAGCCTCTCATCTTTACGGATGTATACATTTGCTATAAGCAGACATATTACCGCAATTAATGGGAAAATCGGCTCAATACCCTTCTCAGGAAAATTAATTCCTCCGGATAAGCTTAGCAGCCAGTACGCCAATACACCAATCAACAAAGCGTTTATAATGATGCTGATAGTATTCAGCAAAATTTGTCTTTTTCTGTTTTTAAAACTGAAGATACTTAATGATCCAATGATAACAAGGATTATACATCCTATATTAAGTACAGGGATACTGTCGGAAATCACAACATCCTGTCCCGTTATAAAAAGGAAAACAGCAGCTAAGACTGCTAATAAAGCCCATATAGTTTGTATTCTCTGTAGCATTGAATATTAAATTCTTGGCAAAAATAACATAAATTTTGCACAATTCAAAAATAAGTGTAGATTTGCATTATACAATGTACTTGAAAACCAAAGTCACCGGACTTACTTTTCTTACTCACAATTAATTACATTTTTACATAAATATGTTTAACATAGAAACGTTAAGGTCAAAATCCGTAACGGAACTGACTAAAATCTTAAAGGATTTGGGCGTTAAAGTTGCAAGAAATAGCAATGATAATGATAAGATCTTTGCAATTCTTGACTTTCAGGCTTCTAATCCTAAAGTATCAAAAGATTATTTCAACGCCACGGAAACCAGCACCAATACTGAAGAAGCTCCAGCAGAAAAACCTGTAAAGGCTCCGGTAAAAAAAGCTGCTCCAAAGAAAGCCCCAGCAAAACCAAGGGCAAATGCGAAAGCACCGGCAGAACCAATAGTAGAGGAAAAAGTAGAAGAAAAAACGCCGGTCGCTGAAGAAGTAAAAACAGAAGAGCCTATAGCTGAAGCAGTAGAAGCAACAGTAAATGAAGAATCATCTGCAGCTAATTCAGCTAAGAAAAAAAGAAAAAGAGTTTCTACCAATACAGGAAATACAGAAACTTCCCAGGAGAAAACAGAAGCTCCTAAAAATACAGAATCTCAAGAGCCTGCCCAGGCAGAAGAAAAGCCTAACAATACGCCTCCTCAGCAACCACAGGCTAACAGACCTCAAAAAGGACACAACCATCCACAGAACAGTGGAAACCAACATAAAAATCAAAACCAAAACCAGCACCAGCATCAAAACCAACACCAAAATCAGAATCAAAACAGACATTCTGAAAAGGCAGAGGAGCAGCATGACCATAAAAAAGAATTCAGTTTCGATGGAATGGTAAGCATTGAAGGAGTGTTGGAAATTTTACCTGATAACTACGGATTTTTACGTTCATCAGACTTTAGCTATATCTCTTCTCCTGATGATGTGTATGTTTCTACAGCGCAAATCAGAAATTATGGGTTGAAAACGGGAGATACCGTTAAAGGAATTGTAAGACTTCCAAAAGAAGGTGAAAAATATTTTTCATTATTAAAACCTACAGAAGTAAACGGACGTGATCTTGCATTTATTAAGGATCGTGTTGCATTTGAATATCTTACACCACTTTTCCCTGAAGAGAAATTCAATCTTGCAGGAAGTGATTCTACAATTTCGACAAGAATAGTAGATTTATTTGCACCCATTGGTAAGGGACAGAGAGCAATGATTGTTGCACAGCCTAAAACAGGTAAGACGATGTTGCTTAAAGATATTGCCAATTCTATCGCTGCGAACCACCCTGAGGTATACATGATGGTCCTTCTGATTGATGAACGTCCGGAAGAGGTTACTGACATGGAAAGAAGCGTAAATGCAGAAGTTATTGCTTCTACATTTGATGAAGCTGCTGAAAAGCATGTGAAAGTAGCTAACCTTGTTCTTGCCAAAGCACAAAGAATGGTTGAGTGCGGACATGATGTTGTAATCTTACTGGATTCAATTACGAGATTAGCAAGAGCATACAATACTGTGACTCCGGCATCTGGTAAAGTTCTTTCCGGTGGGGTAGATGCTAACGCTCTTCACAAGCCGAAAAGATTCTTTGGAGCAGCAAGAAAAATTGAAGGTGGTGGCTCTTTAACTATCATAGCCACTGCACTTATTGATACCGGTTCAAAAATGGATGAAGTGATCTTTGAAGAATTCAAAGGTACCGGTAACATGGAACTTCAGCTGGACAGAAAAATTGCTAACAGAAGAATTTATCCTGCTATTGACTTAATTTCTTCAAGTACCCGTAGAGATGATCTTCTTCTGGATGAAGTAACTTCTCAGAGAATGTGGATTTTTAGAAAGTATCTTTCTGAAATGAATCCTGTGGAAGCAATGGAATTTGTAAATAAAAACATCAAAGGAACTCTTAACAATGAAGAATTCCTGATGTCTATGAATAAATAAATTTAATATTGTTAAATAGAAAGCACGGGTCCTCAGGATTCGTGCTTTTTAGTTTAATATTTGTAATTTTTAAAAAAAATAAAATTTAATTCATTCTAAATCAATATATCAATGTTAAAGATTTATTAAAGTAATCCCCAATCTTTGATAGTACCTTAAATATTGGCTAATTTTGAAGTATAACATTAAAAATAAAGATTATGTCATTTGAATTACCAAAATTAGGATATGCATATGATGCATTAGAACCTACGATCGATGCAAAAACTATGGAAATCCACTATACGAAACACCACCAGGCGTATATTGACAATTTAAATAAAGCAATAGAAGGAACTGATTTAGCAGGGAAAACTATTGAAGAGATCTGCCAGACAGGAACTGATAAACCGGCAGTAAGAAATAATGGAGGTGGACATTTCAACCACTCTTTATTCTGGGAAATTTTAACTCCTGGCGGAAGCAATGAGCCTGTAGGAAATGTAAAAGCTGCTATCGAAAATTACGGTGGCCTTGAAAAATTCAAAACTGATTTTTCTGAAGCTGCTAAAACAAGATTTGGTTCAGGATGGGCTTGGTTAGTAAAAAATGCTGATGGTTCTGTATCTGTTTCTTCTACACCAAACCAGGATAACCCATTAATGCCTGTTGCAGACGTTAAAGGAACTCCGGTTTTAGGATTAGACGTTTGGGAGCACGCTTATTATTTAAACTACCAGAACAGAAGACCTGACTATGTTTCTGCATTCTTCTCTGTAGTAAACTGGGATAAGGTAGAAGAATTATTCAACAAATAATTTTCAGCTATTATAAAAATAAAAGGTTCAGAATTTTCTGAACCTTTTTTAGTTTGATAAATTTTAAATTTATCTTTTTATTATTTTCTGTGTGAATACTTCGTTACCTGAATTTACTTTTACAATATAGGTATTGGATGGTAATGAATGAATATCAACAGCTATTTCTTTTTCGTTAGTGAATGACTTTTCAAAAACAATCTTACCATTGATGTCATTAATTTCCAGAGCTCCTGAACGTACTTTGTCGAGCGATACGATAAATATTCCATTATTGGGGTTCGGTGACACCTGAATGTTCTTCGGTCTGCTATTTTCCTTCTGCTTAGCTTTTGTGTGGTTAGGATCTGCATTAAAATCGATGCGGTAATCCTTATCTTTTGGTCTTGCAAACTTAGCTGCAGGATTGGAAATAGTTGTGTTTGCCCGCAAATTCTCACAGTACATAAAATCGTAAGGAGAAGTAATACTGTTTTCAGCATGAATTCCATCATTATTACCGCCAAGAGAATAAACAAGCTCAATAATGAATTTGTATTGTCCTGAAGGCGGATTGGTAAGATCTGCCTGATTTACTGTAAATTCAAACTCATTGGGGTTAGGGAAATTAACTGTTGCAGATGTTGGATAAACTGCACTTGTTGCTATATCTAACAGGGATAGCTGAAAGTTGACGATGTTAGCTCCTTGTGGAATTGCATAGTTTCCATTGATATGTAGCGGAAAGCTTACTGGGATTTTACAGGAACGAGCTTGATAGGTGAAATCAACATAAGCTGTGTTCATTTTGCAGATGTCATTGCTTAATGAAGATATTTCAGTATTCGTTAAAGTAAAATTTGTCTTATTCAGATAAAATCTAGGAAGTAGATTGTGATCCGGATCATCATTGTACTGTTCAATATTTCCTGTATATGAACCTCCACGGCTGGCAATGTTGGCTGCAGCTTCTATATATGGTGCATAATCACTTACATGTACCACGATAAATTTTGCATTTCTGTCCATTTTAAACTTTGTAAAGGCTGAAAAAGCATTATCCTCATGGAGTCCGTTGGGAGGATTGAAGTTGACCAAATAGGAGCCATTGCTAAAGCTGCCGTTGGCTCTTTCTGCATCAGAAAATAAGATGATTACTAATGGTCTCTCACGGTGCTTATCCAATGATTTCTGTTGACTTACAATATCAGGATGTGGATAATGATCAAGGGCTGCTCCTATTAAGCTAACCGCATCATGAAAATGGTCACCATTTCCTAATCTTCTTGAGAATGTTTGAGCAGTTGCCAGATCATTGGTAAAATTAGATTCTATATAAATTCTAGGGACAGAAGGGCTCATTCCGGGGAAATCTGTTCCATAGTGTACTACGGAAACCCGATTGTCCCGGTTGCATTTTAAAATCTGTTCCATGAGCTTTCTTGTGGAAACAGTCATTTGATTGAAGGCTACGTCACTTATAGAACCACTGTTGTCCAGGCAAAAAATGATATCACTTCCTGTTTGTGAGTAGAATGGTGTCCATGATAGTAGAATTGAAAATAAGATAAGTTTACATATATTTTTCATAATTCACAGATTTTAAATGTTGTTAGATAATGAATTGATGTAAAACTTTGTCCGGTGTTGGGATTCCTGAAGTTGAGAAAATGGGGGCATGGCTAGAAAGCACGCCGCAAGCGATAGATTTTTCATGGTCTTAAATTTTGTTTATGGTTGTTATTCACTGAAAATCAAAATTCAGTGATATACAAATATATTAAAACTTAAGTATAATTTTATTTAATATTAAGCAATTAAAGTATTTATTTTTGTATTTTATCTATTGAAAATTATTTAATTCTATATTTATTATTTTATTGTTAAATTTTTTCTAAAACATTGCTTGTGTGTAGTAAATTATCTTCTGATTTCACTTCCGGATAAACCGGTCATTCTTAATCCATACTTCCAGTTTACATACGCAAATACCTGATACAGCTTATATTCGAATTTTATTCCGTAATTCTCTCTGGGATTATAATCTATTCCGGATTCTATGATGTTTCTATATTGTCCGGTGCTGTAATAGCTATTCCATTCATTCACAAGAAATGTATTTTTTGTCTTCAGAAAAGATTCTGAATATTGGCTGATTGGCTTTGCTATGGCATTGAGGAAATAATCAAACTCAGTGTCAATAACGGTAAGGTCCCATTCTCCATCGTCGTTTTTAGACGGTTTCATTTCATGCTGTGCTTTATCTTTTTTTGAGCTGTTTTGTTGTGAAAGGCAGCCGAATGAGATAAAGGCAATACAGAATATTAAAACAATATTTTTCATGACTTTTAAGGATATAAAAAAAGCACTCCAATAAGAGTGCCTTTCTGTATTATTTTTTAATATATTCTTTCTGAACTACGGAAACCGCTGGGAAGTGGTCACTGTATCCGCCTGTGAACCTATCTCCATCCCAAGAACGTAAAGGATATCCTTTCCATTGTCCTTCTTTGTTTACCAGGTAAGCCGGTGCATAGATCTCAGCTTTAAATATGGTATAAGTAGGAGTGATTTTTTCAGGAGAATAAAGATTTTTCGAAACAATGATCTGGTCAAATAAGTTTGGAGCATCTCTGTAAGCAAGAGAAGCTACCCCTGCCTTATATAATTTATACATTAAGTTATAGTAAGGAGTTTTGTCAGATAATTCACTTGGATCACCTACAGCTGCCAAATGTTTTTTCAAACTTGGGCTTACCGGGTCATCATTATAATCACCCATTGAGAATAATTTGATACCAGGATTTTCTGCAGTTACTTTATCCATTTCCTCTTTCAGTACAGTAGCTGCTGTATTTCTTTTAGCAAGAGAAATTGCCTCACCACCTCTTCTGGAAGGCCAGTGATTCATGAAAAGTCCTACTTTTTCACCATCCAATAATCCAATAGCAATTACAATATCTCTGGTGTATTCTCTTTTTCCGTTTTCATCATAGATTTTAATTTCTTTCTTATAAGAATCCAAAACAGAGAATCTTCCTTTCTGATAAATAATGGCTACATCAATTCCTCTTGAATCGTAAGAGTTGAAATGCACAATCCCATAGTTGCTTTTTGCTAAAGCAGGTTGCTTGATAAGGTCTTCAATCACCTGTCTGTTTTCTACCTCAATCAATCCTACGATGGCAGGGTTGTCATTTGTATATTGTCTTCCAAGCTCTGAAATTACCTTAGCTTCATTGGCTAATTTCTGATTGTAGTATTTTGATCCCCATCTTTTTGGGCTGTTGGCAGTAAAATCTTCAGATAAAAACTGTTTTCTGATCACTTTTTTCCCAATCAAAAGATCATCACTCCATTCACCTTTATAATCTTCTGTTGTTTCAAGATATTTAAGTGAATCTACAGGCACACTTCTGTGAAACTTAGGATTGGAACGGGGTAATGTTCCATCAATATAATCTGCAGAAGGAATAGTGTCCCAAAGGTTTTCTACATTCAGGAATGCGACAGCTGCTCTCTTTACCTGTCTCTGTTGTGAGAAAGCAGAACCAAAGCAAAACAGGGCGGCAATGATTAAATATTTTTTCATATTCTTAGTATATTCAAAAAATTGAGGGGTAAAATTACTAATTTTATATAAGAATAAAGATTAAAATGATCTGAGTTTAATTTAACAAAAGGTTAAGCTTGCTATAAAAACATCTGAAATAAACCTATTACAGGGTGTTATTTGATAGTTCAGGATGTTATTTGTCATTTATATAATGTTAAAAAATGAACGTTTTATTGAGGATTAAAAATAGTAAGCTCATAATGTTGGTGACTTTTCTTAAAACCTATAGCTGTTTTTTGTGATTGATTAAAATTGGAGCATATTTTTAGGATAATTACAGTGCGTTAAGAAAAATTAATAGAATAAATAACTAAAAATGTTTGAGTTAATGAAAATAGTCCTAAATTTGTTGCCCCTTAAATAAAGAAGGAGTTAAAAATAAGTTTATTATGATTAAAAAACTATCCCTAATCTCTTTGTTTACTTTAATGCCTGCCTCTTTTTATTTTGCGCAAACTACTGTTTTTGCGTATGTTAAAGATCAGGATGGTAAGCCTATAGAGAAAGCAGAAGTAGATCTAGCACAGTCCACCGGCGACACATCTGTGGATAAAATTGGATACTTCCAGTTTGTGGATTTAAAACCTGGCCACTATCTAATCACAGTGACAAAACCAAACTTTGAGTCTAAGATCTTAGAGTTTGATGTAGCTGCAGATGAGAAGAGAAAAGATTTAGGTGTTATTACACTTAATTACAACTTAGGATCAGATGCAGGAGTAATAGTTATTGATGACTCTGCAAATGATACCGAAGATGGAGGCTCATCAATGCAGCCTACTGTAGGACTTTTAAGCTCAGGAAGAGATGCTTTCCAGAATGTTTCCGCTTTTGAACTGGGTGCTTACTGGTTCAGACCAAGAGGGGTAGACAACAGATTTGAGGATGTTCTTTTTAATGGTGTTTCCATGTCTAAAAATGATGATGGAAAAGTAGACTTTAATAACTGGGGAGGTCTTAATGATGTAACGAGATATCCTTATGAAAATGTAGATAATATTACCCCTTCAGAGTATACTTTTGGTAATTTGGGAGGTGCTGTTTATTATAATACAAGAGCATCCAGCTATAGAAAACAAACTTCATTAGCGTATTCATTTACCAACAGAAGCTACTTGCACAGAGCCATTGCTACTTATTCTTCCGGTCTTTCTAAAAGCGGTTGGGCATTTACGTTCTCAGCAAGTAGAAGATGGGGAGACAGAGCAATTCTGGATGGGGTGTATCAGGATGCTTATGCTTATTTTGCTTCTATTGAGAAGAAATTCAGCGATAGACACTCTCTTAATTTAACGGCTTTTGGATCTCCTACTTATAGAGCTTCCAATGCTCCAAATACTCAGGAGGTTTATGACCTTATGGGGAAAAATTATAACTCATACTGGGGATGGCAGGATGGAGAAAAGAGAAACTCCAGAATCAGAAACGTGTATGAGCCAGTATTCATGTTAACAGATTACTTAAAAATAGGTAAAAACTCTAACTGGACCAATACGGTTTCCTATCAGTTCGGTAGCGATGCGAGAAGTAGATTAGACTGGTTCCACGCTGCAGATCCAAACCCTACCTATTACAGAAAATTACCAAGCTACGGTCTTTTGACTGCTGATGAATTCAGACAGCAATCTCAGATCGACTGGAATTATCTATATAATACGAACCGTATTAACAAGTTCGAAATGGATGGAATAACTTCCAGAGGAGCTTCTTATACCTTGATCGATGACGTTAACAAAGACAAAACTTTCAACTTTTCATCACACTTTGATACAAAGCTGAAAGATAACTGGAAGTTGAATATTAATTTTAACTATCAGAATTTAAAGTCAGATAACTTCAGAAGAATTAATGATTTATTAGGAGCAGATTATGCGAATAATCTTAATCCTTTCAACAATGATGTAAGATACAATCTTGATGACACGAATACTCGAGTAAGAGTAGGAGACAGAACTCAATATTCTTACCAGTTGACCAGAAATCATTACTCATTGAATGTTTCTACTGAAATTGATTTCAAAAAATGGAATGTAGTAGCTTCCATATTTGCTTCGCAATCTGAATCTTACAGAAATGGAGATTATAGAAGTGGAATCGCTCAGTTTACCAATAACTCCAAAGGAAAAAGTGCTGTCTATAATGCTTTAGATGCTGGTATTAAAGGTAAAATTACCTATAAGATCAACGGTAAAAACTTTATCGTGTATAACGGAGCATTCTTTAGTTTAGCTCCTACACTTAATGAGATCTATATCAACCCTAGGGTTTCAGATTTCCTGACTCCGGGTGTTAAGAATCAGATCATCAACTCAAATGATATCAGTTATATCATGAGAGGTCAGATCTTGAAATTAAGACTATCAGGATATTATACTACAATCAGCAACTCTACTGAATTAGCAAGATATTATGCGGCTGTTTCTACAGACTCAGGATCATATAATACATTGATTAATGAGGCAATGAGTGGTGCTGATAAGAGATATATGGGAGCTGAATTAGGGTTCGATGTGAAAATTACACCTACCATTAATGCGATAGGGGTAGCAAGTGTTGGCGAATACAAATTTACAAACACTCCACAGGTCTATTCAGTAGATGATCTTAATGGTTTCAGAAGCTATGGTGCTGCAAACATTAAAGATTACAAAGTGGCTGGTACTCCTCAGAAAGCATTCTCTTTCGGGTTAAAATACAATTCACCTAAATACTGGTGGGTAGGAGCCTCTGCTAACTATCTGATGGATCAGTATCTTGATTTCTCTGCGCTTAACAAAACGGCTGCAATGTACACGATTCCGGATTCCGGAGGTATTATTTATGATGGGGCAACACCGGAAGTTATCCAGCAGCTTACTGCTCAGAAGAAATTTGATGACCAATTTATGCTGAACGCTAATGCTGGTAAATCTTTCCAATTTGGAAAATACAGAGTTGGGGTGAGTATTTCTGTGAATAACATCTTAAATAACAGAAACTATGTAACAGGTGGATTCGAGCAGGGTAGAGCTGCTAACTTTACAGATGCACTTGCTGAGTCTCAAAGAGCAACTCCTTATTTCGGACCAAAACTTTGGTATGACAGAGGAAGAACGTTCTTTACTAATGTTTATCTAAGATTCTAATAACGACTACAATGAAAAAATATAATTCAATTTTAAAATATATGTTTATCGCAGCAGCTTCTCTATGGATTACCGTAGGATGTGTGCATGATGATAAATATGATGAGCCTAATCTGGATGGATATCAGTGTGTTGCGGATTTTCAGGCTAATATGACGTTAAGCGACCTTAAAAAGAAGTTTACTGTAAATAACCCTACCGGAGCTGCTTATGTTTTCCCTGCAGATAAACCTAATGATCCAAGTGATGATTTGTATATTGAGGGATATGTTTCTTCTACAGATGAAACCGGGAATATCTATAAAACGATCTATATTCAGGATGCATTGGAAAATCCTACTCATGGGTTCACCATCAGTGTAGATATGGTAAGTTCTTATACAAGATTTCCTCAGGGATCTAAAATATATGTAAAAGTTAACGGTCTTGCAGTAGGTACCTACGGAGGAGTTGTTCAGCTGGGAGTAAAAACAGGAGCAGAATCAGCAATAAACGGAGTTTCCAGAATTCCTGAGAAATTAGCTCCAAAAGTAATTTCAAGATCTTGTACCACAAGAGGTAACATCAAGCCATTGGTAATCTCAATAGCAGATCTTAAAAGTAAAGAAGATCTAATTGGTTGTTTAGTTGAGCTGAATAATGTAGAATTTGATGCTAAAGCTTTATGTTCAAACTTTGCCCCTAATGGTCAGACAGTAGATAAAGTAATCGGTCAGAATTGGGACAATGTAGCCAAAGTTTACAAAAATACTGCCGTTGTAAGAAACAGTGGATATTCTTCTTTTGCAAATCAATATATTCCTGCTGGAAAAGGAAATTTCAAAGGGATCTTCAGTAAATTTCAATCAGGTTCTAATACGACTTACCAATTCTATATCAATAAAGTAAGTGACCTTGATATGGAAGGAGGACCATTAGGTCCGGATGGGAAAGATAAGCACTTCCCACGTCAGGATGATATTCAGGAAAATCCTTGTAGATTCAGTAATGCAAATCTTACGGCTAAAACGGTGGCAGACATCAAGCAGCTTGCAGGTGGATTAGCTCCAAACGGATTGGTACAGATTACAGGTAATTTCTATGTGAAAGCTCAGGTTACTGCTAATGATGAAGCAGGAAACTTATTCAAATATCTATACGTAGAAGATGCAACAGGAGGAATTAAGATCAATATCAATAAAACGGATCTATTCCAGGATGCTAGATTTAAAGTAGGTAAAGATCTGTTCGTTAAATTAAATGGACTATATATCAGAAACGTAGCCGGTGAACTGCAGTTAGGTTCTAATGATGCAACTCCTGCTATCGGATACAGAATGAAAGAAGAAGATGTATACAAATATTTATACGATTCCAATGAACCTGCAAGAGCGGTTGTTGCTTCTGAAAGATCAATTTCTCAGTTAACGACTGCAGATGTAGGAAGATGGATCAAAATTAAAGATCTTGAATTCATTAACGGAGATCTGGGAAAAACATACGCTGATGGTACTGCTCTTTCTAACAGAACTTTAGAAGACTGCTCAGGAAAGACAATTGTTTTAAGAACCAGTGGAAGAGGTATCTTTGCAGGAAAGGCTGCAAGTACAATTGAAGTTGCAGGTGGTAAAGGAGATGTATATGCTATTTTAAGTGTATTCAACGGGACTTACCAATTGTGGTTTACTAAGCTTCCTGATCTTCAGTTAACAAATCCTAGATGTGACGGAAGTATTTATACTCCACTTCCGGTTCTTTATAAGGATGATTTCGCTTCCGGTGGATTCAGTACAGACTGGACAACTGTAAACAAGGAAGGACCAAACCAATTCTGGGGAACTTCTAACCAAGGAAACGGAACAAACTACTATGCAATGATGAACGGTAATGCAGGAGGTGCAGGTAATAATTTTGTTAACGAAGACTGGTTGATCTCTAAAGCAGTTAGCTTAGTTGGAAAATCTAAAGCAGTAGTAACCTTTACTACAGACGTAAGATATGCAGGAAACGCAATACAGGTATTTGCTACAGATAACTATACAGGAGACGTAACAACTACAAACTGGACAACACTTCCGGCAATTCTGGATACCAATACCAATGCATTCGGAGATTGGATAAGTTCAGGAAATGTAGACTTAAGTGCTTTCTTAGGCAAAAATGTAAGAATCGCATTCAAATATACTTCTACAACATCTGCTGCTTCAACATGGGAAGTAGATGATTTCAAAATCAAAGGACAATAATTATTGTTTTTATAAATTGAAAACCGGCTCGGAAGAGCCGGTTTTTTTATGCTGTGGTTAAGGCTTCCCCATTGTTATACTGATTTCTTATATGATTTGCAATGAGTATCTCAACAGTATATTCTAATGAAAATATGATGTACAGAACTATAGGAAAGGTCATTGTAAGGGAGAATTTACGCTAGGAGGAGATGCCCTTGTTTATTATAGCTCTACTGATATTAGGAATGGGCATATAATGCCACATCGATTTGAGGTATATGTTGGGTCAGATATTATATTGAGCAAAAATATGATGCCTATCCTTAAGGCTGGCTTTTGGAAAAAAAATCTTTTTCAATATGATGATGATATTGAAAATGAAGTAAGAATGTGTATGTATTGAGTAGATAATAACAAAAAACCACCGCAACAGCAGTGGTTTTATATTATAAGTTGTTTCATTTAAAAGGAAACTTCATTCACTTCTTTTCCTCTTTGAAAATTCATCATTTTCTGACTGCCTTTATAAGCAACGCTGACCAGGTTGATCTGCTTAGGAAAAGCGCTTAAAAGAATCGTATTTTTAATCTTTAGGGTAGTGATATCAGAAACCCCTCCGGTTTCAAAATACACCCATACAGTTTCTCCGCTTATCTGACTTCCGGTGAAGGTAATTGTTTTGGGAGCACCATTGACAAATACATCAAAATTATTGTTCACATATTTTTTCACTTCTGCTTCAAATCCTGCTGTGTTGGGATTGATTTTAATGGCATCAGAGATATGGCTTGTATTCATTTTTGTGGTAAACTTCAATGTCTTGCTTCCATCAATATAATCCACTTTGGTCATTGAAGAGAAAAAGTCTACATACATAAAACTCATTAACACAAAAAATGTTAAAATTCCTGATATATATAAAAGTTTTTTCATCTTAATTAATAGATTTACAATCATTCTTGCTAGTTATAGTTCACAAATAATATGCCAATTAAAAATTTACATTCACAGAATACTTATCATAAAAAGCTTTAATGTGTGCTACTGCCTCATCAGCAGTGTCTACCACACGATAAAGATCAAGATCATCTTCTGCAATCATTCCTTCTTTTAATAAGGTTGCCTTAAACCAGTCTAATAATCCACCCCAGAATTCAGTCCCCACCAATACGATGGGAAATTTACCGATTTTATTGGTTTGAATCAAAGTCATCGCTTCAGTAAGTTCATCCAATGTTCCGAAACCTCCCGGCATTACTACAAAGCCTTGGGAGTATTTTACAAACATTACTTTTCTCACGAAAAAGTAATCGAAGTTCATAGAATAGGATTTATTGATATAAGGATTGAAATGCTGTTCAAAAGGAAGATCGATATTAAGCCCGATGGATTTTCCTTTAGCATTAAAAGCTCCTTTATTTCCTGCCTCCATGATTCCCGGACCACCACCGGTAATAATTCCGAAACCTAGTTTTGTAATTTTCTCAGCAATTTCCACGGCCATGTCATAGTACTTATTTTCCGGCTTCAGACGTGCTGAACCAAATATAGATACACATGGGCCTATTTTTGCCAGTTTTTCATAGCCATCTACAAATTCTGCCATGATCTTGAAGACCATCCAGCTGTCCTTCGTGATCGTTTCATCCCATGTTTTTTGTCTGAAACTATTGTGAAGCTTTGTTTCGTTGCTATCTAATTCCGGGTTTACTAGACTTTCATCCCTCATTCCATCAATTTCCATTTGCAAAAATTATTTAAAATGTTTTTCAGCCTCTATTACAGATTCTGGTCTTCCAACATCTATAAGAATGCTGTCATGCAGAAAACCATGTATATGCTCAGTCTGCATCAGATCCAGATATTCTTCCATAACGGAGAATTTACCTTTTCTTTTTATTTTTTCAAAGATGACAGGATTGATACAATGAACCCCACTGAAAGCAAGAGCTTTAAACCCTTTATTGAATTCAGCAAGTCTCTGTTCACCTGTTTGTACATTCAGCCAACCTCTTAATACCAAATCATCATTGAAAAGGAGTTTTCTTGAACTTTCACGATCCGAAACCGCTAAAGTAGCAAAATCTTTTATTTTTTTATGATACTCTACCAATTCATTAATATTGATCTCAGTTAAAATATCAGCATTTAAAATTAAAAAATCTTCTCCATGATCAAGAAATCTTCTGGCAAAAATCAAGCCGCCTCCGGTTTCCAATAATTCGCTGGTTTCGTCGGAGATTTCAATGTTACAGCCGAAGTTATCATTTTTATTTAAAAAATCAACAATCTGATCCCCAAAATGATGAATATTAATAACAAAATCTGTTATTCCGAAGCTTTTCAGATAATTAATATTTCTTTCCAGAAGAGGAATACCATTCACCTTAGCCAGAGCTTTAGGATGATGATCTGTAAACGGCTTAAGCCTGGTGCCTTTTCCGGCAGCGAAAATAAGAGCCTTCATATAGTATAAGTAATGAGTGATTGGTAATGGATGAATAGTAAAATATTACTGATTACCCATTACTGATTACTAATGTTCAGTTGTGGTTGTTCATCGTGATGAATGGTTATCACGGTTCCGTTGGGATATTTTTCTTTGATGAATTCAGCTATTTTTATAGCAGAGTATACGGATCTGTGCTGTCCACCAGTACATCCGAAGTTGATCTGAAGGTTTTCAAAACCTCTCGCCAGATAATCGTCAATATTAATAGATACGAGAGATTTTATCAGTTCTAAGAACTTAGGCATTTCAGTTTTAGTTTCAAGATACTCCTGAACACCGATATCATTTCCCGTTTGGATTTTATATTCTTCAATTCTTCCGGGATTTAAAATTCCTCTGCAGTCAAAGGCAAAACCGCCTCCGTTTCCTGATTGATCTTTTGGAATTCCTCCTTTCTTGTACGAAAAACTGTGGATGTCTATGTGTAACATTTTCTTCTTTATTTTATTATTTGGGCTAGAACCACTAAGATATTTATAATCTTAATATTCTTAAAGCTTTAAAGCAGCTTACTGGTTCAAATTTAATATTTCTTTAATCTTCTGTTCTGTTTTACCAGAGGTCAATTGTTCAATGACTTTATTAAGTTCAGAATAATTTTTCATGTCTTCCCAGGAAGCCGCAAATTGTGTGATGTTTTGGATTCCTTTTTCAAGACTTGTCATAAAGTGTTGTTTCCTTTGAATTAAGCCTCTGAATCCATACGCTCCCAGAACCTGAAGAAATCTCATCATCTGAATTGGTTTAACCGATTCTTTTAGTTGATCTTGAGTTTTTTGATCTTCAAACAGCTGGATGTAAAAATTCAGCATTTCATTTTTAAAGTCTTCAGGAAAATCAGCTTTAGCCTGAAACAGGAATGAAATAACATCATACATCAAAGGACCTTTCATTGCCGATTGGTAATCGATAAAAGAAACTTCATCTTTTTCATTCACCATGATATTCCTTGCCTGAAAATCCCGGATCATAATGCCTTTGGGTTCCAGGTTTTCCACCAATGCTGATATCTTTTTAAATTCTTTCAGTAAAGTAGATTTATTATATTCCAGTTCCAGAACATCAGCTACAAAATTTTTAAAATAATAAAGATCATGAACAATAGGAAGTTCATCATAGCTTTCATATTCAAATGTGTTGGAGAAATCAATGATCTCCTGAGTCTGAATCTGTAGTGTAAAAAGTTTTTTCAGGGTTTGCTGTACCAAAGCCTTTACACGAACTGATAAATGCTCTTCTGTAATGATCTCCGATAAGGTCTGTTTTCCTAAAAACTCCTGTACATACATTTTCCTGTCCTCTGAAATAGCGAGAATAGAAGGAGTGTTAAGGTGAAGTTCAGAAAAAACGCTGGAATAGTAAAGAAAACTTTCATTTTCCGGGATATTCTCATTATAGGTGATAATGTATTGGTCAGTATCGGTTATGGCCAGAAAGTTGACCCTCGCAGAACCGCTTTGAGCTAAGGTGATGAATTCAGTGGATTTTTTACCGAGATGGGTTTCAAAAAATCGATTGGCGTTGTCAGAAGTCATAATAATATGGAAACAAATATACTAATTTAACACGAATAGTGTTAGGCTGGAAGAGGGAAGCTGGAAGAGGGGAGAATTAAGCATGAAAATATATGATGAGTCTTATTTTTGTAAGCTTTATTTGAAAGGTTTCGGGTAATTTTTCTTTGATTTATCACTGGGTAGTTGTTTTAAGCTTCCTATATCCGGTTTTTAATGGTATGTTTTAACTTTCTTGTTTCTCCTTCAGGTTATTACAGCCTAATTTTTATCTTTGTAATATGTTAAAGGACTTTAAGCCGGTGCTAGGAATTCTACTGCGCTTCATCATTATTTATCTGGTGTTGCTTGTTGCGTATCAATTTTATCTCAATGCGGGTAAGGATTCCGGTTTGGATCCTTTTTCAGGAATTATTGCCCACCAGGCGAGTGCGGTACAAAATGTTTTAGGTTATCCGTCCCAACTGTACAATGATGTGAAGAATGAGCAGGTCTGGTTTTATGTAAAGAAGCAATATGTAACAAGAATGGTGGAAGGCTGTAACGCTATTTCTGTCATGATCCTCTTTGTATCCTTTGTTTTTGCTTTTTATAAAGGAGCTAAAACATTTGTTTTTGTGCTGACGGGGCTGGTTTTACTTTATATTATCAATCTTTTACGCATTGTAGGATTAAATATTGTGATGGCAGAACACAAAGAATATGGTAAAATGTTCCATGATTTTGTTTTCCCGGCAGCGATTTATGGTAGTGTGGTTTTACTTTGGTTAATCTGGATTAAATTCTTTGCTTTAAAACATGAAAATTCTTAGCTGGCTTCTGGTTATTTCAGGCATCTGTGGCTTGATAGGAGTAAGGGTAATGGAAGATAAAATATTTTATGATCCGTTTCTGGATTACTTCCATGAGGCCAATAAAAATATTGCATTTCCTGCATTTGAATGGGGAAAATTAGTGGGAGGCTATCTTTTTAGATTTGCTCTTAATCTGTTTTTCTCATGCCTGATTATTCAGGGCTTATTTAAAAATAAACAATGGACTATACAGGGCGCTTTGATGATTCTTATCATTTTCCTGATTACCTTTCCTATTTATCTGTATTGTATTCAGAACAGATTTGAAATTGGGTATCTTTTTTCTTTTTATATGAGAAGATTTGTGATTCAGCCCTTAATTATACTGCTGATTGTTCCGATGTTTTACTATAGAAAACAAATGGATCGTAAATAAAGAAGGCTGAGTAAGCAAATAAGGATAAGTAATACCCTTATATTTTTGCTTTCTCAGCCTTTTTAAATTTTATATATTTTCTAGTCTACAGTGTGTTTATCTACACGGGTTACATTGTCTGCGGTCCATTCCACTCTTTTTACAAAATCTTTTTGGCGAACAGGGCAGTTTGTAATCTGGCATACCGGGCATGAAATAGGCTTACAGTCATCCATGTGAAAATTAAATTCGATGTTTCTTTTGATGTTCTTAGCCAAAAGAATAATGACTTTTTCCATTTCATTGTGAGCATCACGAAGGTCGTAATACCAGGGTAGGGTAATATGGGCATCAATATGAAGCGAGGCTCCAAACTGTTGGATTTTCATATTGTGTACATCAATCCATTCTGTATGCCTGTTTGCTTCAAGGATTCTGATTACCTGATGCAGTATTTCCGGATCCTGTTCGTCCATAATACCGCTTAATGATTTCCGGACAATTTTATAGCCTACAAATATGATATAAAGCCCAAATATCAAAGCAACAACAGAATCCAGCCAATAAATTCTGGTAAAGTAAACAATAATTAAACTGGCTACTACTCCAAGGGTTGTGATGGTATCTGATTGCAGGTGTTTTCCGGAAGAAATAAGAACCAATGAATTTTCTTTTTGCCCTTTCTTTATAGAAATATATCCCAGAAGATAGTTGACAACAGCTGTTGCGGCAATGATCCAGATTCCTAAGTCAATTTTGCTCAGGGTTTTTCCTATGATAAGGCTGGATATGCCTTCATAGATGATCATAAGTCCTGCAATGGCAATCAAGGCGCCTTCAATACCAGAAGTGACGAATTCAACCTTTCCGTGGCCATAAGGATGGTCTTCATCTTTAGGTTTTGCGGCAAGGTGAAGTGAATATAATCCCATAAATGCACTGATGACATTCACAATACTCTCCATGGCGTCAGAGAATACTGCATCGGAATTGGTAAGCTTCCAGGCAACGATCTTTCCAACGAAGAGGATAACTCCAAAAGTGGCAATGATCTTTTGGAATCCTATTTTTTCTTTGTGGGTATTCTTCGGGGTATTCATACTATGTTTGATAAAAAAAAGAATCTCAATTCTGAGACTCTTTTTTATTTTGTTAGTTTATACTAAGTTGTTTGCTACAAGGTATTCTGCGATTTGTACAGCGTTGGTTGCTGCTCCTTTCCTCAGGTTGTCTGCTACGATCCAAAGGTTGAGCGTTTTCGGCTGTGAGAGATCCCGTCTTATCCTTCCTACAAAGACTTCATCTTTTCCTTCTGAGTATAAAGGCATTGGGTAGTGGTTGTTTTTCACGTCATCCATTACGATTACTCCAGGTGTTTCAGATAAGATCTTTCTTACTTCATCCAGCTCAAATTCGTTTTCGAATTCAATGTTTACACTTTCTGAGTGACCTCCCTGAACTGGAACTCTTACGGCTGTTGCAGTTAAATTGAATGTATCATCGCCAAGGATTTTCTTAGGCTCCTTCATCAACTTAATTTCTTCTTTAGTATAATCGTCTTCAGCAAACACATCACAGTGTGGCAATGCATTTTTGAAAATCTGATATGGATATACTTTAGCAGCAGAATCATCACCGTTGATTTCTCCGTTTAACTGGTCAACCGCTGCTTTACCCGTTCCTGTTACAGATTGGTAAGTAGAAACAATTACTCTTTTTAAATCATATTTTTTGTTCAAAGGTCCTAAAACCATTACCAACTGAATGGTAGAACAATTTGGATTTGCAATGATCTTGTCTTCTTTAGTCAGTACATCTGCGTTAATTTCAGGAACGACTAATTTTTTATCAGGATCCATTCTCCATGCTGAAGAGTTGTCGATAACTGTTACTCCAGCTTCTGCAAATAAAGGGGCAAACTCAAGAGAAGTAGAACCTCCAGCAGAAAAGATAGCAATATCCGGTTTGGCAGCTATAGCGTCCTTCATGCTTACAATTGTAAATTCCTTCTGTTTATACTTCACCTTTTTACCTACAGATTTTTCGGAAGCTACCGGAATTAATTCTGTTACAGGGAAGTTCCTTTCTTCCAAAACTTTAAGCATAACTTGTCCAACCATTCCTGTTGAACCTACTACAGCTACTTTCATTGATTTAATTAAAAATTTAAGATTAAACTATTTATAAATTATAACGCATATAATTTCTTTGTCTGTTTTAAGCTCCAAAGACTTTTGCCCAAGGGAATGCGAAGGCAAATAAACCTACCGCAATTAATCCCATAATTGTAACGCCAAGGGAAATTGTATCATTAGATTTTACTTTTTTATTAACGATAGTCATTAATACTGCCGCAATAAGCATAGAGAATGGATGTTCAACATATTGGAATCTTAATGCCGCATTTTTCATAACCTCTCCCATATTCAATCCTCCGCTAAAAGTAGTAACCAACATGATGATTCCTATTAGAAACTGAACGTGGAAGAAGATCATTGTGAAAAGGGTAGTTTTCTTTAAAAACTTATTCACTTTCCCGCTGAAACCAAACATGGTAGCCAAAAGAGCAATGATAAATAATGCAACCAAAAGAAGCTCGAGATACCCAAAACCTTTATGGGCACTCAATAAAATCTTGTAAAAATCCATAATCTATTTTTTTGTAGACAAAGATAACAAAAATCCCGGCTCAAAGCCGGGATTCATATTTATAAAATCTAATATTGTGATAATTAGAAGTTGAATGATAGAGTAGCAGTCCAAGTTCTACCGAATCCGAAGAATACCTGGTTCGATGCATCTAATCCTTTGTAGAAGTTTTTAGGATTGTTGATATAAGCATCATATTGTTGTTGAGCCGTAGCTGTAGAAGTAGCTGTAAAATCACCTACTGTTTTAACATGGTTACTTGTATTAGATTCTGCAATATAAGTTGTATCAAACAAGTTATATACATTTCCTCTAATTGTAAAGTACTGCTTATTGTTTAGATTTATTTTATAAGAAAGACCTAAATCAAATAAGTTAAAGCTTGGTAATTTTAATGTTCCTCTATTAGCAGCAGCCTGAGTTCTAAAGTTGAAAGCATCTAAACTTGCATATAAATTGTTGGTATTTCTCCATGTAGCATCAAAGCTTAGATTTTTAACAGGTCTTACAGTAAGCCCTAATGAAGCTGTCATTTGAGCTGCATCTCCTACTTTTACTTTATCTAAGTATAATGTAGTTTCGTTGCTTGTGCTTCCTGGGAAGTTAAGAGGTAAATTTGTACTGTCTTCAAAAAGAGCTGCAGTTGCATTTCCTTTATAATACCAATCTCCAAGAGAGAACATACCATTAACTGTTAATAGCTTGTTCAGGTTATAGCTTGCATCAACTTCTACCCCCATGTGAACCTCGTTTAATCCGTTCATTTCTACATAGGCTGTTTTTCCTGCTACAACATCTCTTACACCGCTTCTTCTAAGATATCTGTCATCCCAAGAAGTTCTGTAAAGGTTAACGTTAGCATTGAAGTTTGAAGATCTGAATCCATATCCGATTTCTGCACCAAATATTTTTTCATTTTTAAGATCTGAAGAAACAATATTTTCATTACTTCTGTATACTGCATTGAAGAAAGGTTGCTTTTCGTAGTATCCAATATTTCCAAAAACATTATGCTGCTCGTTGATGTTATAGTTAACACCTGCTTTAACGTTATATCCAAAAAGATTTTTGAATCCTGTTTTAGTATTCATGATCTCTCCTTTTTTAGATTTTGAAACTCCATCTATAATGAAGTTATCAATTCTTTGGAATCCTTGGTTAGATACTGACCCTTGAATGAATGCAGAGACTTTGTCGCTTGTGTATTCAAACTGACCGAAAGCTCCGTACCAAAGTACTTCACCATCGTTACTATAACCAATTTGATTGTTGATATTATCGATTTTTCCTCCGAATGGGTTCCAGCTAGCTTCTGGCTTAGATACTGCTGTTACTAAGTTAGGTGGAATGTTTTTGTTGTTTTTATCAAGATATCCGCTTGCTCCCAATAAATCAGTTACTGACTGATAGTGGTAACCATAGTAGTATCTTGCATCAATACCTGCAGAAAACTTAAATTTATCGTTGATTGTATGATTGAAACTAGAAATTACACCAAACCAGTTGTGTGAGTTGATAGATGCGTTTCTGATAAGAACACCTTTGTCAGGAGTTGAAGCCTGGTTAGCAGCAAAAACATCATCCATATTATACAAGCCTGTGGTTTGATTTCTAAAGCTGTTTAAACTTTTTCCATTTGCAGTACCAGTCGTGTTTGTTCCACCACCTCTACCAAAAGATGCATAGAATACGGTATTAAGTTTTGATTTTTCACTCATTGACCAGTCCCAGTTTAGAGACATTACAGGCTTATGGTAATAATTAACTCTTGTCGCGTATTCTTGTCCATTAAGGTACCCCCAATCTGAGTTATATCTTCTGTTTGGAGTTCCGTCATTATCAGGATTGAATCTTATATAATCTGAAATAGTAATTGCATATGATCTTTGGTTGTGCCATTGAGGAGCACCAGTAATTGTAAACTGGAAATCATGGTTACCTCCCGGTTTTTTATATCCTAATGCAAAATAATAATTGTATCCTTCGAACTTTGTTCCGTCAGCATACATAGATCCTGCAGTTCTACTCATTAAGAATGAAGAAGACCATCCTTTTTCAGATCTTCCAGTATTGTAAGCAAAAAGAGATTTTACATAGTCATTATTTCCAACTGCTAGAGAAACTATTCCGCCTTGCTTTTTGTCAGCAGCTCTTGTAAGAATGTTTACAGTACCACCTACAGAAGCAATTGCTAATTTGGATGATCCAAGACCTCTTTGTACCTGCATTGCAGAAGTTACATCAGATAGCCCAGCCCAATTTGACCAGTAAACTGATCCTCCTTCCATATCGTTTACAGGCATACCGTTTACCATTACGGCAATATTGTTTTGGTTGAATCCTCTAATATTTAATTTAGAGTCTCCAAAACCACCTCCACCTTTTGTAGCATAAACGGATGGAGTTGTGTTTAGGATCTCAGGAAATTCCTGATTACCCAATTTTTCAACAATCTGTGCTTCTTTAATTGTTGAAACTGCTACTGGAGTCTTTCTATCTTTAGCGATATCGGCAACACCAGTTAATACAACTTGTTCAATATCATTGGACTTAATTTTTGTAGAGTCCTGAACTTGTTGAGCATAATAGACACTAGCTGTAGATAAAGTAATTACTGCAGTTAGCATCGATTTGTTGATTAATTTCATAATCGTTAGTAATAATTAGATTTAATTTTCTGCAAAATTCGCAAAATATATTTTAACTATTATTAACTCAATGTTAATTTTTAATCAGTCTTAATAATGTTAATCGATTGAATGTCAGTGAAATGGGTAAAAAACGACTTTTTGTATGAAAAAAGTCATGTTATTGATTTTTTAATAAAGGTGAGGTGTTTTTGTTAAAAATTCAACGCTATTTCACTGCTTTGAGACTCAAATCTATATTCTCAGCAGAGTGTGTTAAAGCCCCTACAGAGATATAAGTTACCCCTGTTGATGCAATTTCTTTAAGCATGTCACGGGTAATTCCACCGGATGCTTCTGACTCAGTTGAGCCATTTATCATTTTCACAGCTTTCTTCATCATTTTAACATCCATGTTATCAAGCATAATTCTGTCAACTTTTGCATTGATGGCTTCCTGAACTTCTTCCAGATTTCTGGTTTCAACTTCAATTTTTAACTTTTTCTTGGTCTTTTTAACATAATCCTTGGCCATTTTTACGGCATTAGTAATGCTTCCGTTGTAATCAATATGATTATCTTTAAGCATAATCATATCATAAAGACCGTATCGGTGATTGGTTCCACCACCAATAGCTACCGCCCATTTTTCACACATTCTGAAATTAGGAGTCGTTTTTCTGGTATCTAAAAGTTTGGTTTTGGTTCCTATCAATCTTGAATCCCAATCATGAGTAAGTGTTGCAATACCACTCATTCTCTGCATACAGTTAAGAACAAATCTCTCTGTGGAAAGGATGGATCTGGCACTTCCGGTTACAATAAGGGCTACGTCTCCTACTTTACATGGAACTCCATCTTTGATGAAGGTTTCTACTTTAAGATTTTTATCAAACGTTTTGAAAATGATTTCTGCCAATTCTACTCCTGCAAGAATACAGTCTTGTTTTACAAGTAACTTAGCACTTTGTTGAAGATCTTCAGGAATTGTGGAAAGGGTAGAATGGTCTCCATCCTGAATGTCTTCTTCAAGGGCATTTTTTATGAATGTTTTTAATGCTTTATCTGTAACGTAGCTTGGTCTTTTCATGATGGTATGCTTTTAGGCTAAATCTTTATTGTAAAATGCTCCTTTGTTTTCTGTCATTTCCATAGATTGGATAATGATGAGGTGAGCAACGGTGGTCAGGTTTCTTAATTCTGATAACTGTGGAGAAAGAATAGAGTAGTGGTAGATCTCATCAACGGCTGCTGCAATCTCCTGATGCTTTTGTAAAGCCATATTCAGACGTCTGTTGCTTCTTACAATTCCTACCAGGTCGCTCATCATTTCCTGAAGCTGCTTTCTCAGGTAGCTAACGATGACCATTTCATCCATGATCTTCATTCCTTCTTCGTTCCATTCCGGAACGGCTTTTAAATCATCAAAGTTGAATAGGTTTTCATTAAGAAGTGATACTGTTTTCATGGCAGCGTTGTGTCCGAAAACTAATCCTTCCAGTAAAGAATTTGAAGCTAGTCTGTTGGCGCCATGTAATCCGGAATTGGTACATTCTCCCACTGCAAAAAGATTTCTGATAGAAGATTGGCCGTCTCTGTCTACTTCAATGCCTCCCATAAGATAATGACATGCTGGTACAACGGGAATTAATTGGGTGAACGGATCAATGCCTTCGTCTTTACACTTCTTATAAATATTCGGAAAATGTTCTAAAAATTTTTCATGATTCATTTCCTTGCAATCTAAACCGACAAATTCGTCTCCGGTAATTTTCATTTCGGCGTCAATAGCTCTTGCAACAATATCCCTTGATGCAAGTTCTTCACGTTCATCATATTTATGCATGAATTTTTCGCCTCTTTTGGTTCTTAATTTAGCTCCGTCTCCACGAACGGCTTCTGAAATTAAAAACAACATTCCATCCATTTTGCTGTACAAAGCTGTCGGGTGGAACTGATAATACTGCATATTGGAAACCTTTCCTTTGGCGCGGGCTACGAAAGCGATTCCGTCGCCTGTGGCAATAGTGGGGTTGGTTGTATTTTTATAAACATGTCCGGCACCTCCTGTGGCTGCCAATGTGATTTTGGAAGTGATTTTCTTGATAGTTTTGGATTTCTCATCCAGAATATAGGCACCATAGCAATGAATATCTCCTTCATTAAGCTCTTTTCCAGGAACATGGTGCTGGGTAATGATATCAATTACATAGTGGTGATCCAGAATTTCAATATTGGGACTGTTTTTGGCTGTTTCCAATAATGCTCTTTCGATTTCAAAACCTGTGATATCTTTATGGTGGACGATTCTGTTTTCGGTATGACCTCCTTCTCTTCCCAGAGCGAATTTTCCGTTTTTCATATCAAACTGGGCACCCCATTCTACAATTTCATTGAATCTTGCAGGAGCTTCCTTTACCACCATTTCCACTACGTCGCGTTTGTTTTCTCCGTCACCGGCACGCATAGTGTCTTCTATATGTTTCTCAAAATTGTCATTCTGAAAGTCGGTAACTACAGCAAGGCCACCCTGTGCATATTTGGTATTGCTTTCGTCTTCATCAGACTTTGTGACAATAATGATTTTGGCATCAGGGAGTTGTTCAGAAACTTTAATGGCATAGGAAAGTCCGGAAATACCGGAACCGATTACTAATACATCCGCTTTTATCATGTGCTTGCTTTAGATACAATCATTTAAATATTAAATAAATTTAAACAATTTTTCGTTTGGTTTTCTTACTTTTTTCATGTGCTGGAAGTAATCTTCTTCAGAACGGTAGCCTAAAGCGAGGGTAACGGTTACTTTTTCTGTTTCGGGATTGATATTCAGAATCTCTTCTATCAGATCCTGTCGGAAACCTTCCATTGGGCATGAATCTATGTTTTCAATCGCTGCAGCGTACATCAGATTGGCTAATACGATATATGACTGCTTTTCGGCCCAGTTGAAAATTTCATCCTGTGTTTTTTGATTGATATGCTGCTTAATGCTGTTTTTGAATGGATCAAGCTGCTCAAGAGGAGTTTCTCTTACCTCGGAAATATGGTTGAAATATCCCTTGATATAGTTCTCTTCAATTGTTTTCTTTGAAATAATGACAATAAGATGAGAACATGTAGAGATCTGAGATGGGTTATAAAAAGCAGGAATTAACTTCTGCTTCATTTCTTCACTTTCAACAACAACGATCTTGTATGGCTGAAGCCCAAGAGAGCTTGCAGACAGTTTTCCTGACTCAAGAATGTTGTGTAGTGTTTCCTGAGGAATAATTTGAGTATTAAATTTTTTTACAGAATATCTTCTGCTTAAAGCTTCCAAATAATTCATAGGACAAATTTAAGCATTGAATATGAATAAAGGGACTTTTAAAAGGAAATATATCCGCTTAATTTAAAGCAAAAAATCACCCTGCATAGCAGAGTGACTCTTTTAATATGAATGATAAATGTGATTAATTTCTGTTTTTAACAATGATCCAGCCTGTAAAGTTGATAAGGGTATTCTTGTTATTATTATGCTCATTCCATGAAACGGAATACCAGTAACTTCCAGTAGGTACTTTTCTTCCGTTGGCTGTACCATTCCATCTGTAGCCATTGGTTTTATCTGCCTTGAAAACCTGTACCCCGTACCTGTCATAAATGTTGACATCCAGATTGGGCTTAATTGCAAGAGCTGAATAATCAATGGTATCATTAATGCCGTCCTCATTGGGAGTAATGATATTAACAAGATTAGGAATCGTTACATTGATTATAATAGGTTCGCAGTTATAATTATCCTTTACATATATTTTAGCTATTCCTCTTGTAATATTGGTGAATACATTGGAATCCTGCCAGGTTATATTGTCTAATGAATATTGATAAGGAGGCATTCCTCCATTAACGTGAACGGTGACATTTGTTCCGGAAATATCTATGCTGGAGATAACCGGACTTTCTGATGGGATTACTTTTACGGTTTGTGTAGTGATACATTCTCCGGTTTTTAATTTTACCCAATATATGCCAACACCAACGTTTTTAATAGACTGTGTAGTAGCTCCTGTGCTCCATTCGTAACTTTTGAATCCTGGACCCGCATCCAATGTTGTTTTACTTGCCATACAGATAATTTTGTCATTTAATACTCTTGAAGGAGTCGGAGGATTAACTGTTAGAGTGAGTTTAGCAACTGAAAAGCATCCGGTGGTATCAAAAACTTTAACGTAAGCAACTCCATTAGGAGCAATGTATGCACCCGGGTTTGTTATTTCGTTTGTTCCGTTAAGAGCGTCTGTTAATGATGGATAGTATTTTTTTGTAAATGCTGCCGGGTTCGGAACTACACCTGCATTGATAAGATTAAAAGAGGCTGTTAATGGATTGCTTTCTATAAAACATGATTCTATATTAACATCATGAACGGTTACAACCGGATGGGTCTTCAGGGTAATTTTAGCCGTGCTTACGCATCCCTGTGATGTAATTACCCTTACGTAGATAATTCCTGGGGGAGCGGTATACGCTGCCGGATTAGGAATTTGGTTTGTGCTGGCATTCAGATCATAGATGCTTGGATAAAATTCTTTGGTAACACCGGTCAAGGTAGTAACTGCCGCTGAATTAAGATCAAATATTCCAACTCCGCCATTGTTATTGTTACATTCGGTAAGAGTAGCGTCTGTTGCTGCAAATGGTGTGGGCTCCAGTTGTATGATGCCATCTCCATTATCACAAAGTGTTGACGTGGGATCTTTAACAATTACTTTAATGGTGGTATTACCTGTATATTGAAAGCTGGTAGGATTGGCAATAGGGGTGGCAGATCCCAATAGGTAATAACTGAAAATATAGTTTCCGGGATTGTTTACAAATTGTGTATTGTATGATGTAAGGTCTACGGTTCCATTTCCTGTTGCAGGATTGGTACAAACAAATGGTTTTATAGTATTGTTTAAAATAGGAACTTTATCTACATAAACCTTTGCATTCTGAATAGAATGTCTGGCACTGGCGCCTCCTGTTGCAGCTGAAAAACCAAAATATCCTTGTGACATCCCTACGGCATTCCCAGAAGGAGCAAATGACTGGTCTGCGATGAGAACACCGTCTATTTTGATTTTAATAATCCAGTTTGTGGGATTGGTAAGGTCTGTTTCCCCGTTTACTTCAACGTGTTTGTAAGTGCTGCCTACAAAGGGCTGTGTGGGATTCAGGTCCGGAGAATGAAATGTGCTGCCTGGAGTATTGTTGTATTCTATATTGCTGCCGGCAGTATTGTTTGTACCATATAAAACGTGTACTTTACTCATCTGGCCCTCTGTAGTATTATTAAAAATATCAAAACCTACCATTAGTCCTGATGCATTGGCTGGAATTCCTAGACCTCCTCCTGATACAAAACCTGTTGGAGGATTAGCCAGATACCAGAATGTAAAGCCATCTCCACGTCCGAACTGTGTTGTTCCGTTTCCGTCAATTCTAAAATCAAATTCTACTTTCCATTTATCACAATAGCTTAAGGTAATTGGGGTAGATAGTTTTATAGCTCCATACTTGCTTGTTTGGTCTGTAGTAAGTCTTATAAAATCTCCGCTTACAACAGCATCTGAAACAAGATCCCAACCTGTAGTATTTACAGGGTTTCCGGTAAGTTGATAGGTTTGAGAATAAGTTTTTTCTGGCAAGCATAGTAAAATACCCAGTAAAAAAAAGAGTAGATTTTTTTTCATAGTGGAAGGATTGTGACGTTGTTATTTGTATTAATGTTTATTCCATATTTTTTACTAATACCCAGCCTGAGTATTTTGTTTCCGTATTGTTTTTATTGTTTTCATTCCATGAGATTGTATACCAATAAGTAGCAGAAGGTATCTTTTTACCATAAGCTTTTCCATCCCAAGTGTAATTTCTTATTTTGTTCGCTTCATAAAGTTTATTTCCGTATCTGTCATATACTGTGAAGACTAAGTTTTTCTTGTAAGCCAAAGCAGAATAATCAATGAAATCATTTTTGTTATCACCATTAGGGGTGATCGCATTGATGAGGTTGGGAACTGTAATCTGAACTTCTGTAGGTGGGCAGTTATACAGGTCTTTTACAAAAACCTTTACTTCACCTCTGGCCAAACCTGTGAACGTATTTGATATCTGCCAGTTGGTTCCGTCTAATGAATACTGATAAGGCGGTGTTCCTCCTGAAACATTAACGGAAATTGTATTATTATGAATGTCAATGTTGGAGATTACAGGATTTGGAGCAGGTTTTACATTGATAATCTGAGTTGTGAAACAGTTTCCTGTTCTGAGTTTAACCCAGTAGGTTCCTAAACTCACATCCTTTATGGCGGAAGTAGTAGCTCCAGTGCTCCATATATATTCGTCAAAGCCTGGTCCTGCATCCAGATCTGTTTTATTTTCGATACAAATAGTTTTATCTTTAAGAATAGCTGATTTAACTGGGGGGAGTACTGCAAGGTTGATCTTAGCAATTGCAAAACAGCTATTAGCATCCGTCACTTTTACGTATACCGCTGTACTGGTTGATGTATATTGATAAGGATCAGTGATCTCATTAGTGTCATTAAGCGCATTAGCAATTGTAGTGTAATATTTCTTACTGACACCGCTGGTTAGTGAAGTGACATTTGCTGTGGTCAAATTAAAAATAGCATTTGTGATATTGTTTTCAATAAAACAGGATTGTATAGTAGCTTCCTTTACTGGAGTGTCGGGATAGAAAGTAAGATCAATTTTTGCAGAGCCGGTACATCCCAGAGGAGTGGTTACTTTTACGTAAACTGTTCCTGGTGCAGAAATATAATTATCCGGATTTGAAATCTCATTAGCTCCGGAATTTAAATCACTGAGTGTTTTGTAATATTTCTTTGTGACTCCCGGAACATCTGTGACATTGGCTGAGTTTAGGTTGAAAGTAGCAGTTCCTTTTTTATTGTTATTACATTCAGTAAGTGTTTTGTCATTAGCCTTAAAAGGGCTTAGGTCCAGCTGGATTTTTCCATCAGGATTGTCACAAAGCACTCCTGCATTATCTTTAATAACAATGGTTATTGTTTTGTTGGTGTTAAATTCATAATTGCTAGGATTAGCTATAGGTGTAGAGCTTCCCTGAGGATAATAAGTAAAAGTATAATTTCCTGGATTGGCAACAAATTGAGCGTTGAAGTCAGTTAGATTCACGCTTCCAAATCCGGTCGTAGGATTAGGGCAGAATGACTGAGTTGCTAAGGTCTTTAAAATGGAGACTTTGTCGGTATATATTTTTACATTTTTAATAGAATGCTTAGCGCTTGCAGCTCCGGTAGATGCTGAAAATCCAAAATATCCCTGAGTCATAGTGGCTGCTCCTGCTGAAGGAATGAATGTTTGTGATGTAATTGTGCTGCCGTCTATCTTTACCGTAATGATCCAGTTGGTTGGTGTATTGGGATCTGTTATTCCTGTAACTTCAACATGTTTATAAGTGGATCCTACGAAAGGTTGAGTAGAATTAAGGTCAGCTGAATGGAATGAACTTCCTGCTGTGTTGTAATATTCTAACCCATTTGAATCTGTTGTATTGGGAACTACTCCGTAGGCAACATGAACCTTACTCATCAGGCCGCCCCCTGCCATATTATTGTAGATATCAAAACCTATGATAAGACCCGTTGCGTTTTGTGGAATTCCCAATCCTGCTCCTTGTTGACTGGTAATAGGAGGATTGGCAAGATACCAGAATGCAAATCCATCTCCTTTGCCGGAAGAAGTTCCGTTTCCATCAATTCTAAAATCAAATTCAACTCTCCACTTGTCACAATACTTTAAATTAATGGGATCGTTTAGTTTTATGGCACCTGCTTTATTGGTTAAGTCATCGGTGAGCATGATGAAATCTGTATTTGCAGCTGCGCTAGGTACTATAGTCCATCCTGTCGTGTTGATCGGATTTCCGGTGAGTTGATAGGTCTGGGCAAAGGATTTTCCAGACAGGGTAAATAAAAGAATAGAGAAATAAAACAATAAATTTTTATTCATTTCACTGGGATTTAGACGGTGTAAATATATTAAATCCTAATCAATAAATATGTATTTAATGTTAATTTTGTTAAAAAAATTAATTATTATTCAAAAAACATTGTTTTTTTATGGTAAAGTAGTAAATCTTGTACGTGTTATTATGGATTTATGTTAATTAAATTAAAAGAGCGAATTATTTTCCAATCCTTCAAAGTAAGTATCAATTTCAAGATCTGCAGAGCCTGCTGCAGCCACTGCTAATTTGTCACAAAGCTCATTCTCAAAATGCCCGGCATGGCCTTTTACCCAATGCATTGTAGGTTTATGGATGTTGTATTGCTCTATAAATTTCTTCCAGAGGTCAGGGTTTTTTACATTTTTCCAGCCTCTCTTAATCCATCCGGTGATCCAGTTCTGATTAACAGCATCTGCTACATACTTGCTGTCAGTATAAACATGAATGTCATTTTCTGTAGATTTCAGTTTTTCCAGTGCTGAAATTACAGCCAGAAGTTCCATTCTGTTATTTGTGGTTTTACGAAATCCCTTAGAGAATGTTTTTTGGTAGTTTTTTTCGGGAACGCGCATGAGAATTCCATATCCGCCTTTTCCCGGATTTCCGCTGCATGCACCGTCTGTATAAATTTCGATTCTCAAATCTGTTGTATAATTGAATTGTATTAAACTGATGATATTACAAAAATGGGGTGAAATCTTTTAATGAAGAAG
Source organism: Chryseobacterium sp. MYb328 (assembly GCF_037572595.1). Classification (NCBI taxonomy): domain Bacteria; kingdom Pseudomonadati; phylum Bacteroidota; class Flavobacteriia; order Flavobacteriales; family Weeksellaceae; genus Chryseobacterium; species Chryseobacterium sp. MYb328. The sequence continues at coordinate 269,723 of NZ_JBBGZQ010000003.1, read as the reverse complement.
ATTTCATTTTTATATTGAGTTCCTGTAAGTTTTAGGGTTGATTCTAAAGTCTAAAACGGAAAATCATCATCATCATCAAAATCATTCATAGATGATCCTGAAAGTTTTGAACTGTCCGGAAGATCAAATGCTGCTCCCGGTTGTATTGTTGTCTTGATTTTATCAAAACCACTTGGCTCACCAAAATTTGAAGGGTATCCACCACCCATGCCTCCATCAAGGGCTGCTTCAATGTCACCGAATTTTGCAAAATGCTTTAAGAAAGATAATCTGACATCAGCCGTTGCGCCATTCCTGTGTTTTGCGATAATTAGTTCCGCCTGGTTTTCAGTAGATGTTTCCTGTCCTTCTTCATCATTATCCCATACCGTAATTTTATAATATTCAGGTCTGAAAATGAAAGATACAATATCCGCATCCTGCTCAATCGCACCAGATTCCCTCAGGTCAGAAAGCTGAGGTCTTTTTCCCGGACGGGTTTCCACACTTCTCGAAAGCTGAGAAAGAGCAATAACGGGTACGTTCAATTCTTTTGCAATAGCCTTTAATGAACGGGAAATCATGGAAATCTCCTGTTCACGGTTTCCAACTCCTTTTCCGCTGCTGCCGGCTGTCATCAGCTGAAGGTAATCGACCATGATCAGCCTTACCCCGTGCTGCATTACAAGTCTTCGGCATTTTGCACGGAAGTCAAAGATGGAAAGTGATGGGGTTTCATCAATATATAAAGGAGCATTTTCCAATTCAGATACATTGGAAAATAATCTCTGCCACTCTTCATCGTCAAGAGTTCCTTTTCTAAGTTTTTCGGAAGAAATTCTTGTTTCAGAGGCAATCATTCTGGTGATAAGCTGTACAGATGCCATCTCGAGAGAGAATAGGGCCATTGGGATTTTGTGGCCTACCGCAATATTTCTTGCCATCGAAAGAAGGAATGCCGTTTTACCCATTGCCGGACGTGCTGCAATGATAATAAGGTCAGAATTCTGCCAGCCTCCGGTTTCTTTGTCCACGTCTCTGAATCCTGAAGGAACTCCGGAAAGACCTTGTTTGTCTTTTAAAGATTTGATGGTGTCAATAGCCTGTTTTACCAATGAGTTGGCGGTATCGAATCCCTTTTTAATTGTTCCGTTCGTGATTTCAAAGAAAGACTGTTCTGCTTTATCCAGAAGTTCAAATACATCAGTTGATTCTTTATATGAGGAATCAATCACATTCGCGGAAACATTAATAAGACTTCTTAAAATATATTTTTCAAGAATAACGCGGACGTGATACTCAATATGGGCAGATGAACTTACTCCCATAGTAAGGTCGATAATATAATGATCTCCACCTGCCTGACTTAATTTATCTTCTTTTTTAAGTTCCTGTATGATTGTCATTAAGTCTACCGGATGGTTGCCTTCATAAAGCTTCAAAATAGTAGAGAAAATTACCTGATGTCTGGGATCATAAAATACTTCCGAGGTAAGAAGGTCAATGGAATGGTCAAGACCCTTTTTGTCAATCAAAAAAGTTCCGATAACAAGTCTTTCAAAATCCACTGCATTAGGAGGCATCTTCCCATCCGCAATAGATAGCTCTTTTGCAAAGTTTCCGTGGGTAAGGGATGATAATGTTTCTTTCTGCGCCATGGTGCAAAGATAGCTTATTTAAAAAATATTTAAAAAATAGTATTCAACAAATTATTAGCAGTCTTTGTGAAAATACGACCAATAGGGTGTTGAGGGTGTTGATAAAAAAATCACCTCGAGTGAGGTGATTTTTTTATGATATGGATTAGGAATTACTCTCTGTTTTTTACAATAATCCATCCTGAGAATTTGAAAGGAGTGTTCTTTCTGTCGTTCTCATTCCAGGTTAAAGAATACCAGTAAGTACCTGTCGGTATTTTCTTGCCGCCAATAGTTCCATCCCATTTGTATCCGTTGGATTTATCAGCCTGGTGAATTTTCACACCATATCTGTCGAAGATGTTCAGTGTCAGATTCTGTTTGTCTGCAATTGCTGAATAATCCAGAGTGTCATTGATACCATCTCCGTTTGGTGTAATAACATTTACAATATTAGGAACCAATACTGAAACCACAATAGGGTCACAATTATAGGCGTCTTTTACGTAAACCTTATAGCTTCCTCTTGGAAGATTGTTAAACACATTGGTATCCTGCCAAACAACATTGTCTATAGAATATTTATAATCAGGTGTACCCCCTAGTACATTTACAGTTAATGTAGTAGTTGCAATATCAATACTTGCTATTACAGGTTGTTCAGATGGATATATACTTACAGATTGTTTAGTGACACATTCACCAGTTGTAAGTTTTACCCAATAAGTACCTACTCCTACATTACTGATGACTTGTGTAGTTGCTCCGGTGCTCCATTCATATTTTTTGAATCCAGGTCCTGCATCCAAAGTGGTTTTATCTTCCATACAGATGATTTTATCCTTAAGGACATTGGAAGTTACCGGAGGAAGTACTTTAAGTGCTACTTTAGTTACATTGAAACATCCGCGGTTGTCATATACTCTTACGTATACTACGCCGGTTGGTGCGATATAGGTTTTAGGATTTGTGATTTCATTAGTAGCATCTACAGCATCGGCCATTGAAGGGTAATATTTCTTCTCTGTGCCGGAAGCTGGTGTGTTAACAGGAGCGTTATCGAGATTAAACAGACCTGTAGAAGGGTTAGATTCTATGAAACATGCTGTGAGTTCAGCGCCATCCAGGACTTCTACCAGTGGATAGAATTTTAATTTAATTTCTGTAATAGTTATACAGCTAAATTCATTCGTTGCTTTTACAAAGACAGATCCTTCTGCGGCAACATATTGATAAGGGTTGGTTATTTCGTTGGTGCCATGGGAAAGATCATACATTGAAGGATAATACTTTACCGTAAGGTTAGGGGTAAGACCTATGGTTGCAGTTGATAGGTCATATAGCGCTGTCCCTGACTTGTTGTTACTACATGACGTAAGGGTTGCGTCGGTAAGTTTGAATGACCTGTCCACAAAATTAATGTCTCCAAATTCCCTACACTGATTTAAAAAGCTGACAGGTTTGGTTGGATCTGCGTAAGAAATAGAATAAGTATATTTTGTTGTCGTGTTAACTGGAATAGGACTTGTGATAGGGTCATAATCATTCATTGCATCAACAGCACTACGATAATATTTTATAACAAAATTAGGATTGTTGTTTCTGATATGATTTGATAATGTAGAAAAATCAAAAGTTACAGGATCACCACAAATGTCAATATCACCATCTAGTTTAGCACCAGGCTTTAAAAATGGAAAAGGCTGGTAAATTTTTAATGAGTTGTTGTCAAATGGAGTAAGTAGCGTTGCTGTTCCTCCAAAGCTTAATTTAAAAGGAGCAATTTCTGTGGAATAGTTATTTAAAAGTAAATGATATACTTCTCCAGGAAGTACATCAATGTATTTAACAAAGCCGATTCCACCACCTCCTTCTGTGGTTTCTGTGGCGGTCATATTAAGACCGGTAAGAGGTCTGTTTATTAAGTTGCCCATTCCCGCATATGAACATCTTAAAGGGGTTTCTCTGGGGTTGCTACAGCTGTGGTTAGGTCCATATAATGCAAAGTCGTAATCAATGTCATAGGCCTTAGGTCCCAGGGGGGTGATAAGGAAGGTTAGAGTTCCTGCTGTTTGTATGCTGAAGGTAAACCAGATAGAATTACTCTCAGTGCTTAGACAGCCGCTTCCTTCTTTTACGCTTCCACTTCCATTTGGTTTTAATGAGATTTCTGCATCGCTGCATATAGGGATTGCTGTGATGCAATCCTGTTGTGCAAAAACCATTTGGGTGATGAAAATTAGAAAAACCAGTAGATATTTTTTCATTTTGACCGATTTAAAATTGAATCCTTAAAGTAAATTATTTGTTTCTTGGGATAAGTTGCTTACCCCATCCTGGTACAGAGTCCAAGGTTGTAAATCCTGTTGCAGCTTTTTGGTATTGAGTCTCAGCCTCAGTAGTGTTACCTGATTTTTCAGCTGATTTTGCTTTTAGGATTGCCAGTCTTGGATTGTTCGGATCAGCACTTTCTGCTTTTGAAATATATGCTGAAACCAATTGCGCCGCTTTTGCCGGATCATTGTAGATATCCATCTGTATGCTTTGTAATGTAATAAGGCCCAGGAGAATATTGTTTTCCGGATTGTCCGGCTGGGAAAGTGATACTCCAAGAGCGAATTTTTCGGCTGTAGTAATGGCTTGTGATGCTGAAGCAGGAGATTTTTTTGATAAAAGTTCTCCCTTAAGATACATAGACGCAGCAGCATAGTAAAAAGCCTGCCATTTTTCAGAAGTGTTAGTCTCTGTGAATTTCTTAAACAATTTGTCGTAGTCACCTTCAGTGTTGATGGTGTTGAGTTGTGAAGCGCTTTGTTGTAATACTTTGTCAGTGAAAGCCTGAGCGCTTACACATAAACTGGTCACGAAAAAGCTTAAAATAAATAAAAGTTTATTCATAAAGAGGATATTTGTGACAAATATATGAAATTATTAATGTTTAATAAGGAATTTTGATATATATTTATGAATGTGGTTTATTGTTTTGTGATGTGGTATTTTGTGTGTTTGATTGAGTTGTATGAAAACTGTAATGTTTTCTTGGTTTCTGTTTTTAAATTACATTATGAATTGTGAGTTATTTTAAAATAAATTAGGCATAAAATAAAAATAAGGATAGAAAATTTTCTATCCTTATTTTGTGTATGTATTATTTGGGTTGGATTTAAGTGTTCTTAAATCAATTGATAATAAATTTGTTAATATTGCATTTTTCTAAGCTTTGAATTGGTGCTTCCTACAATTAGAGCAATCAGAACTGTCATGCATCCTCCAAATACCACCGAGCGTACCACTCCCAATGCTTTGGCCATTACTCCGCTTTCAAACTGTCCCATTTCATTGCTGGACATAATGAATATTGAGTTCACACTTAAAACCCGTCCTCTTATATGGTCAGGGGTTTTTAACTGTACAATAGTTCCTCTGATGACTACGGAAATCCCATCAAGCATTCCGCTTAATACCAGAAACATAAAAGAAAGCCAGTAAAGTTTTGATAATCCGAAGCCAATGATGCAGATTCCAAAACCAGTAACTACTGCAAGTAATATTTTTCCCTGGTTTTTTCGTAAAGGAACAATAGATAAAAGAGTGATAATACACATAGAGCCAATATCAGAAGCTGCATTCAGTAAACCAAATCCTTCAGCTCCCGAATTCAGGATATCTGTTGCAAATACAGGGATCATTGCTACGGCTCCTCCAAAAAGTACAGCAAACATGTCAAGACACAAAGCGCCCAGAATTTCCTTGGTTTTAAAAATATAGGAGATTCCCTCACGCATGCTTTCCACCACATCTACATTTTCTTTCTTATACTCAGAGTATTGCTTATTCAGGTGCCAGAAAAAAAGCGAGGCAATAAATATCAGGGATAAAATAACCACCAAAGTCCACTGTACTCCGAAATATCCTATAAGGAGTCCTCCAATAGCATGCCCACATACAGAGGATATCAGAAAGGTTGCCTGGTTAAGAGTAACGGCATTAGGCAGATTTTCTTTCTTTACAATTTTAGGAATCATAGAAGGAACAATAGGGCCGATAAAGGCTCTTGCAATCCCTGTGAAAAATATAACCCCATAAATGTAGTAAGTGATCTGATGTCCTGTAAAATGCATTTGAACATTAAGAAAAGCTGGAATAAGAAGCAGTGCAATCAGAAAGATATAAGCATAATTACAAATGAGCAGCAATCTTTTTTTCTCATTCATATCAATCACATGTCCTGCATATAGAGCACAGCTTACCGCAGGAATTACCTCCGAAAGGCCGATAAGTCCTATTGAAAAAGGGTCTTTGGTTAATTGATATACCCACCATCCCAATAAGGTGGCAAGCATTCTGAAAGCTAAAACAATAAAAAACCTCCCAGTAAGAAGATTTCTGAATTCAACATTTTGTAATGTTTTTAACGGGGTAAAGGAAATCATGAACAAAAATAGCCCTAAAAATTTATTTAGAGCTATCAGTATATTGTTTTTTAAAAGATATAATAAATATATATCAAAAGATAAAATCTATTTTAGTCTGCTCTTGAAGAGCTGAGTACAATCGCTGCAACACCTGCAGCTCCGATAATGGTGGCTCCAGTTGCAATTCTTGCTTTTCTGCTGTCTTTCACTGCAGCAACATTCGATTTAGGAATAATTACTTCTGTACTGTCTTTTTTTCCGGCCGTACCTACAAGATTATCTCCTACAACGTTTCTGAATAATATTTTCTGCTTCGGAGACCCGTCTCTCATGGTAACTTTGTAAATTTTACCGGCTTCCAGATTGGAATAGTTGTTTTTTGAAATATCCTCGCTGTATTTTGTAGTAGCGCAAGATGTAATAACAAATAAAGACGTTAATAAAGATGATTTCAACAGTACAGATGCTTTCATTATTTTCGTTTAGTTTTTCAAATTTATAATTTTTTTCGAATATACGTTTTTGGAATTGAAAAAATATCTTTAAAGTTTGTAAATTTCTAACAGATCTGCGATTTTTCTGTCGTTGGCTAATCTTGGGGTTTTATTCTGGCCACCCAGTTTTCCCTGAGATTTCGCATATTCATGAAACGCATTTTTCTTGAGTCTTGTAATCTGAAGCTTTTGTAAAATATTTCCGGAAATAAGATCCTCATAATAGGTATTCCTCTTTCTAAGCTGCTGATCCAGTTCATTTCTGAATGTTTCCCAGTTTTCAGGATCCTTTTCAAATTCAATCAGCCATTCATGATAAGGAAGACCTTCACCTGGATTAACTTGTGGTGCAAGATGGAATTCGGTGATCTGTGCCGGATGCTTTTCAAGAGTAGCTTTCATGGCTTCCTCTACTTCAAAAGCAATCACATGTTCTCCGAATGCGGAAGTAAAATGTTTAGTTCTTCCACTTACCAGCACCCTGTATGGATTTTTATCAATAAATCTGACCACATCGCCGATAGAGTAAGCCCATAATCCTGAATTGGTTGTAAGGATCAGTGCGTAGTCTTTATTAAGCTCAATTTCTTTTAATGTTAATCTTCTGGCGTTTGGCTTCCCATATTCTTCCAAAGGAATAAACTCATAAAAAATACCATGATTGGTTAAAAGTAAAAGCCCCTCTTTGGTATAATCGTCCTGAAAAGCAAAGAACCCCTCAGATGCGGGGAATGTTTGGATAATATCTACCTTTCCACCCAGTAAATCCTCCATTTTATCACGGTAGGGCTCATAATTTACGCCGCCTGTAACGATAAGTTGAAGATTAGGAAATAATTGTTTTATCTTTTTTCCGTGTTTTTCAGTCAGCTTTTCAAAATACATAATAAGCCAGGGCGGTATGCCTGAAATAAGGGTCATGTTTTGGTTTTCCGTTTCTTCAACAACCTTATCTACTTTAGCCTCCCAGTCTTCCATAATATTGGTTTCCCAACTTGGCAATCTGTTTTTTTGAAGGTAGCTTGGGATATGGTGAGCAACAATGCCGGATAATCTGCCGGTTTTAATTCCGAAAACATCTTCCAGTTCAGGACTTCCCTGCAGAAAGATCATTTTTCCGTTAACAAAATCTGCATTGTTTTTCTTGCTTATATAATGAAATAAAGCACTTTGAGCTCCTGCAATCTGATAAGGCATTCCTTCCTTAGAGATAGGAATGTATTTTGAGCCGGAAGTTGTTCCGGAAGTTTTGGCAAAGTATTCAGGAGTATCTGTCCAGAGAATATTGGACTGTCCTTTTTTTACTCTTTCAATGTATGGTTTTAAATCTTCATAATCAGCAATGGGAACTCTATTCTGAAAATCCTTTACAGAACGGATGTTTTCAAAATCATGTTCCCGCCCGAAAAGTGTTTTTTGGGCAGTACTGACAAGGGAGATCAATACATCCTCTTGGTTTTTCTCTGCATTTTTTTTGAATTCCTCTGCCTTTTGAACATGTTTTTTTGCCCAAATCAGCGCTGCGTTTTTCTTGAAGAAGTTTAACATGGTTCAAATTTATAAATAAGTAGAGAATTGTGGAATTATTTTTAGAACGTAAGGCATAAAAAAAACCGATGAAACGAATCCATCGGCCTTTCTCGAAATTTGATTATGAAAATAACAACTATATGTTGATGTTATGCTTTATTTATTTGTTTTATACCTTTTGTCCGGAGTGCCATCTTTTTTCAGATGCTTGTTTTCTTTATATCTCTTATCCGGAGTACCGTCTTTTTTCATTTTAGCAGCAGGGGCAGGTTGAGATGGTTTTGCCTCTGCCGGTTTAGCTGTTTTAGCAACCATTGGTTTTGCCGCTTTTACTTCTGCTGGTTTAGCAGCTGCAGCTTTTACAGGGGCAGGTGTTGTATGAGTAGCGGGAGCAGTCTGCTGAGCAGTAGCAAGGCCCAGTCCTAAAACTAATGACATTGCTGATAATAATTTTTTCATAAGAATACTGTTTATTTTTTGTTAAATAAAGATATACAAAAAGCAGGCTAGAAATTTTGGTTTTTTAAACTTAACTAAAGTTTATTACAGCTTAAAAAAAAATTAAAGCAGCTTGCTGAATAATAAAAAAAAGCCTGTTTCCAGTTAAGAGAACAGGCTTTTACATAAACAACAGATGGGTTAACGTGTACAGTTGGCTGTCCAGGTTTTACCATCCTGAATGTATAAAATTTTCAATGTATTATTGTCAATTCTGATATAAGAAGTGGCAGTAGATCCTACCATCACTAAGGTATTATCTCCCTGTTTGCTGAATTCTATTCCATTCAGACTGGGAATACCGTTTGAGAAGGTAAAGTTGTACTTGGTGCCACTGGCAATTTTCGTTACAAATACACTTCCGGCATCCGTGTTAGTATTGGTAGAGCCTCCATCATTATAAGATACACTTCCTTTGTAGGTTCCTGCAAAAAAGTCGTTGTCTGCCGGATCATCATCCTTGCTGCACGACGAAAAAGATAATGCTGTAAAAATCAACACCATCAATACTCCTAGAATTTTCATTGCTTTTTTCATAATACTACTTTTAATGTTTGGTGTATTTAAAAAGCCAAACACTATGCCATGGGAAAAAATACAATCTTTTTTTAACAGGTTATTAAATGAATTAGTAAAAAATTAAGATTTAAATAAGCTAAGTCTTTCATTTTAAATCTAAAAGTCTGGCTGATTTTTATTCAAAGAAAAAAATATCCTTACCTTTGTATATCATTAAACGGTTTCGGAAAACTCCCGAAATCGCTTTTGTCGTTTATACCATTACTATTTATGCAGTTAAAATCCATCAACGAAAAATTCCTTCCGGACCTGATGCAAAAAGAGTTCGGAAAAGAAATTTTTACTCAGTTAGAAAATAGTCAGCATATTGCCGTGAAAGGAAGTGCGGGATCCTCAGTTTCTGTATTTGTGGCTGAACTTTTTTTGGTTCAGAAAAAAAATATTCTTTATCTGGTAGATGATAAGGAAGATGCATTGTATGCCAACACCGAAATGGAAGATCTGATTGGAAAAGAAAAAGTATTGTATTTTCCGGCTACCCATCTTGAACCGTATCAGGTAGAAAAGACGCAGAATGCCAATCTGGTATTGAGAACTGAGGTTCTGAATAAAATCAATTCAGGGAGGTCTCCAAAAGTAATCGTTGCGTATTCTGGAGCACTGTCTGAAAAGGTATTAAAGAAAGAAGACTTCAAAGCTATTTCCCATCATATAAAAGTAGGCGATCAGCTGGATTTTGATTTTGTGGATGAGCTGCTTAATCATTATCATTTCCAGCAATCAGATTTCGTTTCAGAACCAGGTGAGTTTTCTGTAAGGGGAGGGATTGTAGATGTATTTTCCTATTCTTATGAAAAGCCATACAGGATCACTTTCTTCGGTAATGAAGTGGAAAGTATAAAAACCTTTGATATAGAAACTCAGCTTTCGGTAGATAAAGTAAAGGATTTTCAGTTGGTATCCAATATGAATTTTTCTGTGACAGCAAGTCGAGTGTCATTGCTGCAGCTATTGCCTAAGGAAAGCTACGTCATTTCCAAAAACGGAATGGTAGGAATGGAGAAGATTAAAACATTCTATGAAAAGTCACTTGAAAAATATGAAACGTTAAATAAAGATATTGCCCACAGAACACCGCAGGAGCTTTTTATTTCCGATCAGGAGTTTTTATTTGATTATAAGAAATTTAAAACCATTGATTTTGCAAATGTAGCCATTCAGGGATTGAAAGAAATTACTGAAATTAAAATGGAGCAGCTTCCACAACCTTCCTTCCATAAAAACTTTGAACTCCTGATTGAGGACATGGAAGAAAAGCAAAAAGATGGGTTTGATACCTGGATTTCCTTTTCAACGGAAAAGCAGAAGGAGAGACTGGAGTCTATTTTTGAAGAGCTTGAGCATGAGCTTCCTTTTAAAAGTTTTAAATCTGAACTGCATGAAGGATTTGTAGATAATGGGCATAAACTGTTGGTATATACAGATCACCAGATCTTTGACCGTTATCAGAGATATAAAGCCAAAAACACCTTTGCAAAATCAGAACAGCTTACTCTGAAAGATCTGATGTCCCTGAAAATAGGTGATTATATTGCCCATATCGACCATGGAATCGGAAAGTTTATGGGATTGGTGAAAGTGAATAATGACGGAAAAATTCAGGAATGTTTTAAGCTGACCTACAAAAACGGTGATTTATTATATGTAAGCATTCATTCATTACACAAGATTTCAAAATATAACGGACCGGATGGAAGAGAGATTGTTTTGAGTAAACTGGGCTCTCCGACCTGGAAATCCCTGAAGCAAAAGACAAAAGCCAAAGTTAAACAGATTGCTTTTGATCTTATTCAGTTATATGCTCAAAGAAAAACAGCCAAAGGTTTTGCTTATACGCCGGATTCTTACCTGCAGAATGAGCTGGAAGCAAGCTTTATTTATGAAGATACTCCAGATCAGGAAAAGGCAACTGTAGATGTGAAAAAAGATATGGAAGCGGATACGGTGATGGACCGATTGGTTTGTGGTGATGTTGGTTTCGGTAAAACTGAGGTTGCAATCCGGGCTGCATTCAAGGCTGCAACAGACGGTAAACAGGTCGCAGTACTTGTTCCTACTACTATTCTGGCATTTCAGCATTTCAGGAGTTTTAAAGAAAGACTTAAAGATTTTCCGGTCAATGTTGGCTATGTTAATCGATTCAGAACTGCCAAGCAGAAATCTGAAACGCTGGATGACCTGAAAAACGGGAAAGTAGATATTATTATCGGAACTCATCAGTTAGTAAGCAGTTCCGTTAAATTTAAGGACCTTGGATTATTGATTATTGATGAGGAGCACAAGTTCGGAGTTTCAGTAAAAGATAAATTGAAGACCCTGAAAAGTAATGTGGACACGCTTACGTTAACTGCTACTCCAATTCCAAGGACATTGCAGTTCTCTTTAATGGCAGCAAGAGATTTGTCCGTAATCAAAACTCCACCACCCAACAGACAGCCGGTAGATACTCAGCTGGTGGGATTCAATGAAGAGATACTTCGTGATGCCATTTCTTATGAAATTCAGCGAGACGGACAGGTGTATTTTATTAATAACAGAATTGAAAATCTGAAAGATATTGCCGGGCTTATACAGCGTCTGGTTCCTGATGCAAGGGTAATCACCGGACATGGGCAGATGGATGGTAAACAGCTGGAAAAAAATGTACTTGATTTTATGGAAGGAAAGTATGACGTTCTTGTTTCAACCACCATTGTAGAAAGTGGGGTAGATGTTCCGAATGCAAATACAATCTTTATTAATGATGCGCAAAAATTCGGGATGGCAGATCTTCACCAGATGAGAGGAAGGGTAGGACGAAGCAACAGGAAGGCTTTCTGTTTCCTGATCACTCCACCTTATGATATGATTACTTCTGATGCCAGAAAACGTCTGGAGGCTATTGAACAGTTCTCTGACCTTGGAAGTGGTTTCCAGATAGCGATGAAAGACCTTGAAATCCGTGGTGCTGGAGATTTATTAGGGGCAGAGCAGAGTGGCTTCATCAATGAGATGGGGTTTGAAACCTATCAGAAGCTTATGCAGGAAGCCCTTGAAGAATTAAAAGATGATGCTGATTTTGAGAATTTATTCGAAAATGAAGAAGACAGGCAAAAGCTCTTCAAATCTGTGAAAGATGTTAATATAGATACAGATCTGGAACTGATGTTGCCGGACTTCTATATCTCCAATACAGAAGAGAGACTGTTGTTGTATCAGAAAATAGCAGAGATCAATAATGAAAAAGATCTTCATCAGTTTGAACTTGAGCTGATTGACAGATTCGGGGCGTTGCCGAAAGAAGCAGTGAATTTACTGAAAAGCGTCTCCCTGAAGTGGCTGGCTGCAGATATTGGTTTTGAAAAGATTGTGATGAAGAATGGTGTGTTTTTAGGATATTTCCCGGGTAATCCTCAGGACAAATTCTATCAGACCGACCGATTCAGACATATCATTAATTATTTGACAAGAAACCCTGCGGAAGCTCAGCTTAAAGAGAAATCCGGTAAAGAAGGAAATCAGCTGATGATGAGAAAAGAACGGGTGAAAAATGTAGATGAGGTAAATATTTTACTAAAAGCAATTATTGAACATAATTAAAATATAGTTTTTAAAAATTAATAAATTTCCTTCAAAAGTTATTAAACCATATAAAAATTCGTTTTTTTTATATGGTTTTTTTGTGATTGTTATCATGTTTTTTCTTCGAAATATTCATAGTTAGGAGAATTAGGCCCTTTTTGATGGGGTTAAAGTCACTTTTTAATGAGAAAAGACTGTTGAATAAAGCCCGTTGCAGAAGTAGTTTGAAGTGTTGTGTAATTTTATTTTAGTTTTTCTGATGGCGTAATGTAGAAATAATTCTACTTTTTCATATAAATAATTCTATGCTGTAATGTGTTTATTTCTATAGGTTTAAGGGTTGTAACTGGAATTTTTTCGATTCGTAATCAGTACCTTTGCAGTCCTTAATTATGAAAAAAATTATATTTACTTGCGTAGTTGGACTCATTTCCTCCTATGCTCACGCACAGGTGGGAATCGGAACCTCGAAGCCAAAATCAACGCTTGATGTAAACGGCAAAACCACCTTAAGAAAAGAACTCAGAGTAGGCGGAACTTCAACGAGTGCAGGAAATGCCGGATTGAATGGGCAGGTATTGGTTTCTCAGGGCGAAGGTAATGCTCCAATTTGGAAATCACTGAATGTTCCTTTTATGGAAGAGGGACAGTACAAATTGATCAATTCATATTTATCATCGGATCAGGTAGGTATTACAGCACTTTCTAACGGTATTCAGGGGGATGGTGTCTCCAGAAATAGTGTTGGGGATGATATCAATGATACTTCTAAAGGTAAATGGGTGAAAATTGATGGTCTTAAAAATATTTTTACCATTAAAAATGGAAAAAACAGGCTTACTTATCAGTTTCAGACCGGAGTTGAAATGAAGGCACCGGTATCTACGACTTCTAATAATGTAAGATTTGCTTGCGCTGTTTTCAGAAATGATAAACTGGTTGCCGTACGTCCTGACAGGGTAGCTTCTAACAATAATACGGCAAAAGCTGGTATTCAGGATTATATTTTCACACTTAATTATACAGAACTCAATGTTCCTGTTGGAGTACAAAAACTTGAAATTGCATGTAGAAAAATCAACACTTCAAATGTAAATTCTCAGTTTGCCATAGGCCGTGATGTTCAGAGTTCCAATGGAGCGTCTAATGCGTTTACACTGGAGTCTAATATGAAGATAGATGTTATTGAATATGTAACTTATAAATCCAACTAATTTAAGTGATGAAAAATATATTTTCGACTATACTTCTTGCCTCAGGACTGATGCTCTCAGCCCAGGTGGGTATTAATACTGATTCTCCAAAAGCACAACTAGATGTAAACGGAGATTTGAATCTGAGAGATAAAATTGCCGTACTTGATGCGACAGATAACACGCTTTCTATTGGAAATAATGACCAATTGCTGGTTTCCCAAGGTGAGGGATATGCACCTATCTGGAAAACTCTTCGTATTCCAGAATATGAACCGAATAAGTTTTATCTGATTTTTAATAATTCCTTTTCGGATAAATTGGGAGTTGATTTCTCATATTCAGATGAACCTAATATGAGTGCTTCTAAAGGCGCAACTTTTACTAAAGGAACAAGTTTGGGCAGCCTTATCGGATTCAAAGAAATCACTGGATTGTCACAGAATATCAGTGTGTTCAGTACTGAGAGTAAAGCGTATTTTCAGTTTGAAACTGTAGTACAGGCAAATTTTGGAAGCAATGGAACTACAGATACATCAATAGACTATGCTTGCGGTATTTTTGTGGATGATAAGCTGATCAATTTGAGACAGAATAACTTAAAGGCTAATAGTGCCCAATATCCTTTCATGACACACAATCAAATTGGACTTATAGGAAATCTTTCTAAAGGAAACCATAAGGTAAGTGTTGCCTGCTCAAGGGTTGGATCGTACGGGGATGCTCCCAACAGGAGATTGTCTGTAGGAAAAAATACAAATACCAATATTAACAACTTTATCGCTCAATCATCTTTGAAAGTAGAGGTATATGAAGTTCCACAAGCATTTAACACGATAATAAATTAAAAACCAATTATGAAAAAAATATTTTTTGTTCAATTTTTATTGATTATCGGGTTAGTGAGCGCTCAGGTCGGTATTAATACCGCAAATCCAGTTAATAAGTTAGATGTAAATGGAGATATTAATGTTAGAAAAGAGGTAAGAACTGCTGGTACTGATTTATTAAAAGGGTCAGCCGGTAATGCCGGAGACATTTTTCATAACAACTCGGAAATGACTGCAAATGACTGGAAAAGCATTAAAATAGCTGATGGACAGGGAAGTATGTCGTTGTTTTCGATCAATACTGTTGCAGATCAAACGGGAATCTCATTTAATACTAATGGTAACCCTGTACCTTATAGTGAAAATGATGACCTAACGACTAGTTGGCTTGTGATACCTCAGGCTGTGGATACTTTTTCTGTGACAAATATGTCAAATAAGGTAACATTCTCATTTCAAACCACTGCCCAAAAAATGTATGCCGGTGCAGCATCAGCAAGTTTTGCATGTGGAGTGTTTGTTGATAATAAACTTAAAGCAGTGAGAACTGATGTATTACAGGGAGATAGTGGGGCTTATAAAATATTTAATCTTAATGCAACGCTTGAGAACCTTAAGCCTAAAAATAAATATTCTGTTAAAGTAGCTTGCATCAACAGAACATTAAATAATACCACACTGGGAATTGGAAGAGCTGTAGATGGATCAACTCTTAGTAATGATATGGCACAGTCAGTTTTAACTATATCTGTATTACAACCTTATTAATTTTTGTATTCATATAATAATTAAGAATCTAAAAGCGTTATGTTTTTAGATTTTTTTTATTTATTGGCTATAATGTTTGTGGATTTGTTGGTTAAAGTAGTCTGTGTTGTGTAAAATTGAATTATATTTGAACAAATTAAAATATATGGTAAAAAACTATTTTCTTAAAATGTTCGCTGGTATTATTCCTTTCGGGTTGCTGGCTTCATGTCATACGTTTCCGGAACAGCAAAATTCATTTCAGTTCGTATGACGGATCTCAGAATCTGATGTTTACCTATATGAATTAATGGGTAGATAATCTTTGTTAATCTTATCAGAATATTAATAATCATATAATTTTTATGCAAAAAAAAATTATATTTGTGAAAAAATAATCAATTACCAGGAAATGAAACAAATTTTCTATTTTATCTTATT
Source organism: Chryseobacterium sp. MYb328 (assembly GCF_037572595.1). Classification (NCBI taxonomy): domain Bacteria; kingdom Pseudomonadati; phylum Bacteroidota; class Flavobacteriia; order Flavobacteriales; family Weeksellaceae; genus Chryseobacterium; species Chryseobacterium sp. MYb328. Next base: position 253,819 of record NZ_JBBGZQ010000003.1, on the reverse strand, counting down.
AATTGCAGGTTTTTCGTCAATACATTCGTGCAAAAATTTATTGGATGAAGACGGGAATCCTCTTTTGGATCTGAATCAGACAGGTGGCCTGAGTGGTCCACGAGCTTTATATAGAGAAATTACAGCTAAAGATACTCTTGCAGAATATCAGTACAGCGGGCTGCAGGTGACCAGAGTGCTCACTGACAGTGCTTCTATTACGGATATTATGTACAGTGGTGACAGAATCAGCCAGATTACCTTCAGAGGTTTTCTTGATCTTGACGGAAACGGAAAACTGGATAAAGACAGTGTTTCCTACAGCCAATTATTCAATTATGGAAACAATAGCAGATTGCAGTCTATTTCTGAAACCCGTTATGTTTTCAGAAGACCACTACCAGTTCCTCCTTCCACTAAGCCAGGTCCTCAGACCTTATTAGCTACAGAAAAATACATTTATGCTTTAAAATATAGTGCAGCTACCACCAAACTGGATAGTATCATTATGAGAAAAGGAGTAGATGTTCCAGGAGTTCAATTTGCGTTTACAGAGTATTCAAAAACAGCATATACTTATGCCGGAGACAATGTATCTAAAGTAATTAGACTTTATGGCCCGGCATCCGGTCCTACTGGAGAAATTTATGGAGCCCCTGTTGAAAAATACGGATACGAATATTATGTTTATGATGAGCAGATCAGCCCATTCACATTATTACCGTTTACTTATAAAATTTCCAGATTGTTATCTACGAAACGTAATGATAAAGAAAGTTTAATTCTTTCTCCTAACAATCCTAAGAGATGGTCTGTAACTGATCTTACGGCACATATTCCGATGCCGATTGTAATGAGTACAAACTATGCCTATGACATACAGACGTATATGACAAAAGGCTATGGAGTAAACTATATTTATAAACCACAATAGAATAGTTTTTTAACAATATTTAAACTCAATCTTCTTAAGGTTGAGTTTTTTATTTTTTATGTTTTAATTTTGTAAAAAATTTCTGATGAAATATTTAATTGTTGGGCTGGGAAACAAAGGCTCAGAATATGAAAATACTAGACATAATATAGGCTTTAAAGTTGCAGAAAAAATAGCAGAAAAACTGGAGGTGTCATTTAATACCGCTAATTTCGGCTGGATGGCAGAAGGTAAATATAAAGGACGAAAAGTCTTCGTCCTTAAACCAGATACATACATGAATCTCTCCGGTAATGCAGTGAGATACTGGATGCAGAAAGAAAACATTCCTCTGGAAAATGTACTGATCATAACGGATGATCTGGCACTTCCTTTCGGAACATTGAGATTAAAGGGGAAAGGTTCTGATGCAGGCCACAATGGGCTTAAGAACATCAATGAAGTATTGCAGACTCAAAACTATGCAAGACTTCGTTTTGGAATATCGGCCGATTTCTCTGCTGGACGTCAGGTAGATTATGTATTGGGTACATGGAATGAAGAAGAATCTGAAAAGCTTACTGAAAGAATTGAAACTTTTTCAAAAGCCAGCCTTTCCTTTGTATTTGCAGGAATCAGCAATACAATGTCAGGATTTAATGGAAAATAAAGAGATGATGTATATTTTTTGATCGGAATGCTGCATCAGCTTTGATTATAAAATAAAGGCCATCGGATTTCCGATGGCCTTTTGCTGTGTTTTAAATTAATTTCCAATCAATTTATTTGAGCGATGCTCTATTTATATACTATTTTTTGTAACTAGCTGAAATGTTGGGATTATAACCAGCTTACGGCACCCGTTTCAACATCGTAATTAGCTCCAATGATCTTAATTTTACCTTCTTCTTCAAGTCTTTTAAGAGTTGAGCTTTCTTTACGGATATCTTCTATTGCATTCTTTACGTTATGATGGTTCAGTCTTTCTAAAAGGGAACTGTTTTTTGAAGAACGTTCTTCATTTTCTTCAATAATATCATTGATGATCGGGTTGAAGTGATTGATCAAGTGGTTTAGATTATCCATTCCCATTCCTTCAATCTGAGCTGCATCAAGACCTCCTTTTAAAGCTCCGCATTTAGTGTGTCCCAGAACTACGATCAGCTTAGAGCCTGCAACGTTACAACCGAATTCCATAGAACCCAGAATATCCTGATTTACAAAATTACCGGCGATTCTGATACTGAAAACATCTCCCAATCCCTGGTCGAAGATCAGCTCTGCAGAAGTACGGCTGTCTATACAGCTTAATACTACTGCAAAAGGCCACTGTCCTTCACGGGTAGCATTTACCTGCTCAAGAAGGTCTCTGTTGGCTTTAAGGTTATTAACGAATCTTTGGTTTCCTTCCTTTAAAAATTCTAATGCTTTTTCAGGAGTAATAGTAGACTGAGTTTCGTATGTATGTGCTTTCATATAATTGTAATTGTTTGTTGAGTTAAAGTTTAAAAAATTGAGTAGAGCTTACATTGCTCTTTTATGAGTAATTAAAATGTGAGAATCCTGGCTTCTTTCATAATCTCTGTATGAAGTTTTGAAGCCCAGCAACTCTACAGTGATGTCCTCTTCCTTTGCACGGATATTGGCAAAATCCTGAATCATTTCCAATACATCGGTAGCAATGTATGATGTTTCTCTGGCATCAATGATAACATTGGAATTGGCCTTAATGTTTTTTAGCGTTTTTTTAATAGCTGCCTTATTCAGGAAAGAAACTTCTTCAGCTAGTTTAATCTTGATTCCATCGGCATCATCCAGCTTTTCTCTGCTTAAATAATAAGCTCTTTTCATATTTCCCTGAAGAATATAGAAAACAGAGATGGCAAGACCAATTCCCACTCCTTTTAACAGGTCTGTAGCTACAACCGCTACAACCGTTGCTACGAATGGTACAAACTGGAATTTTCCAAGATGCCAGAAATGTTTGAAGGTAGCAGGTTTTGCCAGTTTATATCCTACCAGGATCAACACGGCGGCAAGAGTTGCCAACGGGATCATATTCAGGATGAAAGGGATCGTTAATACACAAACCAATAAAAGAACACCGTGGATCATAGCTGATAATTTAGAAGTTGCTCCTGCATTGGCATTGGCAGAGCTTCTTACCACTACAGAAGTCATTGGTAGCCCTCCGATAAATGAACTTATAAGGTTTCCTATACCCTGTGCCTTAAGCTCAAGGTTGGTGTCTGTAATTCTTCTCTGTGTGTCTAGTCTGTCTGAAGCTTCAATACAAAGTAGAGTTTCAATAGAAGCTACAATGGCAATAGTTGCTCCTGCGATCCATACCTTAGGATTGGTGAAACCTCCGAAATCAGGCATTGTAATCAGATTTTTAAAGTCATCCAGCGTTTGTGGAACAGGTAATGATACTAAATGTTCCGTACTGATAGCCAAAGCACTTCCTGATAATTTGAATAGTTCATTCAATAATATTCCGGCTAGTACGGCTACTAAAGCTCCGGGAAGCATTTTCATTCTTTTAAGACTTGGAATTTTATCCCAGAGGATAAGTATTCCTATAGATATTGCCGTTACAATCATAGCTCCCGGATGAATAGCTCCGAAAAGTTCTGTGAAATAGCCAAAGTTCAGTCCATTACTAAAAATAGACTGGTTCCCTTCATAATCTTTATCGAATCCCAAGGCATGGGGAATTTGTTTTAAAATAATAATGATACCGATCGCGGCAAGCATTCCTTCAATAACGTTATTGGGGAAATAATTGGAAATACTGCCTGCTCTTACAAAGCCTAAAACCAATTGGATGAGGCCGGCAATGATCCCTGCACATAAGAACAGTTCGAACGCTCCAAGATCAGTGATCGCAGTAAGTACAATAGCGGTAAGACCTGCAGCAGGCCCGGAAACCGATATGTTTGAATTACTAAGGAATCCTACGACAAGACCACCTACAATCCCGGAAATAACCCCGGATAATGGTGGCGCCCCAGATGCCAGAGCGATTCCTAAGCACAAAGGAAGTGCTACTAAGAATACAACGAGCCCGGAAGGGAAATTCTCCTTGATTCCTCCTAATAATGATGTTTTTTTCATGATATTTTTTGAAATATTATAACCGATTGATTTATTCCTAAATAATCAATTATAAAAGATTGGAAATTTAATTTTCAAAGCATACACAGCTTATTCAGTACCTGGAAGGCATGAATAACTATAAAATCTAACTACTACTTTAAAAATTAAGCTTCCGGAGGCGGAGAAAATATGGTAAGTAAAGGGGATAGATGAAAGGAATCATCTATCAACACAAAAGACATAGCCTGAGGATCTGGCTCGGAAAATTTCAGATAATCGAAAACATCCAAAGGCTTGGGTATAGTCTTTTCGTAAACAATAAATGAGGACGGGTGAGAATGCGGTTCTTCTTCATTTACTATTATATTCGTTCTCAGAATATCCCAGCCCGCAACCGCAGCTATGCTTGGAAGCGCTGTAAAATTCAGAAAAAACGTTAATACAATAATACTCCAGAATTTCATTTCACATTTCTTTTTAAAAAAACTACTTGGTTTTTTTGCTCATTACCCAATCGGAACCTGTAAGGTTATAGATCTTCTGAATGTCTTTTAAGATTTTCTCAAAATCAATTTCAAGATCAATGATCTTTCCTGTTCTAAGGTCAAATACCCAGCCATGTACAATAGGTTGTTCTTCTAAAATATACCTTTCCTGTACACAGGCCATTTTGATGACGTTAATACACTGCTCCTGAACGTTAAGTTCAACAAGTCTGTCATAACGTTTATCTTCATCTTTGATAGAATCCAGTTCAGCCTGGTGCAATCTGTAAACGTCACGGATGTTTCTCAGCCATGGATTCAGTAATCCTAAATCCTGGGGAGTCATCGCAGCTTTTACACCACCACAGTTGTAATGCCCACATACCACAATGTGTTTTACTTTAAGATGTTCTACAGCATATTGAATAACGGCTGTGGAGCTCATGTCTAAAGTATTTACGATATTGGCGATATTTCTGTGAACAAAAACTTCTCCTGGTTTTGCACCCATTAATTCTTCCGCTGTTGCTCTGCTGTCTGAACATCCGATATACAAATAGTCAGGATGCTGAGTTTTTGCCAGTTCATGGAAGAAATTTGGATCTTTCTCAATTTTAGATTCTACCCATTTTTTGTTGTTTTCAAAAATAACCTCGTACGATTGTGACATAATTTTAAATTTAAAAAGGTTTATAATTATTTATTTCGTTTAAATTATTTTCGAATTCAATAGACTGAATCAATAATTATGCAAAAATATACTTTTTGGAGAAAAACTATCCACTTTTAACAAAGTTTAATATTAAAATATGCTTAAAGTCATGTCTAATATTCCGGTATACTTTGTCTTAGAGTGCATCATGATTTCTCAATAATTCAAACGTTTAAAAACTAAGATAAAATTACAAAGTATAAACCAAAAAATGAGACCTGAAGATTAAAATATTTTTAAATTTTTATTCTGTATAGAAGAACAGATGATTAATCCGTTGAAGATAAATACTATTTGCTGTCAAAAAATGAATAAATTAAGGTCCTGATTTTAAATGGGTAGCCTTAATGGAAGATTTTGATCTGGGAATATTATATTGGGCAGGAATTTTTATTGCCTGTTTTTCATCTTTTCTCATATTAGGGAAGCGGGAAAAGAAAACAGATGATTTTCTTTTAGCAATATGGTTTTTGATTATAGGAGCTCATCTTGTTTTTTTTGTATTATTTCGTGCTGAGGGCTATTTGAAATTTCCTTATCTCATTGGATTTGAAATTCCGTTTCCTTTTATGCATGGTCCTATGTTGTATTTGTACATTTTGGGGATAACGGGCAGGAATTCTGGCAAAAAGATTTGGCTGCTGCATTGGTTGCCCATTTTGATGATTTATATTAGCTTACTTCAATTTCTGATGCTGTCTCCTCAGGCAAAGGTGGAGGTATATCAAAATAAGGGTAGGGGATATGAAGTATTAAGTAATATTATTAAGGTTTTAATGATTTTCTCCGGAGTTTTATATGTGGGACTAAGTCTCCTTGCGGTAAGGAAATACAAGAAAAAAATTGCCAATCAATTTTCCAATACGGAGAAAATTAACCTGAATTGGTCATATTATTTGATTACCGGAATTGCCCTGATATGGATTGCTGTTATTATAAGAAATAATATTCTTATTTTTTCTATGGTTGTTCTGTTTATTCTGGTAGCGGCTTATTTCGGGATCAGCCGTGTAGGTATTCTTAATTTACCTGTTTTAGATACTGTAGAGGATGAAAAATATTCTGATAATGAAGTGGTAAAGTATCAGAAAAATTCTCCGGGAGATGAGGTTATAAAAGCTATTTATAGTAAGCTTATATATAAAATGGAGCAGGAAAAACTGTACATGAATCCGGATCTGAACCTAAATCATGTTGCAAAACTGCTCGATGTTCATCCCAACATATTATCTCAGGTTATTAATTCAATGGAAAACAAAAATTTTTACGATTATATTAACCGGCAACGGATTGAAGAATTTAAAAGAATTGCTGTACTTCCTGAAAATCAGAAATACACTATTTTATCTCTGGCATTTGAAAGTGGTTTTAATTCAAAGACTTCATTTAACAGGAGTTTTAAAAAATATATGGACTGTTCACCAAGAGAATTTTTAAAAAGCCTGAATTTTGATATAGAATAAGTTATTTCGTGTAAATATTTGGTAATTAGTGTCTGGGCATTTGTTCCACCTTTCATTTTGGCATAATTGAACAGTTTTTTCTCCTCATTTTTACAGAAAAATTAACCAACTGCTATGAAGCAATTCTTATTCGTTATCATCTGTATTTTTGCTTTGATAATAAGTTTGTATCCATTGATTTATGTTTTCGTTGAACATAAAAATACTTTTCTGGGATCTAAACCTTCGGAAGTTCTTCAAAACCAAATCTGGAAATTTGCATTTTTTGCCCATATTATTTTCGGGGGTATTTCCCTTTTTATCGGCTGGCGTCAGTTTGGTATTAAGTTTCGAAATAAGCATCTGAGGCTTCACCGGATAATTGGAAAAACCTATGTTATTTCTGTTTTTATAAGTTCTGTTTCCGCTATTTATATGGGGATATATGCTAATGGAGGAATTATATCATCTGCCGGATTTATCTCTTTGGGATTGGTATGGCTCATTTCTACATTAGTTGCCCTTATTCAGATCAGAAAAGGAAATGTGATGAAGCATCAGCAGTTTATGATTTACAGCTATGCCTGTACCTTTGCTGCAGTGACATTAAGACTTTGGTATCCCTTGTTGAAAAATCTCACACAGGATCCTGATAACTCGTATCTTGCAGTAGCATGGTTATGTTGGCTTCCCAATGTATTGGTAGCCTATTTTATTAATAAAAAGAATCTTAATACTGACTAAAGAACCTTATTGTTGATGTAGCCTTGTGTTGCATTTTCTGCAGGATAAATCTTACCGGGATTTCCCATGACCATTGAATCCCCGGGAACATCAAAATTAACATAAGCGTTGGGAGCAATCAGTACATTACTTCCAATGTTTATATTTCCTACAATAACGGCATTAGGTCCTATCCACACTTCATCTCCGATAATGGGATAGCCTTCATTTTTTCCTCTGTTCTGCTGTCCTATGGTTACCCCTTGGGCAATATTACAGTTTTTACCGATTTTAGCTTTAGGATTGATGACCAGTGCTCCCCAATGTCCCAGATATAAACCTTCGCCAATCTGAGTTTCCGGGTAGATCTGAAATCCGTATTTGATCTGATAATGTCTTAAAACCAATTTCCAGAATAGGCCGGAAATAGATTTTTGGTGATATTTCTGTGCTTTTCTGAGAATATAGAGATAATGGAGATTGGGATTAATACACTTTTTCCAAATCCCAAAAGTGGAAAGCCATTGCCCGCTTTCCCTGTAAAAATCTTTCTGTATTGCTGTATACTCTGGCATAACAAAATATTTTATACGTTATCAATGATCTCCTGTAGATGAGCTACCGATTTTTCAAGAACGAACGGAAGATCAGTATTGACAATCTCCTTCTCATATTGTCCGGCAAGTTCATGGGTAGTTAAGATTTTTTTCATTCCTTCATAAATTCCCTCTTCTGAATTGGAAGTAATGAGACCAAGTTTTCCATCCTGAAGCAGGTCTTTTATCCCCGAAACATCGGTTGAAACTACCGGTTTATTCAGAATAAGAGCTTCTGCAATAATAGTAGGGAAACCCTCATGTCGGGAAGACATTACATAAAAATCGGATTGTTTAAGATAAGGATAAGGATTACTTCTGAAACCAAGCATTTTTACCGTTTCCTGAAGTCCAAGTTGGTTGAGTTTAGCCTGAATATTTTCAAAATCAAAACCGTCTCCTATAATGATGATCTGATGTTTAAAACCTTCATCCATTAATTTCTTATGAACATCAAGAAGTCTGTCATAGCCTTTTTGGGGATATACGGTTCCTATGGTTACAAAGGTTGGAAGATCTTTGGAGAATGGGAAATCATTGATGGGAACATCAGCCTTCTGTAGAGTATCCTGTCTGTCAATGGGATTGAAGATTTTAACAACAGCCTGTTTTTCCTTTTCATTATGTGCTGATTTCTGCATTTCTTCCTTCAGTTTATTGGAAATCACTAATATTCTGTCAAATCTGAAAAGCTGCCTGATGACATCCGGAGTATATTCTTTCAGATTAAATATATCATTCTGAATCCAGATGATCTTTTTGGAATCCTTTTGCGGGCTGGATAAAAGTTCTTGGTACATCCCATGGATGGCTGCAATTTCTACATCGTATTTTTTGTTTTTTAAGACGAACTTATACAGTAAGGAAGGAAACAGCAGGAACATTTTCTGATAAAGTACCCTGAATGCCTTTACCGGAATTTCATGAGGCCTGTTGGTGGTAATCATTTCTCCTTTCAGAAGATAGTGCAGTTTTACCCATGACGGAACTTCCTTAATGTACATTCCTGTATAGAGATTGATTAATAAGTCAACTTCATATTTGTCTTCGGGAAGGTTTTTAAGAAAATTCACTAAAACTTTTTCTGCACCACCATGGCGGAGGGATCCGATACGTATAAGAATCTTTTTTTTCATTCAGAGGTCTTTATATTCTGTGAAAAATATTTGCAGACTGTTATCCTTATTAAGGAAAAACCAGTTTTTAAATAAATATTTTTCTGTTATGCACACCGGTAATTTTTGAGGGTGGCTTACAAAAATATAAAAAAAACGATGTTTACGTTCAGAAAGAATATAAATTATTGTTAAATAAAGACCTTTCCGGAAGAAATAAAACAAGGGAATGAATGGATAGGTGAAGATATACGTTTTCTTATTTCAGAAGATCTGATTATCTGATTCTTCTTGCCTTTTTATATTTATGAGGAAGATTAGCTTTAATATATTCGTCAAGCTTTTTACGGTCTTTTTCCAGTTCTCTCGGATAGTCTGGATTATTTTTTAAAACGATATCTCCATAATCCTCAATGGTACAAAGGAACTGGGCCGGATTACCAATGAATACAGTATTATCCGGCATAGATTGAGACAGAACAGAATTGGCTCCCAAAATACAGTTGTTTCCGATTTGTACATCCTGAGTAATGACACCGTTGATCCCTATTGTACAGTTATTTCCGATTTTGATTCTACCCATGATTCTGGCATCCTCATATCCGGGAAGCTTTCTCAAAAGAGTAGTTGTCCCGCCATGGTTCACGAATCTTACCCCGGCAGCAATATTGACGTTATCACCAATTTCAATAAGATAAGGCTCCGTACCAAAATAAATTTTGTCCGGCATATTGAAATTTTTTCCTACTTTCATACCACGATATTTTGCCGCCTCCAAACTTGCTTTGTTTAAGAAAGTATGGTAGACAGAATGTATTTTCAGTACTATTCGGTATATGAAGATCATTATTGTAAATTTGTTTTTTACTTTTGCAAAGAAAAAGAATTTATATGATAAAAGTTTCCAAAATAGAATATTATTTGCCGGAGCTGGTTCTTACCAACGAGGATTTGGAAAAAGAGTTCCCTGAATGGAGTTCCGAAAGGATCCATGAAAAAGTAGGCATCGCACAGCGCCACATCTCATCAGAAAACGAAACGGTACTGGACCTTGGCGTGAAATCATCCGAAAGGCTTTTTGAAAACTATGACAGGAATAAGATAGACTTTATTCTTTTCTGTACCCAAAGTCCGGATTACTTCCTTCCTACTACAGCCTGTATTTTGCAGGATAAGCTTGGCCTGAGAAAAAATATTGGAGCTATGGATTTTAATCTTGGATGTTCCGGATTTGTATATGGACTGGCGTTTGCCAAAGGCTTAATTGCAGCTGGAATTGCCCAGCATATTTTATTGGTTACCTCAGAAACCTATACCAAGCATATTAATCCAAAAGATAAAGGAAACCGAAGTATATTCGGGGATGCCTCGGCCTCGGCAATTGTTGAAAAGTCTGAAAGCGGCAGTGATTATAAATTCTGCCTGGGTACAGATGGCAGTGGAGCAGAAAATCTTATTGTTAAAAAAGGAGCATTCAGAACAGATTTTGAACTGAACCCTGAAAATGAGTTTTCACCGGAAAATCTTTATATGAACGGACCAGAGATTTTTAATTTCACGATTGAAAATATTCCCGGGCTGGTAAAGGAAACGATGGAAGTGAATGGGTTGACGATGGATGATATTGATCATTTTGTATTTCATCAGGCCAATTCATTCATGCTGAACTACTTGAGGAAAAAGACCAAAATTCCTACAGAAAAGTTCTATATTGATATGGAAAAAACAGGAAATACCGTTTCTGCCACTATTCCGATTGCTCTGAAAAATATGATGAACAAGGGAATACTGAAGGAAGGAGATAAGGTTTTACTGGCCGGTTTTGGAGTGGGATATTCATGGGGCGCAACGATATTGGAAATTTAATTATTAACATCATTAAAATAAAAAATATATGAAGACATCCGTTTTTTTAGAAAAATTACAAGAAGAATTGGAAGAAGATGAAACGCTTACATTAGAAACGAATCTGAAAGCATTAGAAAGCTATGACTCTATCAGCTTACTTTCCGTTATCGCTTTTGTAGACGAAAATTTCAATAAAAAAATTGATACAAAACAATTTAAGGATATTGAAACTGTTTCAGATCTGAGAGATCTTATTGGTAAAGAAAACTTTGAAGATTAATGAATCAGTTTTCATTAGAAAATAAAATAATTCTTATTACAGGGGCTTCTTCCGGGATCGGGAGAAGCTGTTCTGTAGAATGCAGTAAAAGTGGCGCCAGTCTTATCCTTATCGCAAGGAATGATGAAGAACTGCAGAAAACGGTATCCATGCTGGCTCAGGACACTAAAGTAGAAACTATTATTGCTGATATCGCACAATGTGAAAATCTTGAAGAATTAATTGCTGAAAAGGTTTCAATTTTGGGTAAGATTGCTGGATTTATCCACTGTGCAGGAGTGGAAAAAACATTGCCACTTAAAAAACATACGCCTCAGTTGTATCAGGATATCTTTGCGGTGAATGTAATTGCAGGTTTTGAAATCGCGAAAGTTTTATCCCTTAAAAAATATAAAAACGAAACTTCCAGTTTTGTATTTATATCCTCTGTAGCAGGAATGGTGGGTGAAATCGGAAAGGCTGCCTACTCATCGAGTAAAGGAGCTGTAATTTCAGGTGCACGCTCTATGGCCATGGAGCTTTCAAGAAGTAATATTAGGGTCAACAGTATCAGTCCGGCAATGGTGAATACTCCAATTCTGGAGAAAATGTTTGAAAACATTGGTGAAGATGCTGCTGAGGAAATCCTTAAAAAGCATCCGCTTGGAATTGGAAAACCTGAAGATGTGGCAAATGCCTGTATTTTCTTGCTTTCTGATGCTGCAAGATGGATAACAGGCTCAAATCTGGTTGTAGACGGAGGATACTCTGCCCAATAATTATTTTTGATAAAGATTTTCAATGATCTCTTCCACGGCATTGAAAATCTTCTGATTATCAAATTGGTCTTCTATAGTTTCGAGATTTTTTCTGATATGGGAAACAAGTTCCGGATCTGTCAGAAATGTTTTCATTGCTTCATACATCTCATTTGTGTCATAATTGATGAGATATCCGGTTTCCCTGTCTCTTACCATTACTCCTACATCGCCGGTATCTGTTGCAATAATGGGAGTCTGAAGAATTAATGCTTCTGCAACAACCAGCGGCCAGGCCTCTGATTCTGAGGAAAGGATGAAGTAATCTGCATTTTTGATGTAAGGATAAGGATTCATTCTATTTCCACATAAAATAAAGGTATCCTGCACATTATTGGCTTGAATCTGTTCTGTCAGATTTTTCATTTCTTCACCATTACCCACAACCATGACACTGTGTTTAAACCCTTCATCCATAAGTTTTTTGTGAGCGTCAATAAGCTTATGATACCCTTTTCTTGTATGAAGACGGCCTACAGAAACAAAAACCGGCCCTTTAGGAAAATCGTTTATTTTTTCTTCTGCTTTCCTTTTAATTTCTTCAATAGGAATAGCATTAATCACTACACTCTCAGATGGATATTGCAGATCCGGGTAAGATTGATGCATGATGTCTTTGATCTTTTGAGAACAGTAGATCATATGGTCAAACTGAGGGAAGTTTTTAAGAATATCTGAAACTAATGGCTTCATTCCCGGAATATTGATTTCAGAGTGGAACCAGCCTATTTTTTTTGAAACTCTATTACTGGAATGAATTACGGATGAGAAAGCAGCATAAGTTGGAGCAATCTCAATATCAAATTTTTTATTTCCCAGGATACGGTCGGATATCTTGTGATCTTTCAATGCTCTTGACAGTTTCAGTCTTCGGCGGATGAGCTGAAGTTTATGAATAAGGGGATTTTGTGAAAAATCTTCCTTTCCTTCCGTCAGGTATACTTTTTTTACATGTTTTGGAAATTCATCTTTCAGTTCTCCCTGGTTCAGATTAAGGCAGACTGTAATGTCAAATTTCTCAGGATTAAGGTTATTGAGCATGCTCAAAATAACTTTTTCCACCCCTCCCATTTCCATAGAGCGGTGCCTGAAAAGAACCTGTATTTTCTTGTTTTCTGACATTATCTGAAAAGTTTTTGTAATGTGATTGCTATATTTTTCTTTATCCTGTACCAAATTCCGTGCTGATATTCTAAAAGAGCAAAGATCTCCTGATGGTTGGTATACTTTTCCGGAATCTTTTTTCCGTTGATGCTTGTAAGGTTCCTTCTTTTCATCGTTGCCAGTACAACCTGTGCAAAATAATCGTAAGATTTACCTTTGTTGTTATTCTGAGAAATACCTCCAGAGTGGGCTCTGTAAAGATAATTGGTGTCATCTATAAAATAAACGTCCCCTTTTTCATACATTTTTAAGTAAAGGTCCTGATCTTCTGCTATCCTTAATTCCGGATTCATTTTTTCTGTCTTTTCATAGACCTCCTTTCTGAAGGTTACAAAATGATTGATCTGATTGGGATAATTGAAGAAATACGGATCTCCGTTTCTTACCTGCATGGCAGATTTAAAAGGTGCAATAGGCTTCAGATCTTTATCGCATCCCATAAAGCGGGAGTAGGTAAGTACTACTTTCTTTTTATTTTTAAAAACCTGAACTGCCTTTTCGATAGCTGTAGGAAGTAGGGCATCATCAGGATCTACAAAACCACAAATCTCTCCGGTAGCCAGCTCTATAAGTCTGCTTTTTGTAACACCTACGCCACTGTTTTTTTCATTTTCAAAAAACTTAAATCTTTCATCTCCTGCAATGATAGCTTTTACCTGCTTTTTTTCATTTTCTGAAGAGGCATCATCTACAATAACTGCTTCCCAGTCAGCATAGGTCTGTTTCTGCAGAGAATCATAACAATCCCTGAACAATACTGCATTGTTGTAGTGAGCGATGAGTACGGAAAACTTCATATTGAGTTATAAAGAGTGTTGAGCGTTAATTTCAGTCTGAGTGTGAAGATTACAGAACTTGTTATTTTTATCAGGTATTGCCGGCAGATATTCCAGAAAATATTCTGATAAAAAAGGGTTCATTGAACAATGAGATCCTGATGATAAACTGGCATCTTTCATAATAGGGATAGGGTAATGCTTTTTCACTTGAGTTACACAAATATAATCTGTTTTTATATAAATGAAAAAAAAATCTTTATTTTTGCTTTATTATAAAGATAACACAGTGAGTGAAATAACGAGAGTTCTCAAAACATTTATCGGATATCTGAAAAGACCCGACCTTTATCCGGAATTAGGCCGGAAAATTATTAAAAATACAGTCAACAGAGGCAATGCTTTTAAAGGGAAGGAAAAAACGAATTCCTGGGCAGCCGAAAGGGCAGTATCTCAGAAAGAAGCCGTTTCAAAGCTTTTTGGGCTTGGAACAGATGCTTTTCGTAATGATTATCAGGAAATTTTAGCAAAGGCTAGCCAAAGAGAAAAGGATTGTCCCGTAAAAATGGGTGGCCCCGGAGCTTTGGAGCTGATCTACTATGCATGTGAGTTTACCAATGCTCAGCATGTGGTGGAAACAGGTGTAGCGTACGGATGGTCTTCACTGGCATCACTTTTATCTCTGGTAAAAAGAAATGGAACGCTATACAGTTCAGATATGCCTTATCTTGCACAGGATGGAGATCAATATGTAGGGTATGTAGTTCCTGAAACGCTTAAAGGCAACTGGAAGTTATTTCGTTTTGCCGATAAGGAATCATTGCCGAAGATCTTTGCAGAAAATACGGTCTTCGATGTTCTTCACTATGATTCTGATAAGAGCTATAATGGAAGAATGTGGGCATATGATGAGCTTTACAGTCATTTAAAGAAAGGTGGTGTATTCATCAGTGATGATATTGGTGATAATTCTGCCTATCAGGATTTTTGTGAAAAAAATAATATAGGGACCACAGTAGTAGAATACGAAGGGAAATATATAGGTGTTTTTATTAAATAGTTTCATAGCAGGGATAATTTCTTTTGTTATTCTATTCGGATAAAAATATAATGAGCCTATAGTTAAAGATTTCTGGATGACAAAATCTTCATATACAATTTATAGTACGGCTGTTTAAGAGTTTTATGAGAATAAGCCAGATAACGTTTACCAGATTTCTTGCAGCAATGGCGATTGTCATTTCCCATTTCAATAAAGATCTGTTTTTATATAAAATTGATTATATATCCAATATATTCCTGAAAGCAAATGTAGGAGTCAGCTACTTCTTCATTCTTTCAGGTTTTATTATGATTGTGGCTTACCATAGAAAAGATAAGATCGAATATTCTGATTACTATAAAAACAGGTTTGCAAGAATTTATCCTCTGTATGTACTAGGGCTTTTGCTGTATTTGGTGACCAGATATTCCAGTTCCACTGTCTATGAATGCATTTTATATCTGTCCGGGTTTCAGAGCTGGGTTTTGAAAGGCATGATTGTGAATTTTCCCGGTTGGTCTATTTCTGTAGAACTTCTGTTTTATCTTTTGTTTCCCTTTCTTTATAATTATTTTTATTCTAAAGGAAATAAAAGGATCTGGGTGATAACAGTTATTATCTGGATCGTTACACAGGTATTCTGCAGTCTCTATGCTGATTCATCTTATTATAAAGGACCTCATACAAGAAGCCATGAGCTGTTGTATTATTTTCCGCTGATGCATATCAATGAATTTTTAGTGGGAAACCTTGCGGGACTTTTTTTTGTAAAAAATTCAGGGCAGAAGAATTATGATATTCCTGTAATTATTATTTTCGGACTTGTATTGTTATCATTGATTTTCCTTCCTGTATTTTATCATAATGGGTTGATGGCTGTCTTTTTTATTCCGCTTATTATTTTAATATCAAAGAATAATGGGGTCTTAACGAAGCTGTTTTCTTTGAAACCTCTGGAATATCTCGGTGAGGCAAGCTACGCAGTGTATATTACCCATATTCCTGTTCTTTATATTCTGAGAGAATTGGTGCGTAAGTATAATTTTTCTATTGATACTGTATTTGGGATTTATATAATCGTTGTTATCCTGACTTCTATTTTGTTTTATCAGTGTATTGAAAAACCACTGAGAGATTATCTGAAAAAGTTGAAAATCAGATAAAAATCTTTATTTTTGTAACAAAGCAACACAATTATGGAAATGAGAATGGTTCCCAACATTTATATTTCAGATGAAGATCTGATACAGAAATTCATTGGTCAGGAATATAATAAAAAAACGCTTTCAGTGCCGGGAGAGCATACATTGATGTTTTAATAAAAAAGAATATTTATGTATAAAACATTTTCGGAACTTAAAAAAGAACTTCGTAAAGATTCCAAAGGATTTAAAAAAATAAAAATTGCTCTGCTGGGTGATACCGCAACTCAATTCCTGAATGTTGCCTTAAAAGGAACCGCAATAAATGAAGGTTTTGAATTTGAAATTTTTGAGGCTGATTTCGGGCAGATTTCCCGTCAGATTCTGGATCCAACATCTGAATACTATGAATTCAATGCTCATTATACGATCATTTTTGAATCGTCTCATAAGTTATTGGCTCAGTATTACAAATCATATGATCCTCAGGTTTGTTTTGCAGAAAATAAGCTTGTTTATGTGACAGAGTTATATAAAACGATACAGGAACGAAGCAAAAGCAGAGTAATCTACTGTAATTTTCCATCGATCAATAATCAGGTTTTTGGGAATTTTTCCAATAAGGTAGAGTCCTCATTCGTTTTCCAGCAGAATAAACTTAATTATCTTCTTTCAGCAGAAATTGCATTTAAAAATGATAATTTCTTTATTGCAGACCTGGTTTCCATTCAGAATAAATGGGGAAGAGATTTTATGTTTTCTCCCAATATTTATGTGAATACGGAAATGGTGCTGTCTCTGGATGTATTACCCATTGTAGCCCATCATATTACCGGAATCATTTCTTCATTGGAAGGTAAATTTAAAAAGTGTCTGATTCTTGATCTGGATAATACGACCTGGGGCGGGATTATTGGTGATGATGGCCTTGAAAAAATACAGATTGGAAGTTTTGGGATCGGAAAAGCATTTACAGAATTCCAATATTGGGTGAAGGCCCTTCAGCAAAGAGGAGTGATCCTTGCTGTCTGCAGTAAAAATGATGAAGATAAAGCCAAAGAGCCTTTCGAGAAACATCCTGACATGGTTCTTAAGCTTGATGATATTGCTGTTTTTGTTGCCAATTGGGAGAATAAGGCAGATAATATCAGGAAAATTCAGGGAATTCTGAATATAGGATTTGATTCTATGGTATTTCTGGATGATAATCCGTTCGAAAGGAATATTGTAAGAGAAAACCTGCCTGAGGTTTGTGTTCCGGAACTTCCGGAAGATCCCGCAGAATATCTGGAATACCTTTACGGCTTAAATCTTTTCGAAACAGCAAGCTTTTCAGAAAATGATGCTGAAAGAACGAAACAGTATCAGGTAGAAGCTCAGAGGATTGTTGATGTAGAGCGATTCACGAACGTTGAAGATTTTCTTAAGAGTCTTCATATGGTTTCTGATGTTCAGGCATTCAACAGTTTTTCAAAGCCGAGGGTTTCCCAATTAACACAACGTTCCAATCAGTTTAATCTGAGAACAGTAAGGTATACGGAACAGGACGTTGAAGAATTGATGAATTCAGATGCTCATTATACCATTTCTTTTACTCTCGAAGATAAGTATGGTGATAATGGACTAATCTGTGTAATTGTTCTTGAAAAGAAAGATCAGGAAACACTCTTTATAGATACATGGCTGATGAGTTGCCGTGTTCTGAAAAGGGGAATGGAAGACTTTACTTTAAATACGATTTTAGATGTCGCCCGGAAAAACGGATACAGATATGTAGAAGGAGAGTTTATTCCAACGGCGAAGAACCAAATGGTGATGAATCATTATGAAGGATTGGGCTTCACAGAAAAGGATGGACGATGGGTGCTGGATGTAGAGGACTACAAAAACAAACAAGTATATATTAATCATAAACTATAAAACACATTGCAAGACACTATGAACAAAGATGAAATTTTAGCTAAGCTGACTGATATTTTCCGTGATGAACTGGATAATAATGAAATTGTACTGACTCCGGAAACTACTGCCGAAGACATTGAAGAATGGGATTCACTTTCTCATATTCAGTTAATTGTAGCGGTAGAAAAAGCCTTTGGAATCCGCTTTACTTCATCAGAAATCAGAAGCTGGAATGATGTAGGGGAAATGATAGACTCTATAACTTCTAAATAACAGATGTTGTATGCTTCTTAATTCATACAGCTTTATAATTTTCTTTATTGCGCTCTATTTTATTTATTATCTCGGTGGAAAAACCTCGAAGGTCCAAAATATAATTCTGCTTATAGGAAGCTATGTCTTTTACAGCAGTTGGAGTTGGGAGTTTTTATCATTATTGGTTGCTACTACAGGGGTTACCTATTTTGTAGGGAATAAAATAAAATCTGCTCAGAAAGAAAAGTCTAAGGTATGGTGGTTGAGGTCAGGGGTTTTTATTGTCCTGATTCAGCTTTTATATTTTAAATATTTTAATTTCTTTATTGAGAACTTTAATGATTTTCTGCACCTTTTTGGTGCTAAGGATCAACTGGGAGTATTAAAGATTATTTTTCCGATAGGGATCAGTTTCTATTCGTTCAGGATGATAAGTTATTTGTTGGATATCAGGAATAATAAGCTGAAGGAAATTCCATCTCTGTTGGATTATGCTGTTTTTATCGCCTTTTTTCCGTGTATTATTGCCGGACCAATTGACAGAGCCACACCATTTTTGAAAAATCTGAAAATAAAAAGAGAATTTTCTTCCCCTCAATTTACAGATGGACTGAAACAAGTTTTATGGGGGCTTTTCAAAAAGTTGGTAGTAGCAGATAATATTGCCGGAATTACTTCTCAGCTATTTGATTCCTATCATACCTTAAATGGAAGCGCTTTATTTGTTGGGGCAGTATTGTATTTTATCCAGTTGTATTCAGATTTCTCAGGATATACGGATATGGCTATAGGTATTTCCAAGCTGTTAGGGATTAAAATTCAACCTAACTTTAATTATCCACTGTTTGCGCAGAATGTTGCCGATTACTGGAGAAGATGGCATATTTCTTTGACCTCCTGGCTTACTGAATATGTTTTCACTCCTTTATCCATCCATTTCAGAGATTATGATAAATATGGATTGATTATGGCCATCATTATTAATTTTCTGGTAGTGGGATTCTGGCATGGAGCAGAATGGCATTATATTATTCATGGACTGGTAAGTGGAATCATGTTTATTCCATTGATTCTGAGTGGGAAAATGAATAAGAAGATTAAAACCTCGAACAACTTCATACCTACAAAAGATGAAATAAAGAATATCCCTGTAACGTTTGTTCTTTTCACTTTACTGATGATTCTTTTCTTTTCAAAAGATATGGAAATGGCGGCGAAATATTATCAGGGAATTTTTTCATTGTCATTTTTCCAGCTACCCAATTTCCCGATCCAGAAAGAAGTTATATTGGTAATGGTATTTATGCTGTTGCTGGAATGGGGAAACCGGGATAAGGAATATGCCATTAAGGAGATTTTGGTGAAAAAGAATGTCGCTTTACGATGGGGCTTTTATTATGTACTGGTGTTTTTGGTTTTTCTGTTTTATATAGCTCCTAAAGGATTTATGTACGCCATGTTTTAATATTAACAGAAATTATAGAAAGAACCCAGTAAGCTCAAGCATAATTTAAATTATGAAGAAATCACTTTTAAAATTGATCCTATTTTCTATCCTGCCTTTATTGGTATTAGGATATGCAACCTATTTTTTATCAAAACATTCGGATGATTTTTATAGAAGATTTACCTCTCCCCAGCAGAATTCTTTTGTATTGGGAAGCTCAAGGGCTGCATTGATGGATCCTGTTATTATGGATCGCATTTTGCACTCAAAATATCCTAATACGGCTATATATAATTATTCCTTTACCTGGGCACACTCTCCTTATGGTCCTAAATATCTGGAGTCTATTGAGAAAAAAATAAAACCGGAAACTAAGGATGGTGTTTTTATTGTAACTGTTGAGCCCACAGCCTTAATGGTAGATAAAAAGAAACCGGACAGTCCGGAATTTTATATTGAGAATGATAAAAGTGTTGCAAAAACTTCAAGGGTAGCCATCAATCCCAATATTGAATATCTGTTTGAAAGTTATGACGCCTCCATTACCAATGAGCTTAATAAGAAAATCATACCTCCTAAAAACATCGTTGGAGTTTCTACGATCTTAGACAACGGAAGATATGATCTGAAAATTATAAAAAAAGTTGCGCCGGAAAAACAACAGAAGTCCAACGAAAAGAATATGAGAAAACTTCAGGAAAGGATTAACGGATTGAAAGTATCTGAAAATAGAATTCTTTATCTTGAAAAAACGATTGATTTTCTTAAGCAGCACGGAAAAGTGATGATCATAAGAATGCCTGTCAATAAAGTACCTTATTCCATAGAAGAAAAGGCATTTCCGGATTTTGATAGCCGTATGCAGGCTGTTGCTTCAAAAACAAACGTTTCCTATATCAATTATAATGGATTGGATAGCACGTATAAATGGCTGGATGAGGTTCATTTGGATGAGAAATCCGTTGAAGATTTTTCAGGAGTTGTAGCAAGAGATGTTTTGTCTCATTAAATAATACCGAAGTTATTTTAAACGGTTGAATGCGGATTATTTTTTAGAAAATAAGAATAATATATAAGGCTTTAGTAATAAGAATTGTAAATTTAATTCCGGAATTCGCTGATAACGTGCCAGAAGAGTAATTAAAATCAGAAAACAAATCGTGTAACCTAAAACACTTACAATGATTGAAATAATAAATGTTCCTCCATTAATAAAGAATATTCTATCAGAGAAAAACTTGAACTTTGTATTTTTTTGTAAAAAGAATAATATAAAAATAGAAACAATAGGTTTCAGAGAAGTATTATAACCCATACCTTCTAATTACTATGTTATTCAATTCAATAGGATTTCTTATTTTTTTACCAATAGTGTTTTGCCTCTATTGGTTTGTTTTCAACAGAAAATTTCAGGAGCAAAACAGACTGTTGCTATTGGCTAGTTTTTATTTCTATGCCTGCTGGGATTGGCGATTCCTTTTTTTACTGATGTTTTCCATTGGACTGGATTATGTATCAGGAATTAAAATTGAGAACAGCAAGACCAATCGGGAAGCTAAATTCTGGCTTACTTTAAGTATTGCCATCAATCTTGGTTTTCTGGGATTCTTCAAATATTATAATTTCTTTGTTGAGAGCTTTGCAGACCTTCTTGGCGGTTTTGGCTTCAAAGCCAATATGTGGCTGCTCAATGTCATACTTCCGGTAGGAATTTCGTTTTATACATTTCATGGACTTTCCTATGTGATTGATGTCTATAAAAAGAGAATAAAGGCTGAGAGAAGTTTTACAGACTATGCGGTTTTTGTGAGTTATTTCCCCCTTCTTGTGGCGGGACCAATAGAAAGGGCTACTCATCTTTTGCCTCAGATACAGCGGAAGAGAGTGTTCAATTATGAGCAGGCGGTAGATGGGATGCGGCAGATTTTATGGGGATTTTTCAAAAAAATGGTGATTGCAGATAATTGTGCACCATTGGTGAATGAAATATTTAACAATTATCAGACGGAAAGCCCTGCTAATCTTGTGATAGGAACGGTCTTGTTTGCTTTTCAGATCTATGGGGATTTTTCAGGATATTCTGATATTGCCCTGGGAGTTTCCAGACTATTTGGTATTGAATTACTGAAAAACTTTGCATTTCCTTATTTCTCTAGAGACATTGCAGAATTCTGGCGAAGATGGCATATTTCACTTTCTTCATGGTTCAGAGATTACTTGTATATTCCGTTGGGAGGAAGTAAAGGAGGGCTTTCTATGAAGATCAGAAATACATTTATTATTTTCCTGGTTTCAGGATTCTGGCATGGCGCCAACTGGACGTTTATGATCTGGGGTGGCCTCAACGCTCTGTATTTTATGCCTTTGCTGATGATGAATAGAAATCGCCAGAATATGGAAGTTGCGGCTCAGGGAAAATTCTTACCCTCTTTTAAAGAATGTTTTCAGATCCTATTTACTTTTTTGATCACCTGTATCGCTTGGATTTTTTTCAGGGCAGAATCTGTAACACAGGCGATTCACTATATTGGCAGAATTTTTAGCCGAGAATTGCTTTCTATTCCGCATCCGTTGCCGGTAAAAGTATTGGCGTTGATTGGATTGATGCTGATTATAGAATGGATCAACAGAGAAAGGTTTCACGGATTAGAAATTAAAAGATTCAGGCCTTTGATACGACGTATTTTCTATCTGGTTGTTATTTATATTATTCTCCGTTATGCCAATTTCGGGAATAATGAATTTATTTATTTTCAGTTTTAGCATGAAGAAATTTTTAATTAAAATACTACCTTATTTTGCTGCAGTACTTATTGTATTGGCAATTCTTGGATCTTATGCTGATGGTAATACAGATGATAACTATATGCATTTTGCTGTGAAAAAGCCGCAAAATGTTATATTGGGTGACTCAAGAGGTTCACAGGGAGTTGTTCCCGGAGTTTTGAAAAAGAAGCTTTCCAGAGATTTTGATAATTTTTCTTTGAATATTGTAGAATCGCCTTATGGACAGGTTTACTTTAAAGCTTTGAAAAGAAAATTAGATCCTGAAACCAAAAACGGGACTTTTATTTTTACAGTAAGCCCATGGAATCTGTCATTAAATAAAAGCATTAAAGAAGAAAAAGATTTCCCTGAAGAGCATTCTCCATTGAATGATATGCATTTTTATGATCAGTCTCCCAACTATGAGTATCTGCTGAAACATTATACAAGAAGCTGGTTTAAAATTTATACTGAAAGAGCCGAACTGGGGCGATCCAATACTTTCCTTCACAACGATGGCTGGCTGGAGGTTAATATCAATATGCATCCGGACTCTGTGGCAGTGAGAACAAATAAAAAGGAACTGTTTTATAAAGATCTTGCTAATACAGTAGAACTTTCACCGGAGCGTCTTAGAGCGATCAATGAAATGATTAATTATCTAAGAACAAAAGGTAAGGTTTATCTGGTTCGCCTCCCTACATCAGAAGGCCTTATGGCTATTGAAAATAGAAAATATCCTTATTTTAACAAATTATTGAGGGATATAGCAAGGAAACAGAATGTGCAGTTTTTTGACTTCTCAAAAAATTATTCAGAATACGATTACACAGATGGAAACCATTTGTATAAAAAATCAAGTCTGAGGATTACTGACCGTATTGCAGATTCTATTCTTGCAGTCAGAAGAAAATAGTGTACTGACTTAAAATAAATTATTCCTGAAATTGATGTTATAAATACCGGAACGGATGCTTCTATAGTCTGTTACAAGAAACTTCATGATCATTCCCCACTTTTTTGAAGTGGAAGCATTGGCAATCTGAAAGCTTCTGTACATTCTTTTGATGTGAAGTTTTATATTTTCAGGAAGGGTAGTTTCGTTTTCAGCCCAGGTATCCACTTCTTTCCATAAAAGGACACGGGTAGTTGCCGGATTTATTTTTTTAGAATCTACCTGGGTAATTCTGTTGTCTTCATGTACACCACGTATAGCTATTGCTTGGTCTAAAATTCCGGGATAAAGATTAAGATAATAAGATAGTCTGAACAAAAACTCTGTATCCTGATGCAGTCTTAAGCTGGATTTAAACAATGGATCCATTTTTTTCATTAATGAATCTTTACGGATCGTTAAAGCATCAATACTGAATAAACCAAAGCTTCCCAACATATAGATTTGTCCGGGGAAAACATCTTTAGGTTCATGTCTTTTATAAACGGTAGTGAGTCTGTCTCCAAATAACGAATAATATTGTTCTTTTGCCTTTTCAGTGTAATAATGCACACCAAGAGCACCATAAACTCCTTCTATTTCTGGTTTTTTGAAAAGTTCTCTTTCAGCATCAAATCTATTGGGGAGAAAATAATCATCCGCATCTAGAAAAGCTATAAAATCTCCGGTAGATTTTTCTATTCCCAGATTCCGTGTTGGGCCTGCACCATGATTCCCTTTATCCGGATGTTGATAAAGTTTTACCCGATCGTATTTTTTGGTAAGCTGTTCACATACTTCTAGCGCATGATCCGGGGATTTGTCTTCTATCAGAATGACTTCACAAACTTCGTCAAACTGCAGAGCAGATTCCACTGCCTGAGAAACGTACTTTTCGGCATTGTAAACGGGAATAATTACTGAAATTTTCATTTTTTGTCAACTTAATTTTTTATATCATTTGTGTGGGTAAAAGCTTTGCAAGATAATCAATTATAAAGACTTATGCCTGAATTTTTTTTATGTAAAAAAAATATACTTTTTTTAATCTGATTCAGTAAATGTGCCCGATAAAAAGATTCTGATGACCTTGTATAACTTTCTTTTGTGTTTAATTTAAGCTGTAAAAGTATGGTGGTTTTAGTTTTTAAGAGATCAATGAATGCCGGAAATTTATGTTGTACAGACCGGACCTTATGCTTTTATAATCTGTAAAGAAGTATTTGATGATCATTCCCCATTTTTTTATCAGGGGAGCTTTTGCGATTTCAAAACTTCGGTGCATCCTTTTGATATGTATCCTTACATCTTCAGAAATCTCGTTTTCAGTCTGAGACCAAAGATCAACTTCTTTCCAAAGCATTGCCCTGGAAACAGACGGATCTATGACACGCAGATCAACTTTCGTGATTCTGTTGTTTTCATGTACTCCTCTTACAGCGATCGCTTCATCCAGAATTCCGGGATAAAGATCCAGATAATAAGAAAGACGAAACAAAAATTCAGTGTCTTCATGAAGTCTTAAATGAGGTTTGAAAAGTGGGGTTACTTTATTCATTAAAGATTCCCTGCGTATCGTTAAAGTATCAATACTGAAGAGTCCAAAGGTTCCAAGCATATGAAGCTGTCCCGGGAAAACGTCTTTAGGGTCATATTTTTTATAGACTGTGGTGAGCCTGTCTCCAAATAACTGATAATATTGCTCTTTTGCTTTTTCGGAATAGTAGTGTACTCCAAGAGCTCCATAGACACCTTCTACTTTTGGATCTTTGAATAGCTCCTTTTCAGCGTCGAATCTATTGGGTAGGAAATAGTCGTCTGCATCAAGAAAAGCAACAAAGTCACCGGTTGATTTTTCTATTCCAAGGTTTCTGCTTGGGCCGGCACCGTGGTTTTCCTTATCCGGATGCTGGTAAAGTTTTATTCTTTCATGTTTTTCGGCAAGTTGCCGGCATATTTGTAATGCGTTGTCCGGCGACTTATCTTCGATCAGAATGATCTCGTGCACTTCATCAAACTGAAGAACCGAGTCTACTGCCTGAGTAACAAACTTTTCTGCATTATAAACGGGAATAACTACTGAGATTCTCATTTCTTCTCCTTTTTACAATAAATTTAGAATTTACAATTGCGTTTTATTAGTACCTTTTGAATTCGAAATTTAAGGTTTTAATTTTATTTTAAGGTATTAAGATTTCGTTTTTTTTGCAAAATGGCACACAAACACTGTAGATGCCATCAGGGAAGTGATTTTGTAAGAAAATTCATCATTGTAAAGTGAAAAAAATAACATGAAATACCCATTTGTGGGATTTATTATTACTTTAAGAAAAGTTTATTATGCGTGAGAATAGGTGAATCTATATTTAGTTTTTAATATATAGGGGTTTTTAAAAACAGCAGCCAGCAATCCTATTGTTTTTGAAACTCCCTTTTTTTTTGAAAGTTCAAATGCCTTTTTCTGAAGATAAATGTGCTGTGCTGCATCTTTCTCGAGAGATAAAGTAGTAGACCATTCGTAGAGAGAATTCCAGAAAAGAAATTGTCGTTGGTTATATTGTGGAGAATACTTTATTATTTTGGTAATTCTGTTATCATCATGCATTCCTCTCATAGCAACAGGAAGGTCTATAATACCGGATTTCAGGTAACATTGGTGAGCAAGTTTGATGATGAAATCTGAATCCTGATGTAGGCGGAGTGCTTCATTAAATCTTAATTTTTTGGTTTCAAGTGAATGTTTTCTGACGGTAAGGGCATCTAAAGTGAAAAACGAACCAAATACTCTGGGAGTAAGTCCCAGGAGGCCTCTGAAAACTTCATTTCCTTCTGCGGCATAGTTGACCGTCAGCAGTTCATCGTCATTGATATTAGTCATGAATTCTTCCTTACCTTTTTCAGTCAGGTATTCCGTACCAATGGCATTAAAAACGCCATCTGTTTTTGGATCTTTAAAAAGTTCCTTTTCAGCTGTAAATCTGTTAGGCAAAAAATAATCATCTGCGTCAAGAAAAGCAATAAACTCCCCGGTTGCTTTTTCTATACCCAGATTTCTGCTGGCTCCTGCACCATGATTGCCTAAGTCAGGATGTTGGAAAAGCTTTACCCGCTCATCTTTTTGAACTAACTCATGACAGACCTGAAGCGCGTTATCCGGAGATTGATCTTCCACCAAAATGACTTCATAGACATCACTAAGCTGTAAAGCTGATTCTACGGCTTTTGATACATATTTCTCTGCATTGTATACAGGTATGATTACTGAAATCTTCATGTTCATCTATTGTAGTATGTGAAACGGTATTTAGTTTTTAATATTTCCGGGTTTTTAAGGACTTCTCCTATAATAGTACAGTATTTGAAAAAACCTTTCTTTAAAGACAGATCAAATGATTTATACATTAGATAGATTCTTTTTCTGGGTTCTGCGGGAATCTGACTGGAAATAGCCCATTGATTAAGAGATTGCCATAAAAGAAACTGTCTCTGATTATATTGTGGTGAATATTTTACAATTTTAGTGATCCTGTTATTATCATGAACACCTCTCATAGCAACAGCTTCTGTGATGTTCCCTGTTTTTAAGTGACAATGATAAGCCAGTTTAATGATAAAGTCTGAATCCTGATGGACACGAAGCTCTTTATTGAATCGTATCTGATGAGGTTCCAGAGATGCTTTTCTAATAGTAAGTGAATTGAGATGAAAAGATGTACCGAAGGTTTTAGTTGAAAGACTGAGTAATCCTTTAAATACTTCTTCACCCTCAGCAGGGTAATTAACTGTGCTCAGAGAGATTTCTTTAAATTTAGACTGAAACTCTTCTTTCCCTTTTTCTGTTAAATATTCTGTTCCAATAGCGTTAAACACCCCGTCTATTTTTGAGTCTTTGAAAAGTTCCTTTTCAGCATCGAACCTGTTAGGCAGATAGTGATCATCGGCATCCAGAAATGCAATAAAGCTTCCGGCTGCTTTTTCTATTCCAAGGTTTCTTGCTGCTCCGGCTCCATGATTGCCTTTATCCGGATGTTGAAATAATTTTACTTTTGGAATTTCAGTACTCAATTGCTCACAAATTTCCAATGAGTTGTCTGTAGACAGATCCTCAATTAAAATAATTTCTTTTACTTCTTCAAACTGAACAGCAGACTGAACAGCTTTTTCAAGGAATTCAGCAGCATTGTAAACGGGAATGATAACGGATATTTCCAGCATTACAAATAGGATTTATTATTATCCGCCCATAAAGCAAGCTGTAAAAGATTCCAATGTCTTTCATCCTTATCAAGGAAATTCTGAGCTGCTTTAAAGTCAATAAAATTAAATACCTTATGATTAGGATCTTTTAGCAGATCATTTGAAAAATTCATCAGATTCTCCTCAGCAAACCAGCTTTTTACTCCAAGGCCAAACCCTTGTTTATGACGTTTCCTGATAGTTTCTGTCCAATAAGAGCCCATGGCTTCACGAAGGATAATTTTATCATTATTGTCATTGAGTTTCAACTGATCCGGTAATTGAATACAGAATTCTGCAAAGTCCAGATCCAGGAATGGGGTTCTTACTTCCAAAGAATTAGCCATGGCCATTCTGTCGGATTTTACCATCATATTGGCCGGGACATAATTTTCAAGATCTACTCTCATAATATCATTCAGAGAATCTGCATCAGGAGTAAAACTATAAGTCTGCAGATAATCGGAAGAAACCCCGAGAAGGTCACGTTCTTTCTTATTGAAGGCATTTCTTACATCATTCAGGTGGAAATCCATAATAGATGAAAACTCTATATTTTTCCTCGTAAGGAATGAGGTTGGTTTTATTTGCTGATATAGTTTTAACCCAAACTGAGCAATGATGTTCTTATAGCTGAAATGTTTTTTTAATTTATTTTCAACGGTATAGAAGTGGTATCCCCCAAACAATTCATCTCCTACATCTCCGGATAATACAACCGTAAGATTCTTTTTTGCCGCTCTGCATATCTCATAATGAGGGATAAAAGAGGCATCTGCAAAAGGTTCATCAAAAAACGGGGATATTTTTAAAAGTGAGGTAACGAGATCAGATTTCTTCTCGTGAACCTCAATGTGATTGGTTTTATATTTGTCGGCAATTTCTTTTGCATATTTAAGCTCGTTGTCTTTATGATCATATCCGAAGCTGATAGTAGTCTGATGAGGCAAAAACTCATCTACCAGAGCGACAACAGAGGAAGAGTCTAAGCCTCCACTCAGGAAACTTCCTACTTCTACATCTGCTATAAGCTGCTTTTTAACTGCATTTTTCAACAGATGAAGAAATTCTTCCTTAGCATCAGAAAGGCTTATAACCCTGTCTTTTGCCGGTAAACTGTAATAGCGTGAAATTGTAAATTTTCCGTCTTTCCAGATTAGTTGATGGGCGGGTGGAAGTGTATAAATATTACTGTAAATACTCTGATGAGAACTTACATATCCATATTGAAGATAATGGGAGAGTGCTTGTGAACTTACCTTAGGCTGAATAAGCCCTGAAGCTAATATTGCTTTGATTTCTGAAGCAAAAATAAATTCATTGTTTTTACCGATAGCATAATAAAAGGGTTTCTCTCCAAAGCGGTCTCTTGCACAGAATAGCTGTTGTTTTTGCTCATCCCAAATGGCAAATGCAAACATTCCGGGAAGATCATGAATGAGGTTTTCCTGTTTTCTCTGATACATGGCAAGAATGACTTCTGTATCAGAACCTCCGTGATAAGGATATTCTGCATAGTGTTTTTTGATATCCTGATAACCGTAGATTTCACCATTGAGAACAATACATTCATTTTTGGTATTGGAGAACATAGGCTGCTTCCCATTGTCAGAAAGATCTATGATAGAAAGCCGGCGGTGGCCTAATGCGGCATTTTCATAAAATTCATAGTGAGAAGAATCCGGACCACGGTGGACCAATGAATCTGTCATTTTTCGGATTTCTTCCTGGTAATTTCTGGCATTACTGCTTATAATTCCCGCTATTCCACACATAATATTTTATTTTTCATCATTAATTTTCACTTTTTGTACAGCTAATTTACGATAGATTCAGAAAACTGGAACCTGGTTGTGTCAATTGATTTCGTAAGCTGTTTATCTTTTCACTATCTCTGTTTATTTTTTTATACTTCAGAGACAATTCTTTGTACTTGCTGATGTTTCCTGTTATCAGGTTTTTAAGCATACTTTGTTTTAATGCTTTTTTCTCCTGGTTCAAACCGTTGGGAAGGCCCGGATTCAGCGTATTGATTTCGATACGAACATCTTCGTATTTGGTAAAATCTATTTTGTGAAGCAGCTGTACACCATCATGAACTACTTTACTGCGGGGAACCAACAGGACTTTCTTTTGATGGAAATGAACCCTGTTCACATATTCATCATCTTCTCCGTAATGGAAAAAATAAGGGTTGAAACCTCCTATCGTTTCTATGGTTTTCTTTGGCAGCAACCAGTGTGCGGCATTTACAAAGTGAATTTCGTAATAGGGTTTTAAAGTCTGGAAATACAGATCCGAGATCATTCTGGTTTTTTCGTAATTCTTGGCGATATACTGATCCAGGAAGATGTCAAGGTATTTTTCAGAACCATCCACATGAATAGGGCTTATAATGCCAATTTCATCTTTGTTGGGGTGGCTGTTATATACTTCAAGCATTTTTTCCATGCTGTTTTCATAAAGCCATGCATCCTGATTCATCAGGTAGAAAAAATCGGCACCATTTTTATAAGCTTTCTCAATACCGATATTATTGGCTTTTCCAAATCCGAGGTTAGATTCAGATTGAGTAAAATCCACTTCCGGAAAATGAGTTTTTATATATTCCTGGGTTCCGTCCGTAGATCCGTTGTCTATTACAAAGCACTTTACTGGAACAGAAGATTTTCTCAGGCTGGTAAAGCACCGTTCTGCCCATTTCATGGCGTTATAGGTAACAATGATAATATGAATCTCAGACATTTTTATTTTAATATTATTTGAGGACTGATGAAGCGCGCATATTTTACAGCAAATTCGTGATTCTAAAATACAAAAAATAGTAGAGTTGTTTATGAAACTTGTCAAACAGCAGGAAAAGTTAACATTCCAAATACAATATATTCAAGCTTAATATGAGTAAGTTCATTGAGGTTATAAATATGGTTTCAAAAAGTCCTCTTCGCTTGAATCCTCTATCCTGATAATTAATCAATAAATACTTTTTTAAAAGTATCCATCACCGGATGGGGAAGGAACTTTTCATAAAGCTCTTTTGCGGATAAGGTGAGGTCTGCATCCAGAATAATATCCTGCAGTTCTTTACTGTCATTATAATAATAAGCCTGATCCTGTAAATGTGTGATATGAGCTTTTTCCGAAGGGTTGGCAAAAGCGATCACAGGTTTTCCCATAATGGCAAACTCAGCTACGGTAATTCCGAAGGTTTCTCCTCTTTCACGGGCATGAAGTAAAGCATTACAGGTATTGATGAATTTCTGCTTCATGATAATATCTGAACTTGGCGGAAGAAATATAATGTTTGAAGGAACGGATTTCCACCACTTCTTTTTAATGAACGGATCTACGCCCATAAAAATGAAATAGATATCCTTATATTTTGATGCAATTTTTTCAATGGTCTTTTGGGCAAAAAGAATATTAAAGCTGATATGACCACCATAATATCCAAAAACTTTTGCATTTGGAGGAATATTGAATTCTTCTCTCAAATCTTCATTGGTTTGGGAATCAAAATTAACCATATGAGGGACATAAGGATATTTTGAACCCGTCATTTCCTGGCTCAGCCATTCAGACACATAAGCATAGACATCACCGTGAGGTTCAAAATGTTTGAAAACACTATGGATGGCAGATTTACATTCCTTGGTATTTATACCATCGATATTACCGTTTTTAATAGCATAAAAAAGGTCTATATTCTGTTCACGGACCAGCTGGTCTACCTCGCTGAAGTCTGAATAGCCGTGTACACGGAACCTTTTTTCAAATTTTTCAACACCCAGCGGATGATTGGTCTTTGAGTTTTTATTGTATACAATGATAGACTCATTTCCCAGATATTTCTCATTGAAATCTGCGTAATCATATACTGCTATGGAAGTCCCCCTGTAATTGAGTTCATCCTCATGGAAAAGAATTTTCATCTTGCTTGTGTTATTTAAATATTTTTTTCAATCTCCCTATTATTTTCTGAATAATGGTTTTCTTCGGATATTTGGTAAGGTCATTATGTTTAAAAAGTCCTTCTCCCTGGGCAATCCTGAAGCTCTGCTTTACCCACCATGCCGCAATATTTCTTTCCAGTGAAGCTGTTTCTCCTGAGAAAGGAATAATGGTCTCAAGCAAGAAACTTTTTCTTACAAGGTAAGGATTATTAGTCCAATTTGCCCATCGAGAGGTGGTCACAAAATATTCTCCCTGCTTTTGTATCTTGTCCGGAAATTCTGAGGCCGGATCAAGCCAGTGCAGAGATTCCAGAAGATGAGGTGAAGTACACTCATGCCAGTCATCATAGTAATCAAGCTCATTTCCTTTATGTCTGATTGAAATAAGAGGATAACCTGGTGTATTCCTGCTTCGGTAGCGAACTACATCAAAGCCATTGTCAAGCATCTCCAGTCCGCTTTTGAGACTTGAAAATGCGGTTTCCTTATTTTCAACAAGTTCAAAGTCATGCTCCAGAAAAAGAATATTTTCACAAACTGCATTTTCTGCCAGTGTTTTCATCCCTTTTCCAATTCCGATATTATCTTTTAGTCCTATATATCTGATATTGTACTGATCTGCCAGCTTTTTGTCAGATTCACTTACTTCCTGAAAAAGAATGACAATATCATCAACCATATTCAGAAGGCCATACTTCTGATAGGATTTCAATGTGTTTCTCAATGTTTTCCCTGTTTTCCAGGAAAGAATGCAAATGCTGATAGGGAGTGATTTCAAAGGATTAATTTTTATTTACTACATTATTCATCAGTTCGATTACTTTCTTTGTGTAACTTTCCCACGTTTGATCTTTTACCAGTTCATGTGCTCTTAAACATAGTTTCGTATACTCGTCATCGTTCATCATAAGAATTGTTCGTATACTATCTACAATATCACTTACTTCAGTGTTTTGAAGATAAATACCGAAGTCATTTTCTTCCCCATAATCTAAAGCAAAGGCTTCATAAGGTTTTATAATGATAGGCGTGTAGTAAAACATACATTCAATTGTACTGGAGTAGGCAGCCCAAATTTCGGATGGATTTACCAAAATTTTTGCATTCGTAATAAGATCATAGTATTGGGTATTCTGTTCCGGATCTCCCTTATCCAAATATTCATAACAAATTATATTTCGATCTGTATCTTGTAACAACAATCTATCTTTAGGAATATTAATAATATTTAAAGTTAAATTGGGGAAATCTTTCTGTAAAATTCTAACTGCTTCTACCAACTTTCTTGCCCCTAATAAGTATTTCATCGATCCGATAAGCAGCAGTTGTTGTGAATTTTTTTTCTTATCTAAAATTTCTTGAACAGTAGGTTTATTAAAGTTGATATCATTAACAACATTACTGCCGAGGTGATGTACTTGTTTACCATGGCGCTCAGAAATTATTTTTTGTGCGTCTTTAAAAAGTGAAACTACTAATTCGGAATTGTTAAACGCTTCATGTTGATATTTGATAAACCATTTTTCAAAGAAGTAGGGTTTTCTCTTTAAGCGATCTAAGATCACCATGTCATAACTCCAATCGTGAAATAATAGCGATGGTGTGTTATTGAACTTATTATAAAAATCGAATGTCAATAAAATAACAAAATAAAGATCCGGATTGTTTTTTACAACCCTCTTGATTTTTTTATAAGCTAATATCCTTGCAATAGGAGTTTTAATAAATTCATATTGATGATTCGGAAAAAATCGGGATAAAATTCTTCCCGGGTATTTATTCCATAATGTTTCGTATTTCGTTGAGGGTGATAAATCTACACGCAGGAGTTCATATCCCTGCATTTTTAAATTTTCAGAAAAAAGAAATGGCACATTAGACCAGGCTTTTGGAGAATTTGAATCTCCGTAACAAACAAAAAGAATTTTTTTACTCATTTAGAAATTTTTAGATATTTAAAAATGGGTGTGAAGAGTTGATGATTTTTTGGCGATGCTCATGAATTTCCTGTAAGCGAGGTAAAAAATACTTATTCATTTCACGTTGCTCAATACGTTCTTTTGTATAACCTTTTAATGCGAATTTATAAAAATCCCATAATAACTGTTTTTTTATTTTTATTGGATCAAATTCAAAGGCAGGATTCATAAATTCGGTTTGTTTTTGTAACCTCAATGAAAGCCATTTTTCTTTATAAGCGGCTTCGGGACTTTGAAAAACTTTATGCTGTTTAGTATCATGAACTACAAGGCTATCCGGACAAATTATAACTTTCTTTTTATTATAAACAACACGATTTAAATAGTCATAGTCTTCACCATAATGGAAATAAAACGGATTGAACCCACCAACGGTTTCAATGGTAGACTTAGGTAATAACCAATGTGCAGCGTTTACAAAATCTATTTCGTACCATTTACTTAGCTGTTTTAAAAACAGATCAGAAATTAAGCGGTTTGTTTTGGCATATTTTCCAAGATAATTTTCAAAATGGGAATCTAATTTTTTTTCGCTTCCGTCTAAATGCATCGGACTTAAGATCCCGATTTGCTCTTTGTTGGGATAATGATGATAAACTTCCAGCAGTTTTTCCATACTGTCCGGGAAAATCCATGCATCCTGATTCATCAGATAAAAAAAATCGGCTCCTTCTTTATAAGCTTTTTCAATACCAATATTATTGGCTTTACCAAAACCTAGATTTTCCGAAGACTGAATAAAATCAACTTCAGGAAAGGTTATTTTAATATAGTCCTGAGTACCATCCGTAGAACCGTTATCAATAACGATTGTCTGTACGGGAATATTAGACTTTCGTAAACTGGTAAAACATCTTTCTGCCCATTTCATGGCATTGTAAGTAACAATAATTACATAAAAATTAGCCATCTTAAATATACTTTCTGGTTAATGTTTCTAAATAGCTTTCCGGAGTTTTACCGGAGAAAAAAGTTGTGATATCTTCATCAAAATCCACTTTATAGAAATCACCTTCATCAGCTTCGTTATAAAGTCCCTTTTTATCGGTTTCTTTTTCAATAGCACTGATGATTTCCTTTAAATCATAATAATAGGGAAAGGAGAAATTGATAGTTTTATTATGGGAATGCAGACCATGAGATTCTACAAACCTGGAGATATCTTCAATGTCTAAAAGAAGTCTTCTGGCTTTCAAATGCAGGGTAAATTCATTATGACTGGTAATCTGTGTCTTCAGAAAGTTGAAAAGTGTGTTGGGATTTCCGCCCTTTCCTACAATATTGCCTATTCGCAGGATGAGGTAATGGTCAACATTATTTTCTATATACGCTTCAATTTCTTTTTTATGAATGACATAGGGGCTGTTCTGCTTTGATTGATCGTGGATGCTGAGGGTAGAAAAATAGATCAGTTTCTTTTCTCTGTTATCTCCATACACCGTTTTTAAAAGAGAAAATTCTCTTTCAAATTCTGATGCGTTTGTCTCCAGGGAATTGGATACTCCTGAAGCAAAAAAAACTATATCTTGTCTGTCATAAGATTTTACAGCATTTGCTATAATACCGTTGCCAATAATCATACCTTAGTTGTTTCATTAATTGTGTTATAGGGGAACAATATTCCATATCTGAAAAAAAATCATTTCATTCAGATACTCAAATATATGAATAGTATTTCATTTTGTTGAGGTAACCGATCTTCTCTCCCTTTTTTCTCATCGGTTGAAAAGATTAAAAATTTTATTTGCCCAAACATATCTCTTACTGCTTAGGATGCTTTTTAAATGTTGATTATTATCGTAGAGCTTCTCAAAACTACCGAGTTCCTTTGTGAAAAACTCGATGTGTTTTCTGTATACAATATTGTGGGTTACCATTTTCTTCATGTCCCCGTTATCGGAGATCATGTCTTTTATCATGGAGCTTTCTTTGATCCTGTAATAGAAGCAAATTTCTTTGATTTTATACACTTTACCTCCGTTTTTAAGAATGGAGATCCAGAACTCCCAATCTTCCAGACCATAGATGAGGCTGGTGTCATATCCACCGGCTTTTTCCCAATCTGTTCTTTTAAAAAATGCAGTACAAAAAATAACATTTCTTACCGCTAAAGCTTGTGGAGTATATTCGGGTAGAATCCATTTCCCGGTTTCTGTACCAAATTTTTCAGCTTCACAGTAAATGACACTGTATCCTTTGCTGAATTCTTTCTCAGCCAGTTCCAGATAGGCCGGAGATATTTTATCATCTGAGTCTAATGGTAAAATCCATTCTCCTTTTGCAACAGCTATTCCTGCATTTCTTGCGGAAGATAAACCGCCGTTTTCCTTATCAACATAATGGAAACGGGTATCCTTTTCTACCCATTTTCTGGCAAAATCTTCAGTATTGTCCGGAGAACCGTCATTGACAATAATACATTCCCAGTTCTGATAGGTCTGTTGAAGTACAGATTCAAGACATTCATCAAGATAAACAGCCTGATTGTAGCAAGGAACAATGATGGAGATTAAAGGATTCATTTTTTAGATAATTTTCTTTAAAACCTTATACAGAGAAACAGGAAGCTTCTTTTTTACAGCAAAGTCCAGTTTTTTTGAACGGAACGGATAGACATGATAGGCATTGACATATTCTTCAGGAAGTTGAGTGCCTGATTGGTATAGTTTCTGAGTAATGTAATTGATACTTCCTCTTGATACTCCTTTTTTATCAAACATCATCTGAAGCATGGCTGCTTCCATTTCAATTCTGTCAGCTTTTACTTTGGAAATATTATCGGTATGCAGTCTGTAATAAGCTAGCTTTTCCGGAATATAGGCAATTAAATACTTCTGGCTGACCTTTAGCCAACGGTAATAATCTTCGATAATAAACTGCGCATCATATTGGCCGGTTTCTCTTACGACATCAGTTCTTAATAGCACCGTTAAAGCCGCAATTCTATTTCCTTTTAAAATTTCTTCTCTGAAAACATAAGGATCTATATTTCCCAATGCATCATAGTCTGCAATATCCTCAATGATCTCGCTGTTATTATTTACAGCATGAGTATGAGAAAAAGACATTCCATATTCTTTTCCTAATTTTTCAAGGGTGGAAACTGATTTTTCGATAGATTCGGGATGCAGAAAATCATCGGCTGCAATGATTTTGATATACTTTCCTTTGGCCAGCTCAAGGCATTCATTAAGCATGGTTGGCAGGCCTGTGTTTTGAGTGTGGAAGTTTTTTTCTGCAGGGTAATTATTTTCCTGCAACCACTGTTCAAAAACTTTTACGGAATGATCCGGGGAAGCATCATCACCTACAATTAACTGAATGTTTTTGTAGGTCTGGTTTTTTATGCTGTCAAGGTTTTCTTTGATAAACTGTGAATGGTTGTAGGACACTACTACCACTGTTACTAATGGTTGTTCCATTTAAAATTCGTTTACCGCTTTAATAATTGTCTGTACTTCTTCTTCATCCAAAACCGAGGAGATCGGAAGACTTAGAACTTCTGCATGAATTTTTTCACTGATCGGGAAAGACAGATCATTCCATTCTTTGTAAGCTTCCTGCCTGTGAGGCGGAATAGGGTAGTGAATGATGGTCTGTATGCCATGCTCTGTAAGATAAGCCTGAAGCTCATCTCTTCTATGGGTTCTGATAACGAAAACATGCCATACGTGCTCATTTTCATTTTCAGGATATTCAGGAAGGATGATATCAGCATTGGTGATTTCACTGATGAATTTTTTGGCAATAATTCTTCTTGCGTTATTTTCATCATCAATATATTTCAGCTTGATGTCTAAAACAGCGGACTGCAGCTCATCAAGTCTGGAATTTAATCCCTGATAGATATTCACATATTTTTGGTTGGAACCATAGTTGGCTAATGCTCTGATCGCCTTTGCAAGCTCATCATTATTGGTGGTTACAGCACCTGCATCACCTAATGCTCCAAGATTTTTTCCAGGATAAAAGCTGAATCCTGCAGCATCTCCGAGGTTTCCTGATTTTATACCATTCCATTCTGCTCCGATAGCCTGGGCGTTGTCTTCGATGATCTTTAAATCATGCTTCTGAGCAATTTCTTTAAGCTGATCCGAGAAAACAATTCTTCCCTGAAGGTGAACAACAAGGATTCCTTTAGTTTTGGGAGTGATCTTTTCTTCAATTTTGGCAATGTCAATATTATAGGTATTGATCTCCGGTTCTACCAGAACAGGAACCAATCCGTTATCAGAAACGGCCAGTATAGAAGCGATATAGGTATTGGAAGGAACAAGAATTTCATCACCTTTTTTCATGATTCCCAATTCGATGTAAGCACGAAGGATCAGACGCAGTGCATCCAGTCCGTTGGCTACCCCAATCGCGTGTTTTGTTCCTATATATTGAGCTAAATGAGTTTCGAAACCTTTGGTTTTTTCTCCCAAAAGATACCATCCGGATCTGAAGGTCTGCAACAGTGCATCTTCTATTTCCTGTTGGTATTTGAGATTAACTTTTTGTAAATCAAGAAACTTTATCATTGTTATTATTCTTTAAAAATTTTGCAGGGTTTCCTACCCATATTTCATTATCAGGAACACTTTTGGTAACCACGCTTCCGGCTCCGATTAATGCATTTTCTCCAATGGTAATTCCTGCTAAAACAGTAGCATTGGCACCAATAGAAGCTCCTTTTTTTACCAGTGTTTTTACCAGTTTGAAATCTTTATTTTTAGATTTAGGGAAAAGGTCGTTGGTAAAAGTTACATTAGGCCCGATGAATACATTGTCTTCAAGGCTTACTCCATCCCAGATCTGAACACCTGGTTTTATCGTGACATTATTTCCAATGACCACATCGTTTTCTATAAGTACCTGGCAGTTGATATTGCATCCGCTGCCGATTTCAGCACCTTTTAAAATGACACAGAACTGCCATACGGAAGTTCCTTCCCCGATGTTTTGAGACTGTACGTCAGCTAAAGGATGTATCATTTCCTGTAGTTTTTAAAATCTTCGAAATCTCTGAAATAATCATCTTCGTCATAGAGTTCAGAAGCAAGACATAAAAGAACAGCATTGTGGCTGAATTTAATATCTCTCCAGATTAATTCCGGAATATAAAGTCCCTTGGATGGAGTATCTAAAATGAAGCTCGCCTCATTACCATCCAGATCCTGAGTGTTGAATTCTATAGTTCCCGAAACTGCAAAGATAACCTGCTGCAGCTTCTTATGCGCATGTCCTCCACGGATTACATCTTGAGGTGTAAAATAAGTCCAGTAAACTCTGTTGATGGAAAAAGGAACATTTTTCTGAGCTTCAGCTACAGTAATGTATCCCAGTTCCGGAGATCCGATCTTTAAAAAATCTATAATATGCGGAGTCATAATCATTTAATTTATATATCTATTAGGACTCGTTTTTGGTCCCTTCAATTCCATACGAATTTTGTATTTTCTTTCCATCTTCATCTAAAGCATACAGAAGTACTTTCTGGTCTCCTTTTACTACACTTACTTCAAATGGAACAATATTAACCACATCAATATGATCGGGAAGTCCAAGGTGAAGGGTATATCCTTCGATGAATTTCTCATTTAGTTCATCAACGCTGATGTTGATAGTTGGGTTAAAGGTCTCCACAGAAACCCTGTTTAAAGTAGTTCCCACTAGTTTGGTTTGCAGCGGGCTCATCCCTTTTCTGAAGAGTTTATGCTGTAATGCATGTCTGAACACGTTTTCTTCCAGCGTAATTGGGTTATGATAAGGTATTTTTTCTAAAACCTTTAACAGATGCTTGGTATTATATATTGTTCCGTCTACTGAAAAAGGATAAGACCAATGTGTGATATTCTTATCGGCATAATAGTCCCATTCGTAATGATCGCCCTTTTTCTGAATATAATCAGGGAAACCTTCAATATTGTCACCTACATACATCCTGTAAGATGAATTTTCAGGATCTTTTTTAAATTCAGAAAGTACTTCTTCATCCAGAGATACATCTCTATAAAAAACACCATCATCGGTATTAAACATGATCAGTTCATGTTTGGTCTTTCTTAATAAATCCTGAAGCAGCCCTTTGAAGTTATCGCCCTGCTTATTCTTTAAATTTTTCTCCAGAAAGAATTTTAAATTTTTTCTGTTGGTAAGTGTTTTAAAAAAAGCAGTATCAAACCATATTTCCTTTCTTTCTTCAAAACGGATATTGGAGTGATTTTTATATTTTTCAATTAATTTTTTGTAGCCTAAATGATGATTCCCTG
The DNA here is from genome assembly GCF_037572595.1 of Chryseobacterium sp. MYb328. Taxonomy (NCBI): domain Bacteria; kingdom Pseudomonadati; phylum Bacteroidota; class Flavobacteriia; order Flavobacteriales; family Weeksellaceae; genus Chryseobacterium; species Chryseobacterium sp. MYb328. The sequence goes on along the minus strand of NZ_JBBGZQ010000003.1, from coordinate 213,980 downwards.
TGGTATGGTACAAAATCACAGTTTCATAATCATCTATTTTAATTCTTTTTAAAATAGTACTCAGCAGGTAATCTACTTGCATGGCACGGTTATATGAAAAGATTATATTTAAAAGCATGACGAATTATTTTGAAGGATGAGCACTGAAAAGTTATAACTTTTTGATTTCCGAAACAATAGCAGGAGAAATTACACCCGGTGATTTTTTGATGTCTCCAAACTGATTTCTTATTCCATTGATCTCAAAACCAAATGATTGTGTTTTGAATGCGATCTCAGAACGGTTCATTCCCCAAAACATATCAAAATAATAAGAATCCTCATTAAGTATATTGGCCGGAATATCAAAGCTGATAGAGTAACCTCCCGGTTCTCCATTTTCACTGATCATAAAGCCGTTACTCATGACAATCACTTCATGAGAGTTTTTGATATAGAAAGAAAGATCTACAGTAGCATTTTGAATCGTGCTTATAAAATCAACCTTTATTCTTACTCCTGAATTGATATTCAGTACATTTCCCTGTATAGGTGTTGCTGAATAGGCCTGAACTTTAATTCTGTCATTTCCGATTTCAAAACCATCCTTTGAGACTTCATAATGAGAGATATAGGAATTCTTACGCTGGTATTCAATAATACATTTATCTTTGTCTCCCTGCATGGCCACGGAGCCTTGATCTAATAAAATAGCACTGTTGCAAAGCTCATTAATCGCAGCCATATTGTGGCTTACAAAAAGAACTGTTCTTCCCTGTCCCTTCGTGACATCACCCATTTTTCCAAGGCATTTTTTCTGAAACTCAGAATCTCCTACTGCAAGTACTTCATCTACGATCAAAATCTCAGACTCAAGGTGTGCTGCTACAGCAAATGCCAGACGGACGTACATTCCGGAAGAATATCTTTTTACCGGAGTATCTATATATCTTTCAACTCCTGAAAAGTCTACAATTTCATCAAATTTTCGGGTAATTTCCTTTCTGGTCATCCCAAGAATAGCTCCGTTAAGATATACATTCTCACGACCTGTCATTTCAGGGTGAAAACCTGTTCCTACTTCCAGCAGGGATGCAATTCTTCCCTGAGTATAAATCTTCCCGGTTGTTGGTTTGGTTACCTTACTCAGTAATTTAAGCAAAGTAGATTTACCCGCTCCGTTTCTTCCTATGATTCCAACGGCATCTCCCTGTTCTATCTCAAAATTGATATCGCGTAAAGACCATACATATTCAGAATCTCCTTTTGTTGTTCTGTCATTGGTTTCCCCAATTTTCAAATAAGGATCTTCTTTTCCCCTTACCTTATGCCAGAATCTGTTCAGGTCATGGGATAAAGTTCCCGTACCCACCTGTCCGAGGCGGTATTGTTTTGATATATTTTCTGCTTTTAAAGCCAGCATGTTTTGATTGATTTTAAGTTAATGATAACAGTTAAATCTTATACGGTATCCATAAAGGTTTTTTCAACCTTATTAAAGATAAGTATTCCTAATAATAAAAGAATAAGAATAAGAACAGTACTGATTCCCAGCATGAGTGGTGAGAAATCACCTACACCAAGCCAGGCATATTTAAAACATTCGAAAATCCCTGTAAGCGGATTATAGTATGCCAGTTTTTTGAATCCTGCCGGAAGAGAGGATACTGGATAAATTACCGGAGTAGCATACATATATAAACTGACTCCAAAGCCCAATAACATACTCAAATCTTTATATTTTGTAGTAAGAGCCGAGAATATCATTCCTACTCCTAATGCAAAAAAGGCCATCAATATGATAAGAAAAGGAGTTGCGAGAATCCAAATATTAGGCTGCACCTTTCCCTGGCTCAGATAATAAGCCCATGCAAGAAGGAATAAAAGAAATTGTACCCCAAAACGCATCAGGTTTGAGATGACAACTGAAATTGGCGTTACCAGTCTTGGGAAATATACTTTCCCGAAAATGGTTGAATTCCCTACAAAGGTACTGGAAGTAGTCAGTAATGAAGCTGAAAAGTAATTCCAGAGAGTTACACCAGATAGATAAAATAAAATAGGGGGTGCACCATCTGTAGGAAGTTTGGCAATCGCTCCAAAAACAACCAGATAGACTATTGTTGTTAAAACCGGGTTAATAAAAAACCAGATTGGCCCCAAAATGGTTTGCTTGAAGCTCGATATGAAGTCTCTTTTTACAAACATGTAAACAAGATCCTTATACCGCCATACTTCTTTGAGCTTTAAATCAAATAAAGAATGATTCGCTTCAATTGTTTCTGTCCACTTTTGCTGTGGTTCATTCATCTGTGTAAGTTTTTGCAAATTTATAATAATTAATTCTTACCGGATTTCTTAGTCTGTAAATTATTGTTTACATAAAACTAAAAAATAACAACTAATATATTGATATTTGTTATTATGGACAAAAACTATTGACTATAAAGCCAATAGTTTGCAAGGTTTATAAATGATAGGGGTGTTAACGAACAAGTTGTTTTAAATACTGGCCATAACCACTTTTACCATATTTTGCAGCTGTTTCCAGTAATTTTTCTTCACTAATGAATTTATTTCTGAAAGCAATCTCTTCGATACATCCAATTTTGAAGCCCTGTCTCTTTTCAATCACACTTACAAATTCCGAAGCATCATGAAGAGAATCAAAAGTTCCTGTATCCAGCCATGCTGTACCTCTGTCCAGGACACCTACTTCAAGTTTTTCATTTTTAAGATAAACATTATTGACATCGGTGATTTCCAGTTCTCCTCTTGCAGAAGGTTGTATGTTTTTAGCAATTTCCACTACATTATTGTCATAAAAATAAAGACCGGGTACAGCGTAGTTTGACTTTGGTTTTAAAGGTTTTTCTTCAATAGAAACGGCCTTGAAGTTGTCGTCAAATTCTACAACCCCATATCTTTCAGGGTCTGCGACATGATAAGCAAAAACGACGCCTCCATTAGGATTGGTTTTATTTTTTAACAAATTTCCCATTTCAGAACCGTAGAAGATGTTGTCTCCTAAAACAAGTGCTGCAGGATCATTGCCTATAAACCGGTCTCCCAGGATAAAGGCCTGTGCCAGACCGTCCGGACTTGGCTGTACAACATATTCTATATTGCAACCAATCTGTGATCCGTCTCCTAATAATTTGATAAACCCGGCCTGGTCGTGCGGGGTGGTAATGATCAAGATATCCTTAATTCCTGCCAATAGCAATGTAGATAGAGGATAGTAGATCATAGGTTTGTCATAAACAGGCATCAGCTGCTTGCTTACGGCGATGGTTAGAGGGTAAAGTCTTGTTCCGGATCCTCCGGCTAATATTATTCCTTTCATTTTATTTTGTGGATTTGTCTTTTAAGATCTTATTTACTTCAATGCTGATTTCAGTGTCTAGATTATGAATGATAATATCTGATGAAAATAAATACTGACTGGATTTTAAATTCGGATTTTCATTGTAAAATTTGATGAGGTTTTTCAAATTTTCTTCAGATAAATTCATGAAATCAAAATAGAGTTTGTCTTTTCTTGAGTAATTATTTCTTATTTTATCAAGGATGGTTCTCTTTTCTTCTGTATTTAAAACTTCAAAACTTTTCCCATTTTCATGTCGAATAGACTTTCGGAATAGTAATAAATTAGCTGTTTGCATTAATGAATTATTATATCCGCTAATTTCAATGAGTTCATCGATAAGTTTTTTCTGCGATTCAGTTGGAAACTTTGTCTGAATCACAGATTGAGCATATGATGAGACGGAGAAAATGATGAAAAATAAAAAGAAATATTTCTTCATCCTAAGAATACTGGTTTTTGTAGTATTTTTGATAATCTCCGCTAGTCACATTTTCCAGCCATTCCTTATTTTCTAAATACCAGTCAATGGTTTTTCCCAATCCTTCCTCGAAGGTTACAGAAGGTTTCCAGCCCAGATCTTTATTTAATTTATTGGCATCAATAGCATAGCGCTTATCATGACCGGGTCTGTCTTTTACAAAAGTGATTAGTTTTTCAGAATAGCCTTCAGTTCTTCCCAGTTTATCGTCCATCTGCTTGATCAGCTCCTTTACCAGATCAATATTCTGCCATTCGTTGAATCCTCCGATGTTGTAGGTTTCTCCGGTTTTGGCCTCATTGAATATCTGATGGATAGCTTTTGCATGATCAATTACAAATAACCAGTCTCTGGTATATTTTCCATCTCCATAAATGGGTAAAGGTCTTTCGTTAATGATATTGGAGATACAAAGCGGAATTAATTTTTCAGGGAAATGATTAGGCCCATAATTGTTTGAGCAGTTGGATACAATGAAGGGCATTCCGTATGTGTTTCCATAGGCTCTTACTAAATGGTCTGAAGCTGCTTTTGATGCAGAATATGGAGATTGAGGATCGTACGATGTAGTCTCAAGGAAGAATCCGGTTTCACCTAAACTTCCATATACTTCATCTGTTGAAACGTGATAGAATAGGTTTGTTCTTTTTTCATCAGGGAATCTTCCATGGGTATGGTCGGGATTCAAAGTCCAGAACTCTTTACAAAGGTTAAGAAGATTGGCTGTCCCGTTTACATTGGTATTAATAAAAGCCATAGGATCAGTGATACTTCTGTCAACATGGCTTTCTGCCGCTAAATGTACAACGGCGTCAGGATTATATTTTTCAAAAACTTCTCTTAGCTCTTCAGGTTTTGTAATATCTGCTTTTTCGAAAACATAATTAGGTTCATTTTCAATGTCCTTCAGGTTTTCCAAATTTCCGGCATAGGTTAATGCATCGAGGTTGATGATCGTAATATCCGGATTTTTTTTTACAAATTCTCTTACAACATGAGAACCGATAAACCCGGCTCCCCCTGTAATGATTACATTTTTCATTTATTTATTTTGTGATTGTCTTTCTACCTATACTCTTATAATAAAATCCGTTTTGTTCAGGGATTTCAAGTGGGTACATATTCCTTCCGTCAAAAATAACTTTATTTTTCATTTTCTTAGCCATAAGGTCAAAATTAGGATTTTTGAATTCCGGCCATTCTGTAGCAATAAATAAAGCGTCTACATCTTCCAGTGCATCATACATTCCTTTGGCATATTGTATTTTGTCACCCAGAAGCTTTTGGACATTACTTTCAGCAACGGCATCGTAGGCCACTACTACAGCTCCTTTTTCTAATAGAAGGGCAATGTTGTCTAAAGAAGAAGCTTCTCTGATATCATCAGTATTGGCTTTGAAAGCAAGACCCCACATGGCGATCTTTTTACCTGCTATATTTCCGCCAAAGTATTTTTCAATTTCAGCAACAAGAATTACCTTCTGAGAAGTATTGACATTCTCTGTAGCTTCCAGAATCTGAAAATTGAAATTTTCCTGTTTCCCGGATTTAATAAGAGCTTTTACATCTTTAGGAAAACAGCTTCCTCCATATCCAATGCCTGGGAAAAGGAACCTTTGTCCAATTCTGTCATCACTTCCCATTCCTAGCCTTACCTTATCTACGTCAGCCCCTACTTTTTCACAGTAATTGGCAATTTCATTCATAAAGGTGATTTTTACAGCAAGGAATGAATTGGCCGCATATTTTGTCAGTTCAGATGATTTCTCATCCATAAAAATGATCGGAATGCCAGTGTTGGTGAATGGCTGGTAAATTTTAGCCATAATATCTTTTGCCTTATCGGAACTTGCCCCTACAACAACTCTCGAAGGATTCATAGAATCTTCAACAGCAAAACCTTCTCTTAAAAATTCAGGATTGGAAACAACATCAAAGGGAATGTCTGTTTTAGAAGAAATCGTTTCTCTTACCCTGTCTGCGGTACCTACAGGGACAGTGCTTTTGTTAACAATAACCTTATATTCGGTCATCATTTCTCCAATGTCATTCGATACTTTTAATACATAAGAAAGATCCGCTGAGCCATCTTCTCCGGGAGGAGTAGGCAATGCCAGATAAATCACTTCACTTTTATCTAAAGCTTCTTTTAAATTGGTAGTAAAAAATAATCTTTCAGACTGGATGTTTCTAAGAAACATCTCTTCAAGGTTCGGCTCATAGATGGGAACGATGCCGTTTTTCATACCTTCTACCTTTTTTTCATCAATATCAACACAGTATACTGAATTGCCAAGTTCTGCAAGGGTAGTTCCTGTAACTAATCCTACATAACCTGTTCCTACAATCGTTATATTCAAAATGTTTGTTTTTAAAATTCAAAGACAAAAATAATAAAAATACCTTCACATGCTTGTTTAATTTAATGTAAATGATTTTCGTTGTATTTACTTGATAATAAGATAATTTTGCATTTTTGGAAAAAAAGCGTATATTTGCATTGGATTTACGGAAAAAATGGGAAGGCTTCGAAAGAAAGCCTTTTTTCGTACTGTAAATCAAGATAAAAGAATGTATGGAGTTTAAAAAAAGAATTGAAGAATTATTAAATGAATTCCTTGAGACCAGAGAAGATCTTTTTCTTATTGATCTTAAGATCTCTGCAGGGGATGATGTTACAGTGATTTTAGATGGTGATAATGGAGTTTCTTTACAGGATTGTCTTGATGCAAGCCGGGCTATAGAATTCAATATGGATCGTGAAGAGCATGATTTCAGCCTTCAGGTAATGTCTGCTGGATTGAGTGAGCCATTAGTAACACCAAGACAGTTCAATAAAAACATAGGAAGAGAGATAGAAGTGATGCTGGAGGATTCTTCTAAAACTGAAGGAGAATTGTCAAAAGTGGACGATGAAAAGATTACGCTTATTCTGCGTTACCGTAAACCGAAAGATGTTGGTAAAGGGAAAGTAGATGTAGAAGAGGAGAAAGAGATTGCTTACTCTGAGATTAAAAAAGCATTAGTAGTAATTAAATTTTAAAAAAGAAAAAAGAATAGATGGATAATATAGCGTTGATTGAATCCTTTGGTGATTTTAAAGACGAAAAAGGGATCAGTAAGATTGATCTTATGGCAATTATTGAAGATTCACTGAAGACTCTTTTGAGAAAAAGATTCGATTCAGATGACCACTTTGACGTGATTGTAAACCCGGATAAAGGGGATTTTCAGATATTTTTAAATAAAACAATTGTAGAGGACGAAATGTCTGAAGATGATGATTTGGAAATTGAAATTTCTGAAGCGAAGAAGATTGACCCTACCTTCGAAGTAGGTGAGGACTTTACAATGGAAATTCCTGTTGCACAGTTGGGAAGAAGAAATATTCTTACCCTTAAGCAGATTTTGGCTACAAAACTTCAGGAGCATAATAATGCAATGCTGTACGAACAGTTTAGAGATAAAATTGGTGAAATCGTTGTGGGTGAAATCCACCACATCCGCCACAAGCATGTGATCTTGTTGGATGATGAAGGAAACGAATTCATTTTACCAAAAGAAAACCAGATCCCATCCGATTTCTTTAAAAAGGGTGAGAATATCAGAGCTATTGTTGAGACAGTAGATTTTAAAGGTTCAAAACCGCAGATTATTATTTCCAGAACTGCACCTAAATTCCTTGAGAAATTATTAGAGCTGGAAATTCCTGAAATCCAGGATGGAACAATCATGCTGAAAAAAGTAGTGAGAATTCCTGGTGAAAAGGCGAAGATTGCAGTAGATGCTTATGATGACAGAATTGATCCTGTAGGAGCTTGTGTGGGTGTTAAAGGATCCAGAATTCATGGGGTTGTAAGAGAGTTGAGAAATGAAAACATCGATGTTATTCAGTGGTCTAAAAACCCTGAAATTTTGGTGAAGAGAGCTTTAGGAAATGTTACTGTTAACAAAATTGATATCAATGAAGATGCTAACTATGCACTAGTTTACACTCCTGTTGAAGAGATTTCTAAAGTAATCGGAAAACAAGGACAGAATATTAGACTGGCTTCTTGGTTGTCAGGATATGAAATTGATGTATACAGAGAGTCCAGCGAGGATGACGATGTTGAATTGAGAGAATTTAATGACGATATCGAGCAGTGGATTTTGGATGAGTTTAAGAAAGTAGGACTTACAACTGCAAAATCAGTATTAGATAAAGAAACTGAGAGCCTTTTAAATATGGTTGATCTTGAAGAAGAAACAATTGAAGAGGTTAAACGTATTCTGAGAGAAGAATTTGAAGATTAAGATTTAAAATAAATTTTAATAAACAGTAAAAAGGAAATACTTTAATTTTAAAAATTAAAAAACAGTAAATAATATAGATGCCAAAAATTAGATTAAATAAAGCGGTTAAGGAATTCAATATTTCGATGTCCAGATTAGTAGAGTTTTTACAATCAAAGGGTTTCGAGGTTGAAAGCAATCCTAACGCTCAATTGGAAGAATCGGCATATTCTGCATTGGAAGCTGAGTTTGCCAAAGATGGCGAACAAAGAAAAGCTTCCCATGAGGTGGTGATCACTAAAGTTCCGGAAGAAAAACTGGAAATTGAAGAGAAGAAAACCCCTGAAGTGATAAGAGCTAAAGCAAACAAACCAGAAACTAAGATTTTAGGTAAAATAGATTTAGAACCTGTTAAACCCGAAATTGAAGAAACCCCTGCTGCTCCTGTAGCGACACCGGTTGAAGAAAAGAAAGAAGAAATAGTGAAAGAAGAACCGGAAGTAAAAGCAACTCCCGAAAAGCAGGAATTTAAAGTTTTGGATAAAATTGATTTGTCTCAGATAGAATCTAGAAATAGACCAGTGAAAAAAGACAAACCAAAAATGGAGGAGAAAAAAGAAGAAACAAAACCGGTTGAACCTGTAAAAGAAACTCCAAAACCAGTGGTAGAAGAGAAAAAAATAGAAGCTCCAAAAGTGGAAGCTGAACCTGAAAATCAGGAACCTCAAAAAATTGAAACTGTTTATCAGAAACTGGACGGTCCTAAGATCGTAGGTGAAAAAATTGACTTAACTCAGTTTGCACCAAAACCAGGAGCTGGTGCCAAAAAGAAAAGAAAGAGAATTGAAAAACCAGGTGGAGGTCCAAATAACCAAGGCCAAGGTGGAAACAATCAAAACTCTGGAAATAATAACCAAGGCCAAGGTGGCCAGGGTGGAAACCGTCCGCACAATAACAATGGTGGTGGACAAGGTGGAAATCGTCCAGGACAAGGTGGACAAGGAAATCGTCCACAAGGTCAAGGCGGTCAAGGTGGAAACCGTTTCGGAAATAACCAAGGTGGAAACCGTCCAGGTGGTCAAGGAGGTGGTGGCTTCAAAAAAGGAGGTCAAAACAACAGACCTGGTCAAAGAGTTATGCCAGTTGAATTAACTGACGAACAAGTTAAAAACCAGATCAAAGAAACCTTAGAAAAACTTACCAATAAAGGAGGTAAATCTAAATCTGCAAAACACAGAAAGGATAAAAGAACGTACCGAAGAGAGCAGGATGAGCGTCAACAAGAATTTGAAGCACAGGACAGAACACTGAAGGTGACAGAATTTATCACAGTAGGTGAATTAGCAAGTTTAATGAACGTTTCTCCAACTGAAGTGATCTCTGCTTGTTTCTCACTTGGTGTAATGGTTACTATGAACCAAAGATTAGAAGCTGATACCTTGTTATTAGTAGCAGATGAATTTGGGTATAAAATTGAATTCTCAGATGCTGACCTTGAAGAAAGTGATGCTGAAGATGAAATTGATAACGAAGAAGATCTGGTTACTAGAGCTCCAATTGTTACTGTAATGGGACACGTTGACCATGGTAAAACATCATTACTTGACTACATTAGAAAAACAAATGTAATTGCAGGTGAATCTGGAGGAATTACCCAGCATATTGGTGCTTACAATGTTAAACTTGAAAACGGACAGAGAATTACATTCTTAGATACACCGGGTCACGAAGCATTTACAGCAATGAGAGCTAGAGGTGCTCAGATTACCGATATTGCGATTATTGTAATTGCAGCAGACGACGATGTAATGCCTCAAACGAGAGAAGCTATTTCTCACGCACAGGCAGCAGGGGTACCTATGATTATTGCATTGAATAAGGTTGATAGACCCAATGCAAATCCTGATAATATCCGTCAGCAGCTTTCAGGGATGAATATCCTTGTAGAAGAATGGGGAGGGAATGTTCAGGCTCAGGAAATTTCTGCGAAATTTGGTAATAACATGGATATTCTATTAGAGAAAGTATTACTTCAGGCAGAAATGCTTGATCTAAAAGCTAATCCTGGTAGAAATGCTCAAGGTGTTGTTATTGAAGCTTCATTGGATAAAGGAAGAGGATATGTTGCCACTATGTTGGTGCAGGCAGGAACTCTGAAAGTTGGAGATTACGTAGTTGCTGGTAAAAATCATGGTAAAGTAAAAGCCATGCTTGATGAAAGAGGACGAAATCTTGCGGAAGCAGGGCCATCTATTCCTGTAACAATCTTAGGTTTAGATGGAGCACCTACAGCAGGTGATAAATTCCGGGTATATGCTGACGAAAGTGAGGGTAAAACCATTGCAAATAAGAGAGAACAACTTCAGAGAGAACTTTCTATCAGAACGAAAAAACATACAACACTTGAAGAATTAGGTAGACGTATTGCTTTAGGAGAATTCAAAGAATTGAATATTATCCTTAAAGGTGACGTGGATGGTTCTGTGGAAGCACTTTCTGATCAGTTACAAAGATTATCAACAGAAGAGATCAGCGTGAAAATTCTTCACTCAGGTGTAGGACAGATCACTGAATCTGATATCAACTTAGCGGCAGCATCTGATGCAATTATCATTGGATTCAACGTAAGAGCTGGTGCTAATGCAAAAGAACTTGCAGATCGTGAGGAAATTGAAATCAGAACATATTCTGTTATCTATAAAGCAATTGATGAAGTAAAAGAAGCAATGGAAGGAATGCTTTCTCCTGAAATCCAGGAGCAGGTAATTGGTAATGTTGAAATCCGTGAGGTATTCAAGATTTCTAAAGTTGGTTCAATTGCAGGTTGTATGGTTCTTACTGGAAAGGTAACAAGACAGTCTAAAGTACGTTTGTTAAGAGACGGTATTGTGAAATTTGACGGAGAGCTTGAAAGCTTGAAGCGTTTCAAAGACGATGTAAAAGAAGTAACAAAAGGTTACGAATGTGGTCTTAACTTAAAAGGATACAACGATATTGAAATCGGTGATATTCTTGAAGTGTACGAAGAAGTAGCTGTTAAGAAAAAGCTGAAATAATATTCAGATAAATATATAAAATAAGCCGTCTCATTGAGACGGCTTATTTTTGTTTATGTTCACTGTATCTAAATCATATTCCTTTAAACTTAGTTGATTCTTTTCGCAGAGTTTTTTTCAGGTATTTACTTTATTGCTGAATTAAAACTTGAATGTTAAAATTACAATTTTATAGATAGCAGGATTGAACTAAAGAGGAATGTTTATATGTGTTATTTATGAGACAAATAGGTGAAAATGGGTGGAATCATAGTATCTGTATAAAACTTTATATGGTGCTGAAATCGATTGATTTTTTTACTTTTAAACAGCTATTTGGTTGAAAATTAGCACCATTGTAATTTAGATTAATTATAGATAATTTTTTTTTCATCGAATTATTGATTGTTAAAATGCTTTTTCAAACTATTATTTTAATTTTTGATCAATAAAAACAGGTTAATATTATGAATCATCATGTTTTTGGGAGTGTTTTCTTGTGGTATTGCAAAGAAAAACAATCTGGACGTACATATGTAATTTGCTAATGTTAATATTTATTAACATATTTGCGATTAAAATATATTAAAATTTGTTAATATGAATGTTAAACTACGTGTATTGAGCGTTGGGGCATTATTCTTTATAGGGAATGCTGTTTCTGCTCAAAAGGTTAAGAAGGATACTGCTGCCAAAGAAACTCAGATCGAAGAGGTTGTGATGGTTGGTTATGGTAAGCAGAAGAAAAGTGATGTATCAGGATCTATTACAACGGTTAAAAGTGATGTTTTACAAGACAAACCGGTTGCATCTGTTGAGTTAGCATTACAAGGAAAAGCACCTGGGGTACAAGTTGCCAACACAGGTGGTAGATCAGGAAATGAAACCAAAATCAGCATCAGGGGAAATGGGTCATTAAGTGCATCCAATAACCCACTTTACATTATTGATGGTGTCCCTCAGGAATCTTTAGGAAACCTTTCTCCGGAAGATATCAGCAGCATGGAAATCCTGAAAGATGCAGCTTCTGCAGCAATCTATGGTTCCAGAGCTTCCAATGGGGTAGTATTGGTTGAAACAAAAGGCGGTAGATATAATGGAAAACCAGCGGTTAGTTTTTCAACATCTTATGGTATTCAGGAGATTATTAAAAGACCAAGGTTGCTTAATGCTCAGCAATATAAGCAGGTACATGATGTTGCAAGACAAAATTACTTGAATGATATTGCAGCAGGTACAGCAGCACCTCCTGCTAATATGGCGACACTTACTCCAATGCCAAATACAGGGATTGATACTGATTGGATGGACTTTGTTCTAAGAACAGGATCTGTAACCAATAACCAAGTAAGTTTTACAGCTGGTGGTGAATCGTCTAAAATGTATTTCTCTGCAGGCCATATCGGGCAGGAGGGGATTATCCGTGGTGATGATTTTGAAATTTCGAGAGTAAGATTAAATGTTGAACAAAAGTTCGCAGATAATTTTAAAATTGGAGTAAATTCATATTTTACTTATTCAAGTGCAAAGCCAGTAGCTGACGATAATGATACTTATCAGCCTTATTCTAATGCAATGGCTGCTCCACCAAATTTAGCTCCTTACGCTGCAAATGGTAAAATTAACAGGTTTAATTACAACAATCCATTATGGGGCTTTGAAAGACAAGTAACTGACAAATGGCAGACTGTAGGAGCAAATTTCTTTGCAATTTATAATCCTATTAAAGAAATTACTTTAAAAACTTCCTTAAGTGGAAATATCGCTTCTCGCAGATATAACAGATTTGATGCTCCAAATACAAGAAGAGGAGAAAGAGAAGGACAGCCATGGGGATATGGAGCATATCTTACTGCTAATAACAGAGATTATCTAATAGAAAATACTGCTGCTTACGATAAAGGATTCTTTGACAATAGATTGAAGGTAAATGTAATGGTTGGGCAGTCTTTCCAAAGATGGGACTATGAGGATTCTTCAGTTTACGGAGAAAACTTCGTTTCAAATGACTTACCTTGGTTATCTGCTGCTGGTATTGTTAATAAAGGAGATTCGAATATTTATTCCATGGCATTATACTCTTTCTTTGGAAGAGCTCAGGTTAGCTGGGAAAACAAATACCACTTAATGGTTTCAACAAGATATGATGGTTCTTCTAAATTCAGAGATGGATACAGATGGGGTAGCTTCCCTGCTGCGTCATTAGGATGGACAGTGTCTAACGAAGAGTTTTTCAAAGTTCCCTTCATTAATGAATTTAAGTTAAGAGCGTCTTACGGTCTTACAGGTAACCAAACTGGTATCCCTTATTCTGCAGGTATGCAGCTAATTTCTTCAGGAGAGAACCAAAACCAGGAGCCAGGTATGGCTGTTTTATCATTAAACAGCGAAACTTTAAAGTGGGAAAAAGGAAAGTCTTTTGATGCAGGTTTAGACTTGTCAATGTTCAACAAAAGAGTAAACTTAACTGTTGACTACTATAATAAAACAACTAGTGATTTGTTATATAGACTTCCAATTGGACAGGAGTCAGGATTTAGCAATAGGTTAAGTAACATTGGAACAATCAATAATAAAGGGATTGAAATCAGTGTAGATACAAAAATCATCAGAGGAGAAAAATTCAAATGGGATTTTGGAGCGAACTTCTCTTACAACAAAAACGTTGTTGAGAAAATTGGTACTAAATCAGGCCAGTTTACAACAGGATTTGTTTCTATCGTAAAAGAAGGAGAGGCTTTAGGTTCGTTCTATTTATATGATGCAGTTGGAATTGCTCAAGAACGTTACGAATATAAAGATCAGGCTGGTAATGTAACAAAAGTGGTTCAAGCTGGTGATATGATCTATAGAGATGTTAACGGAGATGGAAAAATTGATACTAATGACAGAGTTGTATTCAATGGTGGTATTGCTCCAATGTATGGAGGTATTTCTACAACATTCACATATGATAAGTTAGATTTATCCATCAACGCACAATATTCGATTGGGAAGAAAATTTATGCTATGTACAAGCAAAAGCAGGAAGCAGGGGCACCTACAGGATACCCTTCTTACTCTCCAAACATGGTTGCTGATCAAATGAATTATTGGACTCCTGATAATAGAGATACTAATGTACCTCGTCCTCATATGGCATCCGCTGTTGCTGCTTGGAACAATGAGCAGTCAACAAGATTCTTGGAAAATGCTGATTATTTAAGAATTACTGATATCACAATAGGATATAACTTCGATAAAACTAACCTGAAATTCATTAAATCAATGAGACTTTACGCTCAGGTAAGAAATCCATTCACATTCACTAAGTATTCAGGTGTTGACCCGGAAGCTTATTACTATGACAGATCACTTAAAGTTAACCAAAGTTTTGCTGATACTTCTAAAATTTCATCAGGAGTAGATACTAATGGTATTCCAAACGTAAAAGTGTATAGCATAGGAATGAATATTAATTTTTAATTAGAATTACAATGAAAAAGATAAGCATATTACTATTAGCACTTGGATTAACATTAAGTTCTTGTGATAACGCATTAGATATAAAATCTGAGATTGCATTGGATGCAAACTCTCCATTATCTTCAGATGATGTTGATAAATTATTGATAGGATCATACAGTGTTGTTATGAATCCTAACACTTACGGATATTTTGCGATTATGGCTTCGGAAATTATGGCAAGAGATAACTATGATCCTGTTAAATTTCAATTCTTTCAGATTCAGTATCTTTATGATCATGCAACGCCTCCGGGGGATGTAATGTTGAGTTATTTCTATAAAGATTTTTATAAGGCTATCAGTAGAGCAAATACTATTTTGAAAGTTCCTACAGCTTCTAATGCTCAAAAAGGAAAAGCAAGATATGTAAGAGCTTTAACTTACCTAAGATTATATGATTTATATGAAGGAGTTCCTTTGGTTGATGAGAACTATGATTTTAATCCAATCAAAGCTTCCTCTCCTAAAGAAGTATTAAACTTCATTATCAATGACCTGAAATATGCAAAAGATAATGTAGAATCTGCAAGTGCAACTGATATTAAAACAAGACTTAAGCCTACGAAAGAAGCTGCTATGGCCCTTCTTGCAAGAGTTTATAGAATGAATGGTGATATTGCAAGTGCAGGTGCAGAAGCAGAAGCTTTGATTAAGAGTGGTAAATTCAGTATTTCTGCCAATCCAAAGAACAATGATTCAGAAGTTATATATAAGCTTGCAGGAAATTTAGCTGAAGGTAACGGAGTTTGGGGATGGATTATGAGCTATGATGCTAACACATGGAACTGCTTTGCTGCGTCAAAGAATCTGGTTGCGCTTTTAGGACCAACAGATACAAGAAAAGCATTATTTGATATAGCTGAAGCTCCATCAACAGGGAATTTTATTTTCTCAAATAAATATACCAGAGCTGAAGATTCAGATCTTTTAATCTCAAGAATTCCTGAAATGTACCTTATTTCTGCTGAAGCAGGAAATACTAACAGGCTTACTGAGTTCCAGGCTGCTAGAAAATCTAGTCTTTCTCTGGATGATGAAAGAAGAGTAGAATTATCTTTCGAGTGGGTAAGATGGTCTGATCTTAAGCTTAAAGGTGAAAAGTATAAACTGCCTTTCCCTCAGGGAGCTGTAGATGCTAATGAGTTTTTAACTAACTAATCTATAGATTATATTAATATTTAACATATTATATAGAGAACCCCTGCTCACAGCAGGGGTTTTTATTTACTATTATTTCTTATTTTTGCTGAACAATAATGAATAATGAAGTATATCCTTTTCATAATCACTTTCCTCGGTTTTGTTGCCAATGCACAGGTTGCTAAGGCAGAAAATACCCAACAAGATAAAAAGCCGGAAGACACTCTGGTCATAGACTCCGGGAAGAAAGATTCCTTGAAAATTTTTAAACCTACCATCAACGATTATCAGTACCAGACCCAGTTTTCAGGAAAAAAAGTTTTTGATACTGTAATGACTTTTGATAAGACTTATATCTTTTCACAATATAATAATAGAGACAACTTCGGAAGAATACAACCTGCCAATATTGGATCAGGATTTAATCCGTTGGTATTTGAGGTGAATGCTGAACAGAACTTATCTTTACTGCCTTCCAACAAAGCTTACATGATTCTTGGTGCTAACGATGTAAAATACTATGATGTAAAAACACCTACTGCAACATTTATCTATCATAATGCGATGAGAAATGGGGCCGCACTAAATTCTACCTATACTCAAAATATCGGGAAAAGATTCAATTTTGCCATTGAATATATGGGGCTTCGCTCACAAGGGCTTTACAGAAACTCCCTTGCAGCAAATAACAATACCATATTCTCCGGACATTATGTTTCCAAGAGTGGAAACTATGAACTTTTCGCTCACTACCTTCATCAGAATATCAACAATCAGGAAAGTGGAGGAATTACCGAAGACAATCTGTTTCAAAGTGGAGACAGTAATTATAAGAACAGGCAAAACGCTCAGGTTAATTTAGCTTCAACCAGCTCACAATATGCCTACAGAAGATATTATCTGAGTCATCAGTTTACGCCGTTCAATGCTGAAAAATTTCCCTTCAGTATCAGACATACCATTTCCCATCAGGGTAACAAATATTATTATAACCAAAATGCTTTGGAAGAATATTGGTATAAGGCCCCTACAGATTTAGTCAATGGATTTCCTTTAACAACGAAAAAGTATTCCAGCAATCTGAGTAATACTTTAAGCTTGGTTTTCAATAATGAAAAGTTTAGATTAGATGCCGGTGTACGTTATCAGATGATTAAATTTGGGATAAGAGATATAGTAGCTCTTGATGGGGTTCCTTTTCCTGGGGAGCTTAAAGAAAACAGAATTGGAGCTGTTGGAAACCTACAGGTGAAACTTTGGGATAAAGTACAATTGAACTCATTCCTTGAATTCTCAAACGGAAGCCAGTTCAAAAGTTATCTGAGAACAACAAACAATCTGAAGTTTGAGCCCATAAAAGATTACTTTGTCAATGCAAAAGTAAACTTCCAAAGCGCTTATCCGTCATTCAACTATTTATTGAATACTTCGGTATATAATAATTTCAATTATTATCTTGAAAATGCCAAGAATCAATCTGTAATGGAACTTGGAGGAAGTATTAATCTGAAATGGTTTAAAACAGAACTTTTTGCCAATTACTTCAGAATCGACAATTATACCTATTTTGATAATAATGCAGCTCCAAAACAGAGTGAAAGTTCTTTGAATATTTCTCAGATCGGAGGAGATGCCACTTTCAGTTATGGTAAATTCCATTTGAATACAAGACTGCATTTCCAGAATGCATTAACCAATAAGAATTTGCTTCCAATGCCAGGTTTTGTGGGGAGAGCAAACTTCTTCTATCAGACTCAGGCATTTAAAAAAGCAGCAGAAATTCAAGCAGGACTTAAGGTGTATTACTTCTCTAAATTTAATTCCAGAGAGTATTTCCCTGTTCTTAATGAGTATGTTCTTCCTGGTACAAATTCATTCTCCATTGGAGGGCAGCCTATTGCTGATCTATATATCAATATGAAGGTAAAGAAAATGTTCTTCTTCATAGAAGGGCAACAAATCGGAACCTTTATTTCAAATAACAAAGCTTATGCATTTCCACACTATCCGGTATATGATTTCAGACTGAATATCGGAATTCTGTGGTATTTGTTCAACTAAAAACGATACAGGTTGAAAACAATTAATAAAATATCATTTAATGATATAGAAAGCATACCTCAATTAGTAAAAGATTTTTTGAATCAGAAGATTGAGGGTTTTGAAAACAAAACATTTTCTGTGGAGCATTTCAGCCAGCAGATCCATTTAAAAAAAGATTCCTTTTCTTCGGAACAGAGGAATATATTATCTAATGTGTTTAAAAAACAGTTGTCGGATCTCACTCTTTCTTCAAAACAGAAAGAAAATCTTGAAAATCTGAAACTGCCCAATACTTTTACCATTACAACAGGACATCAGCTGAATCTGTTTTCAGGGCCGGTTTTCTTTATCTATAAAATTTTACAGACCATAAAGACCTGTACTTATCTTAAAGAATCTTTTCCGGATTTTAATTTTGTTCCGGTGTATTGGATGGCCTCTGAAGATCATGATTTTGCTGAGATCAATCATTTTAAAACGGAGAATAGTTATTATGAAACCAATGAAAAATCTGGGGGGCCTGTAGGGAGAATTCAGATTAATGATACCTATTTTATCTCCGAGTTTGAGAGAGAATTTAAGGATTCTGTTTTTGGGACAGAGTTGATCTTAATGCTCAAAGAAGCTTATAAGGAGGGAAATACTTTGACACAAGCTATCCAGATTCTGGTAAACCGTCTTTTTTCCAACTTTGGATTATTAATGCTGGATGGAGATTCAAAGGAATTAAAAGAGCAGATCAAAGAGGTTTTTAAAGATGAGCTGCTTCATTTCAGTTTACAGAAAACTTCGAGAAATAAAGTAGAGTTCCTGACTGAGAAATATGGAAAGGTCCAGGTAAATCCCCGTGAGATTAATCTTTTTTATCTTTCCGAAACCAGAGACAGGATAGACTTTAACGGGCAGAAATATTTTGTTGTAGATACAAAGATTCAGTTTACCGAAGAAGAGATCATTGCTGAACTTGAAAATCATCCGGAAAAATTCAGCCCGAATGCTTTAATGCGTCCGGTATATCAGGAAAAAGTACTTCCGAATCTGGCTTATATCGGAGGAAATGCCGAAATCATGTATTGGCTGGAACTGAAAGATTATTTCTCAAAAGTAAATATTCCTTTCCCCATCCTGATCCCAAGAAACTCTATGCTTTTTCTGAAGGAGAAAACAGTAGGGAAAATTGAAAAACTGGATCTTAAAATAGAAGATTTTTTCCAGAATTTTACAGTGATTACCAATCATAAGATTTTAAACGATAATCCTATTTTAGCATTACTGAATAAAGAAGAAGAGACTCTGGCCAACAACTTTGCAAAGCTGAAAGCTTCTGCTGAAACTACAGATAAATCCTTTGGAAATATGGTGAAAGCAGAAGAAGTGAGGCAGCTGAAATCATTTAAAAGAATGAAGAAACGTCTTCTACATGCAGAAAAAATAAAGCAGAACGAATTATTGGAAAGACTTGAAAATCTGTTTTTAGAGGTACACCCTTCTAAAACATGGCAGGAAAGAGTTTTTAACTTTAGCGTATTCTTTTCCGATGAAGGCTATCCATGGCTTGAAAATTGTTTGGAAGAGATGGTGGTTCAAGATTCCAAATTAATAATTGTTGCCATTTAATTTTAAAGAAGTATTTTTGTAAATTATAATTATCGAATATGATAAAGAGGTTTTTTATTCTATCCAGTTTATGTATGGTTTTGGGAGTTTCAGCCCAGAAATCGCACACCGTTGTACAAGGTGATAATCCTTACAACATTGCAAAGAAGTATGGAATGACTGTAGATGAATTGCTGAAACTAAACCCTAAACATAAAGATGGCAAGCTGGCTATCGGAGATGTTTTAGCCGTAAAAACAGAAAAGGCCGTAACTACGGTTGCTCCCAAAACTGCTGTACCTGAAAAAGTAGGTACTATTGCGGGAACTTCGGTGGGTAAAATTATTCTACAGCCTAAGCAAACCATCTATGGAATTACAAAACAATACAGAATCTCTGAAACTGATTTAAGAAAACTGAATCCTGAATTGGATTCTAACATGAAAATCGGTGATGAAATCACATTACCTCTTGCCAGCATTAAAAAATATGGTGGTGATCAGCCAACAGTAACGGCAACAAAACCTGTAGAAGCCCCTGCTGAAAAAACAGTGACAGCTATACCAACTACACCTGCTGTAGAAGGAGAAAGCTATGTGATACAGGCAAAAGATAATTATTACAGAATTACAAAACAGTTTGGAATCAGCCAACAGGACCTTTATACTTTAAATCCTGGATTGGAGGAAAAGGGATTAAAGCCTGGTGAAACCATCAAAATAAAAAGATCAAACACAGAACCTGTAGCTGAAACAACCAACCCAAAAACAAAAATGGACTCTGGGAATGAAAAATCATCAACAGCTTCCAGTAATGTGGTGGTGGGTGATGACTATGTTACCTATACCGTTCAGCAGGGAGATACCGTATTCTCCATTGTCAATAAGTTTGGAGTAAGTATTGATGAATTGATCGCTCTTAACCCGGATTTGTCAAAAGGATTAAAATCCGGAATGGTCCTGAAAATCAAAAAACAGGATCCTGTATACGTTAAGAAAAGCGGTGATGCATTAAGTGTTGTACTGATGCTTCCTTTCGGATATAGTACCAACGAAACTCAATACAGAGGAATGGCCCTTGATTTCTTAACGGGAGCTAAACTTGCTATTGAAAGAAATGCTAGAGGAGGTCAGAAACTGGATGTCAAAATTGTGGACTCCGGAAATGAAGCCTCTTTTAAAAACTCTCTTACGCAGATCAATCCTGAAAATACAGATCTTATCATCGGACCATTCTTTAAGTCCAATGTAATTGATGTATTGGATTTTACTAAAAATCAAAAAATTCCTGTAGTAGCACCATTTGCCAACACACCGGAATTATATAATTATAACAATCTGATCATTGTTGAAACAAACAATCAGACGTATGCAGATAAGATTGTAGAAGAAGTAAAAGCTGTATATTCAGATCAAAAAATATACATAGTGGCAGATGGTAAGAAAGAAAATGCCAATTACATCAAATCAGGTCTTGAAAAAGCAGTGAAAAATCCTAATATTGTTATTGTAAACTCTCCGGCAGATATTCAGCTGGATCAGAATATGATGACAGGTCAGTCTGCTCCGGTTATTGCTGTTTTAGCTAATGATGATATGGGAGAAGCTTTCGCTAATAAAATGATTGCTCTTTCTAAAGAAGTACAGGGGGTAAAAGCTTTCAGTATGTTCTATTCTCCTGTCTTCGAAAAGAAAGTAGATGATCTGAGCCAGGCAAGTCTGGTCTATCTGATGGACAGAAAAATTAATACCGATGGTAACTTTGAAAAAGAGATTCTTGCAGCTTACAAAAGCAAGTATTGCAAGACTCCTCCAAAATATGCGATCGTAGGTTTTGACGTGGTAAATGATATGTTGACAAGAGAAAATAAAAAAGGAGAAATTTTCAAACAAATGAATAAGGTGCAGACTCAGCTTGCAACAAAATTTGAGTTTGTAAAATCTAAGGCAAACGGAGCTTATGTAAACACGGGTTACAGAGTCATCAGATTAGTACCTTAGATGATATTTATCTTTGTGTAAAAGATATTGTTAACATTATAGTTATATTTGCATAATATTTAATTCAATACATGAAAGCACTTGTATTTCCAGGGCAGGGTTCTCAGTTCATAGGAATGGGAAAAGAATTGTATGATTCTAGAAAAGATATTAAAGATCTGATGGAATCTGCCAATGAAATTTTAGGTTTCGATATTCTTTCCATTATGTTTAACGGAACGGATGCGGATCTTAAGAAAACAGAGGTTACCCAGCCTTCAATTTTTATACATTCAGTAGCAGCATTAAAAGCAGTAAACGGTCTTGGAGCTGAAATGGTGGCAGGACACTCTTTAGGAGAGTTCTCAGCATTAGTAGCTAACGGCGTTTTATCTTTTGATGATGGTTTGAAATTGGTTTCAGAGAGAGCTAAGGCTATGCAGGATGCTTGTGATGCTAATCCAAGTTCAATGGCAGCTATTTTAGGTCTTGAAGATGCTAAAGTAGAAGAAATCTGTGCACAGATCAGTGGAATCGTAGTTCCGGCAAACTATAACTGCCCGGGACAGCTGGTAATTTCAGGAGAAACTTCTGCAGTAGAAGAAGCTTGTGCAAAGCTGAAAGAAGCAGGGGCAAAAAGAGCTTTATTGTTACCGGTAAACGGAGCTTTCCATTCACCATTGATGCAGCCGGCTCAGGAAAGATTAGCAGCAGCTATCGAAAACACGAAATTCAGAAAAGCGACTATTCCTGTATATCAGAATATTACCACTACAGCAGTGACGAATCCTGATGAGATCAAGCAAAACCTTATTGCTCAGCTTACAGGACCTGTAAAATGGACTCAGTCTGTACAAAATATGATTAAAGACGGTGCGTCTAATTTTATAGAAGTAGGACCGGGAAAAACCCTTCAGGGATTGATCAAAAAAATTGACGGATCTGTAGAATCTAATTCTGCGATCTAATTAATAAAAATATGAGCGCGATATTTTCACCGGGCAAGCTTATGCTTACTTCAGAATATTTCGCAATCGACGGAGCTCTTGTCTTAGCGGTACCTACCAGGCTGGGACAAGAGTTTTTCTTTGAAGAAAAAGATGATAATCAGTCTTTGATACTTTGGGAAGCACTCCATCAGAATCAACCTTGGTTAAAAGCTGTCATCAATTATAAAAATTGGCAGATTCTTGAAACCAATATTCCATCAAGCGCTGAATTTATTTTAAAAACATTAAAGAATGTTCAGCAGCTTTCTGCTACAAAATTCAAAAACGACTTTACTTATCACTTAAAAACCAACCTCCAGTTCCCTGCTGATTTTGGCCTTGGAAGCAGTTCAACCTTAATGAATAACCTTTCGGAGTGGGCAGAAATAGATCCTTTTTATTTAAATACAATCAGTTTAGGTGGAAGTGGATATGATATTGCTGTTGCAAAAGAAAAATCTGCAGTACTTTTTCAGAGCAAGCCTGAGATCAGATATGAGAAAGTAGATTTTAATCCTTCTTTTAAAAATGAACTGATCTTTATCCATTTAAATCAGAAGCAGGATAGCCGTGAAGCAATCAGTCTTTATAAATCAAAAACAAAGTCTCAGGAATTAGTAAATGAATTTTCAGATATCACAAAGAAAATTTTATTATGCAATGAATTGGAAAATTTTTCTGAATTAATGATGATTCATGAGGGTAAAATTTCAAATTTTATTGAAATTCCTACAGTTAAAGAAAAATTATTCTCAGATTGCCCCGTATTTGTAAAAAGTTTGGGCGCATGGGGGGGAGATTTTGTCCTGAGTGCCAAATTTGGGGGCTTTAAAGACTATTTTTGGGAGAAAGGTTTCACCACTATTTTTGAATGGAAAAATTTAATTAATTTATAATCAGTATTTTACGGTCGGGTTTTTTTATTTGTCATTCTGACTTATATCAGTATATTTAAACCACCTTTAACAAATAATTAATATTATTTTTGTTGAAGTCAATAAAGAAATAGAAAATATAAGTAAAATGAAAAACACTAAAATCATCCAGGATTTAGAGAAATTAGGGATTAAAGGAAACTATGAAGTAGTGTATAACCCTTCTTATGAAGAATTGTACCAGGCTGAAGTTTCTCCTGAAAATCAGGGGTTTGAGAAAGCGGAACTTACGGAATCGGGCGCGGTATCAGTAAAAACAGGAATTTTCACAGGTCGTTCACCTAAAGACAGATATATTGTTCAGGATGATGTTACAAGAGATACTATTTTCTGGGATGGTAAAGTAAACTTACCTACTAATGCAGAAATTTTCGGGTCTTGTAAAGAACTAGTGCTGAACCAGCTTGCTGAATCTAAAAAGATTTATGTAGTAGATACATTCTGCGGAACGAATGCAGATACGAGACTTAAAGTAAGATTTATCGTTGAAGTAGCATGGCAGGCGCATTTTGTTACGAATATGTTTATTCGTCCTTCTCACTATGAGCTTGAAAACTTTGGAGAGCCAGATTTCACAGTAATCAACGGTTCTAAAACAACAAACCCTAACTGGGAAGCTCAAGGATTAAATTCTGAAAACTTTATCATGTTCAACCTTACTGAAAAACTACAGATTATTGGTGGTACTTGGTATGGAGGTGAAATGAAAAAAGGAATGTTCGCTATGATGAACTATTACCTTCCATTAAAAGGTATGGCTTCAATGCACTGTTCTGCTAACGTAGGAGAAAAAGGTGATGTAGCTTTATTCTTTGGTCTTTCAGGAACAGGGAAAACTACCTTGTCTGCAGATCCGAAAAGATATCTTATTGGTGATGATGAACATGGTTGGGATAACAATGGAGTATTTAACTATGAAGGTGGATGCTATGCTAAAGTTATCGATTTATCTGAAGAAAAAGAACCGGATATCTTCGCTGCAATAAAGAGAGATGCACTTCTTGAAAACGTTGTTGTTAACAATGGAGTAGCAGATTATACAGACGGATCTATCACTGAGAACACAAGAGTTTCTTACCCAATTTATCATATCAACAAGATTGTATTGCCATCTAAGGCTGGCCATGCTAAAAAGATTGTTTATCTTTCTGCGGATGCATTCGGAGTACTTCCTCCGGTTTCTATCCTGAACGAAGATCAGGCTCAGTACCACTTCCTTTGCGGTTATACGTCTAAATTAGCAGGAACTGAAAGAGGAATTACTGAACCTCAGCCATCTTTTTCACCGGCATTTGGTGAAGCGTTCCTTACATTACACCCAACAATGTATTCTAAAACATTGATCGGAAAAATGAAAGAGCACGGAGCTAAAGCATATTTAGTAAACACTGGCTGGAATGGTACAGGTAAGAGAATTTCTTTAAAAGATACCAGAGCGATCATTGATGCGATCATTGACGGATCTATTGATAACGCTCCTAAAACTCAGGTTCCAATCATGAACCTTGAAATTCCTACTGAGCTTCCAAACGTTTCTGCAGGTATTTTAGATCCTAGAGATACTTATGAGAATGCTTCAGAATGGGAAGAGAAAGCAAAAGATCTTGCTTCAAGATATATTAAAAACTTCGAACAGTATTGTGATACTGAAGAAGGTAAGAGATTGATTGCTTCAGGTCCTCAATTACAGGAACAAACTATCTAATAGTATTCCATAAAGATAAATAAGCCTCATCACTGATGAGGCTTTTTTATTGATATTTTCTGCAATTTTCAATTAATTCATTTTGTTCGTCCAGTTTATAAATTGCTGATCGAATTGATTGTTCATTAATCTTTTTGACAATAATATATTTAGATATTAAGTAAAAAGATTCTTCATCCAATGCTTCATCTAAATACTTTGGGGTAGTAAAGACTACCCAATATTTATTGTGGTTTGAGAAGGTAATGGTTACTTCTACAGTATCAGATTCTTCATACAGTATTTCATCATCTATATGAATTGATACTATTTCAGGTTCATTATTTAAACTGAAATTAAATTTTGAGTACCATTTAAGTTTATTCTCATCATTCCAGATTCTGACATTATCAGAGCTTATTTCTTCAATGATATATGATTTTCTCTTGGTGAGCTGATTGGGATAAATCGAAATTTTATTACAATAAATTTTACCTTTTATTTTCATAAAATCTATCATTTTGAACTTACTTTAGGCTCAGTAAAGCTAATCTGTATCCATCCATTCCAAAGCCGGATAATACAGCATCAGTACACGCTGCGGTTACGGATTTCTGTCTGAATTCCTCTCTTTTATAAATATTACTGATATGCACTTCTATCTTTGGTTTCCGGATGTTCTTCAGGCAGTCAGCAATAGCATAGGAATAGTGAGTGAAAGCTCCCGGGTTAATCACTACTGCATCAAAATCATCTTCCTGAAGCCTGTTGATAAGCTCTCCTTCAATATTGGACTGATAATATTTCAGCTCATGAGTTTGAAACTCAGACTTTAGGTTTTTCAAATAAGCTTCCATGGAAACAATACCATAGATTTCCGGTTCTCTGGTGCCTAAAAGATTGAGGTTAGGCCCATTAATAATTAATACTTTCATAAAAAGAATTTACCCAAAGATAAATATTTTCCAGCCATTATTGATGGAGGTAATTTTCAGATTTTACTGGATATATCTGAAGAAGTGATTAGGGTTGATTTTTTTGTAAAATGATGGATATCCACTATTTACTCATTATGGCTTTGGGAGTACTTTTGTTGCAGGAATTCAAAATCTATTCTTTTTTATTAAGAATATGATGGATATTGTTAACCAGATGAATATATGAA
The DNA here is from genome assembly GCF_037572595.1 of Chryseobacterium sp. MYb328. Classification (NCBI taxonomy): domain Bacteria; kingdom Pseudomonadati; phylum Bacteroidota; class Flavobacteriia; order Flavobacteriales; family Weeksellaceae; genus Chryseobacterium; species Chryseobacterium sp. MYb328. The sequence goes on along the minus strand of NZ_JBBGZQ010000003.1, from coordinate 187,806 downwards.
CTTAATATAAAATTAAATTTTTTTATGAAACAGAGTATTTAATAGAAAAACAACTTAAAAACAACAATAATGAGAAAAAAAATAATATTATTTCTCTGTATTTTTTTGTTATCAAAATTATACAGTCAAGGAGGAAAAATAGGAATAGATACATCTAATCCTCATCAAAAAACAGTTTTAGATATTGTTTCTAAAGGAAATAATACCGGGGTATTATTCCCTAGGCTTAAAACGTCCGATGTTACCTCAATTGGTCCTGCCATGGGGGATGCTCTTGTAGATGGCTTATGGGTTTATAATACAGATACAAAATGTTATAACTATTGGGCTGCTGCTCCTCAGAATCAATGGCTGCAGATTTGTGGAACACCAATTACCGGTGTTTCTACAGGCTCTGCTGTATTAAATTGTGCAGGAGCCACCTCCACAGGTAATTTGGTAAATGGGCAGGCTGCAAGCGGAGTATCCTTTACGATCCCATATACTGCGGGTAACGGAGGTCCTTATGCGGCACAAAGTATTGCTTCTACGGGGGTAACAGGTCTTACTGCTGCTATTGCTGCCGGGAACTTGAATAATGGATCGGGAAGCCTTACCTATACAGTAAGCGGGACACCTGCATCAGCAGGAACAGTAAGCTTTGCAGTTACCATAGGAGGTTCTACATGTACGGTAAACTTTACCGTAAATGCAGGATATGATTTGTCTAAGTTGAAAATACTTTCTGTAGGAGCATCTCCTTTTGGGGTAGATGGTACTACTAGCGGGTTAGGTGCTGTAATGAATAATCCATTTATTTTCAGTTCTTATTATCCTGGTGGAAGTAATCCTGCTGCGATGATCCAAACAACCGGACAATGGAGTGTGACAAGACGTGTTGTGAGTAGTGGCGGTATTAACGACTTAAATATTGGTGGGTATAAATTACTATTGGTATCCTATACTTATGATCTTACAAGTGCTGCGGAAGTAAGTGCTGTACAGATGTTTGTAAATAACGGAGGTACTGTTATATGGTATAGTGAAACAACTGGGGCGAATACCCTAAACATGATCAGGGCTTACGCAGGAGCTGGTGCAACTCAGGGAACCTGGAGTGATTGTTTTGCTTATAATATTCCTTCATCTTCTGCATTGAATGGTGATTTTGGAGATGCACGGAACACTTTATTAGGGAATGATGCCTGTACTTCAAGAGATTTAAGCAATTATGATTCCTCTTTAATTGAGGCTATGTCAGTATCTCAAACTACAGGAAATGTTGTAGCATTTAAATCTAAAACTAAAGAATTCTATTGGTTTGGTGATGGCGGAGTAACTAGGTATAATGGAACTGTACCTCCGGTAAGTGGTAATACGTCTCCTTGGTTACTAGACGCTAATAAGAAGCCTGTCATTGGGCAATGGAACGGACAGGGTAATGTTGCTAACTCCATTGTAATGATGAATATCATTGTAAAAGCTCTGAAAGCTGCTCAATAAGTAGGATAGATTTAATTTTATATAATAAAGAGACAGTTGATTAGCTGTCTCTTTTTATGGGTCTATGAAGTTTAATTCAAAGTTTGAAACGGTTCCTGAAGTTTTTCGGTGAATATTTAATTCATACTCCCAAATGCATATTTTATGATGTAATTGATGGATTTCTACTATTTCCGGTAATTTATTATACGGCTAAATTTGTTGTAAAGCATTTCATAAAAAGAATGAACCTTATGATCGAATTTTTAATGCTCATGATCAGATTTTATTTATAATTAGAGATTTTGACTTATAGATACATACAATGTTTGGTGATTAATGGCTTGCGGACCGATTGTTGAATTGCTTTATGGAATAGGTTTTCATTGATTGTACGCAGGCTGTTTTTTTGAGATTTGATTTGGATGATGGCACGCAAGTGCCATTTTTTTTGTTTCCATATTATTTTGAATTATCGATAATGATTTTTGTCATGTTTGAAAAAGTGATAATCTTTGTAATTCCTTTTTACTATGGCTTTTAATAAAAACTTATGTTAATTTTTGAAAATTTATCATGAAAAAATAATAAGTCTACTTGTTTTATAGACTAAAAGTTTATAGCTTTGCAACCATATTTCGATCGGCTTATAAAGAAAGATGGAGGGAACTGACCCAATGATATCTTGACAACCTGCATTATGTAAGGTGTTACATTCAGCCTTTAAAGGAAAAATAAGCATTTGGTTTATCGTATTTATCGATGCCCTTTGCTGTCTTTTCAGTAAAGGGTGAAATTTTAATATATGGTAAATAAAATTGATTATGATTAATAAAAATTTATTCAATTCTAAAATTTGGATTCCACCGGTTGCTGCATTTTTCTTAGGTGTGGTAAGTGTAAGCGGACAGAATTCCAAACCGAAAAAAGATACACTTAAAGAAAAGGAAATTGATGAAGTGGTTGTCGTAGCTTACGGAAAAGCAAAACGAAACAGCTATACCGGTTCAGTGGCAACGATTTCCAGTGATAAAATAAATAACAGACCTGTAACCAATGTTACAAAAGCGCTGGAAGGAATGGTGCCCGGAGTTCAGGTTACGGGAGCTTCAGGGCAACCCGGAGCAACATCTGCAATCAGGATCCGTGGGATTGGCTCCGTAAGTGCTTCCAGTGATCCGTTATACGTTGTAGACGGAATTCCTTTTGATGGAAACCTGAACGCTATCAGCCCGAATGATATAGAATCTATCAGTGTGCTGAAAGATGCTACGGCAAGTGCATTGTACGGTTCAAGAGGAGCGAACGGGATCATTATCGTTACTACAAAGTCCGGTAAAAAAGGGGAAGCCAGAGTAAATCTTAATATCAGTCAGGGATTCTCAGGCAGAGCCGTAAAAGATTATGAACAGGTAAATACGGATCAGTACTTTCAATTATATTGGGAGGCAATGAGAAACGGATATCAATCTGGTTCAATCTCTGCACAACAGGCCGCACAGATGGCAACAGATAATATTATTTCTAATCTGGGAATTAATCCTTATGGCGGCAATTATCCAAAACCAATAGGAACTGACGGGAAATTATTACCGGGAGCAAGAGCTTTATGGAATGATGACTGGAGAGACGTTTTGCAAAGGGTAGCTTCCAGAAATCAGGTGGATCTGGATATCAGTGGCGGAAGTGAAAAAAGTAACTATTTCTTCTCATTAGGATATCTGGATGATAAAGGAATGGCAATTGAATCTGGATTTAAGAGATATAATACAAGATTAAAGATCAATTCTGAAGTGAAAAGCTGGTTAAATGTTGGGGCTAATTTAAGTTATACCAACAGTATTCAGCAGGCTCCAAGTTCCTCGGATTCTAAAGCAAGTAATATTATTCAGGCAGCGAGAGCAATACCGTCTTTCTATCCTTATTATGAAAGAAATCCTGACGGATCTTATGTATTGGATGCTGAAGGAAACAGAGTGTATGATTTTGGAAAATACAGACCTACTGCAGCCCTTCAGAATCAAAACCAGGCAGCAAGCTTACCATTAGATAAGAATGAAAATAAGATCGATAACTTTTCGGGAAAAGGATTTATGGAATTGACTTTCCTTCCGGAGCTGAAGTTCAGATCAAGCTTTTCATTGGATCTTGTGAGTTATAATGAACACTATTATACGAATCCACTTCTTGGACAAAGTAAAGAGACCGGAGGATCTGTATCAAAAGCGAATAACAGAACCCTTTCTTATACAACCAGTAATATCCTGACCTATGATAAAAGGTTTGGAAGACATCATATTAATGTGTTGGGAGGTCATGAATTTTATAAATATGACTACCAAACCATTTCCGGTAGCAGACAAGGCTTCTCATTACCTAACTATTATGAGCCGGATGCAGCCTCTTTACTGGTAGATTTTACAGGAAACAGTGATAAATTAAGCTTATTGAGTTTTCTTGGAAAAGTAGAATATGATTTTGATAACAAATACTTCTTATCCGCTTCAGGAAGGGCGGACAGTTCTTCAAGATTTTTGAAAGAAAACAGGTGGGGGAGATTCTGGTCAGTAGGAGGATCCTGGAAACTTTCGAACGAAGAGTTTATTAAAAACTTGAATTTTTTCAATCAGCTTACACTGCGTGCTAGTTATGGAGGACAGGGAAATGATAAACTACTGAAGCCAAACGGACAGCCACTGTATTATGCTTATCCGGAATTATATAAAGACTTTAGCCTGGCCGGAGAACCAGGAAAGACACTGGAAAAAGTAGGGACGCCTAATCTGAAGTGGGAAACGAACCTTAATCTGAACATAGGTCTGGAGTTTGCGATTTTGAACAACAGAATCAAAGGAAATGTGGAATATTTTGAGCGAAAAAGTAAGGACCTTCTGTTTAATGTCCCGGTTGCCCCATCTTTGGGAATCAGTGATTATCCTGCCAATATAGGAACCATAAAGAATACAGGTTTTGAATTTTCATTGTTCACAACCCCTGTTAAAACCAGCGATTTCCAGTGGAATGTTGATGTTAACCTGAGTACTCTCAATAACAAAATAACAAAATTGCCGGGCGGACCTTTCGCGATAGGATCTACCAAACAGCTGAATGTAGGAGGTTCTGTATATGATTTTTATATCCAGGAATGGGTTGGAGTAGATCCAAGTAACGGAAAACCATTGTGGAAAACCATTACGAAAGATGCCAATGGAAATAATGTGGAAGGAACAACCTCAGAGTATGCTAAGGCCAATAAAATATTGCAGGGTTCTGCTTTGCCTAAACTAACAGGAGGAATAAGTACAAGTATTACCTATAAGAATTTTGACTTTTCAGGGTTGGTTACATTTAAAATTGGGGGAAAAATTCTTGATACAGATTATACCTCGATCTTACACAGTGGAAATTCAGGTGGACGTGCATGGAGCACAGAAATGTTGAACAGATGGACTCCGGAAAACCCTTATACGGATGTTCCTGCTTTAAGCACAAAAACGAATAACTGGAATTCCATATCTACAAGATTCCTTTATTCAGGGACGTATGCAAGGATTAAGAATGTAAGTTTAGGATATACGCTTCCGTCAGATTATTTTGAAGCGCTGGGACTGAAGAAATTCAGAATTTATATCCAGGGAGAGAATCTTCTGACCTTCTATAAACATAAAGGGATGGATCCTGAGCAGGCGATAGATGGAACTACCTATTACAGGTATCCGGCAATGAGAACAATCACTTTTGGCCTTCAGGCAACGTTTTAACTTTTAAAATTTGAAACAATGAAAAAATTAAAATATATATCTTTTGCTTTAATCGGATTATGGTCGCTTACAAGCTGCGAAAGTGAAATGGATACTGCTCCTACAGATCAGGCTACCAGCGTAGAGGTTTTCAAAACTGCTGAAAGTGCGGAAACGGTAATCAACGGAACCTGGGCAAAATTTAATAATGACGGAACTACGTTTGCCAATATCGGATATTCAACTGTTTTAAGAGCAAGTGATGCGATGGGAAGCGATGTTGCTGTACTAACGAATAAATATGGGTTCTCATCCACCTACGATTTTACGGAAATGGTCAACAGTACTGTATCCCGTCCTTTATTTATCTGGACGATGCTTTATTCTACGATCAATAATATGAATAATGTTATTGCTAAAATCGATGCTGCAGAAGGAAGCCAGACCAAAAAAGATCAGGTAAAAGGTCAGGCAAAGGCATTGCGTGCATTCTGTTATCTCAATATTGCCAGTTTTTATCAGTTCAGTTACCTTAAAGATAAAACAGCATTAGCTGCACCAATCTATACGGAACCCTCAACAACAAGTTCTGTTACAAAGAAAAAATCCAGTCTGGAAGATATTTATACTTTGATTAAAAGTGATCTTACGGATGCTGATAATTTGCTAAAGAACTATACAAGAAATACCAAGGATAAGATCAACCGTAATGTAGTAAACGGTATCCTGGCAAGAGTTTATCTGAATACCGGGGAATGGAGTAAAGCTGCTGTTGTTGCAAAAACGGCAAGAGAAGGTTTTCCTCTGATGGCTCCGGAAAAGTATAAAGATGGCTTCAATGATATTAATAACGAGGAATGGATCTGGGGAAGCAGACAGACTCAGGAGCAGTCAGATGGAAGTTATGCCTTCCACTATCTGGATGTATCTTCATCAGGGAGCTATTACTACAGTTTTATGGCAGATCCTTATTTTCAAAAATTGTTTGATACCAATGATATCAGAGCTCAATTATTCTCATGGGATAATCTTCCGTCAAGAGAAGGATTGCTGCGATATGCTAAATTTAAATTTAAGTCAACGCTTATTGCAGATATTGTCTATATGAGAGCAGCAGAAATGCATCTGATCGAAGCCGAAGCCGAAGCAAGAATCGGAAATACAGCACAGGCAGTAACGGCTTTAAATCAATTGAGAGCTGCAAGAAAGGCTAACGCTTATACAGGTTCATTAGCACAGAATGATGTAGTAAATGAAATCCTGATTGAAAGAAGAAAAGAATTGTTTGGAGAAGGCTTCTCTCTGTCAGATATTATCAGAACTCAGGGGACAGTGGTCAGAAGACCATTTGTAGATACAGAAGGAAAACCAGTTAAAGTTCAGATAACAATGCCTAACGGAACAGTAAAAACAGTTGATGGGAAAGGACATACCGTATTTGATTTTCCAAACAAAACTCCATTTGTACCGAACAGTAATTATTATTTATTCAGTATTCCGCTGAAGGAGATTGAAAATAATCCCAATTTATAATATACAGTCTAATAATTAGATTTGATTTTTTAGCCACCGCTTTTGCGGTGGTTTTTTATATAAAATAAGTGCCTCAAAAATAAGGCGGTCATTTATCATTGTATCAATAAAAATATTCTGTTTGTATTGAATTTTTATACACTTTGACAAAAGGTAATACAAACACCACTTTCGTCGAACAGTCCATTTTCAGATAAAGTAAAATCAAAATCTTTATCTGGGAATAGATAGTTAAGCCTCATCTTCCAAAATTCCAGAACAGATAATCCTATTTTCTTCTGAGCTTCCGGTTCGTGAGATTTGATGTCTTCAGAAAAATAAAAAACATCGGAGATAGAAAGATTATTTATATACTTTTCCCTTCCTTGCGGGGTATTATCAAATCTATTTTCTTCGTTCTCGCCATAACCCTTAAAATGGGAAAGTAAGTAAATATTATCATTGATCTCAATAAAATCAGGACTCATGGCTTTCATAACAAATAGTATTTGTTCGATTGTTAAAGTGTAGCCAATGTAGGCTAAATCAAACTCTAAATCATTTCCTTCTATAGTCCCTTTGTGTATTTTCATAATCCAAAAAAGTCTCTTAATATCTTAATAATTGCAGCGTGGAGCGGCCAGCTTTGTTTTTAGCGTTGTATGAGGTTGAATTTTATTTTTTGATCTCCCAGCTTCACAAATATAGGATCGCCTACCATATTTCTATAAAAATTATAATCATCAACTCTTAAATTAAAAATAAAAGCTTTTCTATCCTCATTATATACCATTTTATAGGATTTTCCTTTATTTAACATGAAGTAAATCTTCTCCTGATTATCTTCAGTTCCAATAAGTATAAACTCCTTATGCTTCAACGAAGAGATTACGCTTAACTCAACTTTATCTTTATGGTCATTCATTATTTCAAAATAATCCATCTTAGTGGCACATGAGTAAAGCATTAATAAGAAAATAAAGAATGTAATTAATTTGTATTTTTTCATCAATTTGTATTTTTGAACATTTATATTTTTCGTAATAAGGAGTTGTTTGTGGTATCTGTTTAAGAATAATAATAAATCTGTAAAGATAGTAAATGACTATTGGAAAGTAAATTTTATCCTTTATTAATCAGGCTTTACACGTATGTTATTTATATCTGTAATAAAGATCATGCTTAATGGCATTTATTTTGAAAGATACTTGAAAGGTTGTGCAAAAATCTGATTTTCAATGATGTATTATGTAAGTAAGTATTTTGCTTTTTATTATCTATTTAAAATTCCGATGATTCACCCATTTTATAAAAAAACTTTACCTTTGTAACAATGAACCTCTTAAGATGGATACTTGCAATTTATTTCATGGCGTTATCACTGATGCCATGTGAAGACGTATCTCATCCGGTAGATTCAGGAAATAAGAAGATTTCATTAAGCATTCATGGGGCACATTCTTCTGAGAAAGGAGATATCTGCTCACCGCTGTGTGCCTGCAGCTGTTGTCAGATGACGGTTTCAGCATTTAAAATGGATCCTTTACTGGAAATTCCTGAGCAGATTCCTGCTTATTTTTCAAAGAAAATCTTATTTCATAAAAACGACTTCGCTTACCAGATATACGATCCAATCTGGCAGCCTCCTAAAATTTAATTTTATTGACTGTTAGAAAGTTATGCTTTCTAAATCTGCTTGAAACTTTGCAATACCATTGCAGAGGTTTTCATGATATTTTTGCTGCAGTATTCTATACTGTACGCCTATATTTTCAATAAAATTAAATAAAAATCGTGTTAGATAAAATAATAAAATTTAGTATCAAAAATAAGATGATCATTGGTCTTATGACCTTAGTATGGATCATCTGGGGAGTTTGGAGTGCCACCAAGCTTCCGGTAGATGCTGTGCCGGATATTACCAACAACCAGGTACAGATCATTACCGTATGTCCTACATTGGCAGGGCAGGAAGTGGAGCAGCTGGTAACCTTCCCGATAGAACAAAGTATTGCCAATGTTCCTGGCATTCAGGAGACAAGAAGTATCTCAAGATTCGGACTTTCCGTAATTACCGTAGTATTCAAAGAAGAGGTCAACGTGTATTTCGCAAGACAGTTGATCAGTGAGCAACTAAAAAGTGCAGTAGAAGAAATCCCTAAAGGAGTGGGAACTCCTGAGCTGGCTCCTGTAAGTACAGGGCTGGGAGAGGTCTATCAGTATATTCTTCACCCTAAAAAAGGAAGTGAAAAAAAATACAATGCTAAAGAACTACGAACCATGCAGGACTGGATTGTCAGAAGACAACTTAACGGAACACCGGGGGTTGCTGAGATCAACAGTTTCGGGGGAGAGTTAAAGCAATATGAAGTTGCCATAGATCCCAACCGTTTGAAAGCGATGGGAATCAGTATTAGCGACTTATTCACAGCACTTGAAAAAAATAATCAAAATACCGGAGGGGCCTATATTGATAAAAAGCCTAATGCTTACTTTATCCGGGGTATCGGATTGGTATCATCTCTGGAAGATATAAAAAATATAGCCGTAAAAAATGAAACAGGAAGTGTTCCTATTTTTGTAAAAGACGTTGCAGATGTACGTCTGGGAAGCGCAGTTCGATACGGAGCATTAACGTACAATGGGAAAGTAGATGCTGTTGGGGGAGTGGTCATGATGTTAAAGGGAGCCAACAGTAATGAGGTTGTGGAAAGTGTTAAAGCAAAGATTCCCACCATTCAGAAATCTCTTCCGGATGATGTGGTGATTGAGCCATTCCTTGATAGAACAGATCTGGTAAGCAGAGCGATCAGCACGGTAGAAAAGAACCTGATGGAAGGAGCTTTAATTGTTATTTTCGTACTGGTTGTCTTTCTTGGGAACCTGAGAGCAGGACTTATCGTAGCCTCCGCTATTCCACTTTCCTTGTTATTTGCATTGGGAATGATGAATGTTTTCGGGGTAAGTGCCAACCTGATGAGTTTAGGAGCCATAGACTTTGGACTTATTGTTGATGGGGCTGTAATTATCGTTGAAGCCACACTTCATTTATTACACAATAAAAATAAAGGAGTGCTCACCCAGATTCAAATGGATCAAGAAGTAGGAAGTGCAGCTTCCAAAATGATGAACAGTGCCATATTCGGGCAAATTATCATCCTGATTGTATATGTTCCGATTCTTACATTGGCAGGTGTGGAAGGAAAAATGTTTACTCCAATGGCTAAAACAGTAGGTTTTGCCATCATTGGAGCCACCATATTGTCTATCACGTATATTCCGATGATGAGTGCATTGTTTCTATCTAAAAAGATTTCCCATAAAGAGACACTTTCAGATAAAATGATGAATGCAATCCAGAAAGTGTATCAGCCATTATTACAGAAAGCTATTAAAATAAAATATATTATTGTTTCAGCAACGGTTGCCATTTTTGTCATTGCAGCTTTCATCTTTAAAGGGATGGGTGGAGAGTTTATCCCGCAGTTGCAGGAAGGTGACTTTGCATTCCACTGTATTCTTCCTCAGGGAAGCTCTCTGAGCCAGAGTATAGAAACCTCAATGCAGGCTTCCAGAATTATCAAACAATTTGATGAGGTAAAAATGGTAGTAGGAAAAACAGGTTCAGCTGAGGTTCCTACAGATCCGATGCCACCTGAGGCTACCGATATGATCGTAGTATTGAAGCCGCAAAGCGAATGGAAAACTAAAAAATCCTACAATGAACTGGGAGATGAAATCAGTGAAAAATTAGAAGCTATTCCAGGTGTGTTTTTTGAGAAGAATCAACCTATCCAGATGCGTTTCAATGAATTGATGACAGGGATCAGACAGGATGTTGCCGTGAAGATTTTTGGAGAAAATCTTGATTCACTGGCGGTATATGCTGACAAAGTAGGAAGAGTGATTCAGTCTGTTGATGGTGCTACTGCCCCTCAGATTGAAAGAGTGAGTGGTTTACCTCAAATCAATGTACAATATGACAGAACAAGAATTGCCAACTACGGATTAAATATTGAAGACGTTAACAATGCGGTAAGTACTGCCTTCGCAGGAAAAGCTGCAGGACAGGTATTTGAAAATGAAAGACGTTTTGATTTGGTAGTTCGTTTAGACAGCCTTCACAGATCCGATATTGCAGATGTTAATAATTTAATGATTACCACCGCTACAGGAGCTCAGATTCCGTTATCACAGGTTGCTAATGTTAGCTATAAACTGGGCCCTGCTCAAATAAGCCGTGAACAGGGAAAACGTAGAATTGTTATTGGATTTAATGTAAAAGGCCGTGATGTAGAAAGTGTGGTGAAAGATATTCAGGCAAAATTGGATAAAGAGATCAAGCTGCCTTCCGGATATTACTTTACGTATGGGGGAGCATTTGAAAATTTACAGGAAGCCAGCAAACGTTTGATGATTGCTGTTCCGGTATCTTTACTCCTGATATTTATGCTGTTGTATTTCACATTCCGCTCATTAAAACAGGCAGGATTGATCTTTACAGCAATCCCAATGAGTGCTATCGGGGGGGTATTTGCCCTTCTTCTGAGAGATATGCCTTTCAGTATCAGTGCCGGAATCGGGTTTATCGCGCTCTTTGGAGTAGCTGTACTGAATGGAATCGTTTTGATAGGAACTTTCAACCAACTTGAAAAAGATGGAGAGGCCGATCTTTTGAAACGGGTATATGAAGGGACAAAAAGTAGATTAAGACCTGTTTTAATGACTGCTACAGTAGCTTCATTAGGATTTTTGCCGATGGCAATTTCCACAGGAGCGGGAGCAGAAGTTCAGAAGCCTTTGGCAACAGTGGTAATTGGTGGACTGGTATCCGCAACCTTTCTTACCTTGTTTGTACTGCCGATGCTGTATATTATTTTTAACACAAAGATTTTGAAAAGAAAAAACAATAATACGGGAACTCTTACGGTTGTTCTTGTTTTAGGATTAATGATGATGGGGCAGACTTTTAAAGCTCAATCCAAACAGATGTCCGCAGAACAGGCAGTGCAGATGGCCATAGATAATAATTTAGTTTTAAAATCAAAAGATTTAAGTATAAAATCAGCCGAAGCATTAAGACCAACATCTAAGGAACTTCCAAAGCTAAATGTAGAAGCTCAGTTGGGACAATACAACAGCCGGAATTTTGATCAGTCATTTGCCATTTCTCAAAGTATTCCTTTTCCAACACTCTTTAAAGCAAAAAAGGATTTGATCAATGAGAATATTAAAAGTAAGCAGATTGATAAAGAGATAACAGCAAATGAACTGATCAGGCAGGTGCGTACTTATTATTATCAGATTGAATATCTTCAGTTTAATAAAGCACAGCTGACAAGTCTTGACAAGGTGTATGATGATTTTATCAGAATTGCAACCGTAAGATTTAAAGCAGGTGATATTAAAAAAATCGAAATAAATACAGCAGAAACACAAAAAGGAGAAATTGATCTGTTGCTAAGACAGAATGAGGTATATTTAAATAACGCTTATAAGAGTTTAAAAACCATTTTAAATACTTCAGAAGACTTTGAGGTTCCTTTCAATCAAAACTATGAACCTCTGAAAGTAGACAATGTTTTGGATAGTGCAGTGGTAGCTAACAATCCTTCTGTAAGAGCTTTTTACCAGGATATGGAAATTGCGGAGAAGAATAAAAAGGTTGAAAAATCTTTAGGACTGCCTGATTTCAGCTTAAGATATACGAATCAGTCCTTAATTGGTTTTCAGACAGTCAATGGGCAGGAAAGGTATTATGGAAGTGCAAATCGCTTCAATGCAGCGACAATAGGAGTAGGTATTCCTTTGACGTTTGGAGCTACCAAAGCAAAGATTCAGGCACTGGAATATGAAAAACAGGTGGCTGAAACGAATGCAAAAATGCAGCAAAAGCAGCTTGCCACACAGTTGGAAAATGCATTCAGTCAGTATCAGCAGGATATTCAGCAGTATGATTATTATACCAATCAGGCGATACCCAATGCTGAAAAGATTGTAAATGCAGCGCAATTAGGATATAAAACGGGAGAAATATCTTACGTGGAATATCTTTTTGCTTTGCAAACTGCAACCAATATTCAGTTAAAATATCTGGAGTCAATCCAACAAGTTAATCAAGCTGTAGTAACCATTAATTCAATCATTAATAAATAATATGAAATCGCTATTCACAACATTTTCCGGTAGACCAATCCCTATGAAAGTAACGCTGGTATACGATCTTATAAAAAATAAATATGCGCATATGAAACTCAAATATAATATCATAGCTCTTGTTCTTATTTCCCTTTTCATCATAAGTTGTGGAAAGAAAGAAGCTTCAACAGAAAAAACCTCTGAAAAAGCTCCCGAAAAGACAGAACAGAAGACCAATCAGAAAGAAGAAGCTCCTGCAACCATTGCGGCACTCACTGAAGAACAAATGAAATCAGTTGGAGTGGCTATTGGATCTGTAGAAATGAAAGAGCTTACTTCCACCATCAAAGCAAACGGACTATTAAGTGTCCCGAACAGTAATAAAGCGACAATTACCTCTTTATATGGTGGGATTATTAAAACAATAAATATCCAGGTAGGAAGTATTGTAAAAAAAGGACAAGTAATTGCTACGATTGCCAATCCGGAATATGTTCGTCTTCAGGAAGATTATCTGACAACAAACAGCAGAATAACCTATGCCGAGCAGGAATACAGAAGGCAAAAAGAACTTTTTAATAATGACGCAGGGGCAAAGAAAAATTTACAAAGTGCCGATGCTGAATTGAATACCTTAAGAACTAAAAAAGCTTCTCTTCTAAAACAACTTCAGATGATGGGAATAAACCCGGGAAGTGTCAATAACGGAAATATGAGATCAGGTTTGGTGATCACCGCTCCTATCAGTGGAACCATCAGTGGAATTACAGCACAGATTGGAAGTTATGTAGATATTTCTTCTCCTGTGGCTACCGTGATTGATAATGGTTCTATTCACCTGGATCTTCAGATTTTTGAAAAAGACCTTCCGAAAATGAGGGTAGGACAGATTGTTCACTTTAATCTGACTAACAATCCGGAAACGGAATACGATGCAAGAATCTACAGTATAGGATCTTCATTTGAAAATGAGAGTAAAACTATTTCTATGCATTGCGAGGTGATCGGAAATAAAGCAGGGTTAATTGACGGAATGAATATTACGGGTATCGTAAGTCTTGATAAAAGTACAACACCGGCTGTTCCTACCTCAGCGATTGTAGAAGCAGACAGCAAATATTATGTTTTCGTTCAAACCGATAAAAAACCGGAAGAAGAACATGAAGAAAAAGGAAAGCCTCATCCTAAAACAATCAATTTTGAAAAAATAGAAGTGATGAAAGGAACATCAGATATGGGATATACGGCGATTACTCCTATCGGTCAAATTCCTGCTGACGCCAAAATTGTAGTCAAAGGAGCCTTCTTTGTAAATGCTAAACTTGTGAATTCAGGAGAGCATGAATAAGTAGTAATGAATGTGGTAGGAATCAGCTGAATATCAATTTTTATGCTTATATTAGAACTGTTTACGAAATAGTTGATGGAAGTATAAAAAGCTGGTAGGAAGTAAAGATCATCTTACAGTATTTTAATAAATGATTCTACTATGCTATTAAACAAAAGAATATCAATCGGATATTTCCTTCGCGGAATCCAAAATCAGATTCTGTTCATCGGTATATTTGCAGTCACTATAGGGCTTTTGGATATGCTTCCATGGTTCAGGAAAATTTCCCTTCCATTAAATATTCCTGCATTGTTGGGAACTGCAGTATCATTGCTCCTTGCTTTCCGGATTTCCCAATCATATGAAAGATGGTGGGAAGCCAGAACAGTTTGGGGAGCCATCGTTAATGATTCCCGATCTTTGGTAAGGCTGATTATCCAATTTATGCCTGCTGGAGAAGATAAAATCATTAAAGACTTTGCAGAAAGACAGATTATTTGGACCTATGCCCTGGGAGAATCGTTGAGAAAGCAACCCTTTTCTGAAAGAGTACAACAGTATCTTAAAGAAAATAATATCAGCGCTCTCAATATCCCCAATGCTCTTTTGGATGCGCATTCCAGACAATTGAAAGAAGTGGCGGCTGCTAAAGGGATCACAGATTTTCAACAGATGCAGCTGAACGATATGATCACCAGGCTGTGCGACAGCATGGGGAAATGTGAAAGACTTAAAAATACGGTATTTCCAAGATCTTACAGTGTTTTAGTTCATATTTTGATCTATGTATTTGCTGCAATACTTCCTTTTGGATTGGATGACTCGCAGTTAGCAGTAGAAATAGGAATTACTTTTCTGATTCCGATTGTATTCATTACCATTGAAAAAACATCAATCATTATGCAGGATCCATTTGAAAATACACCGGTGGATACTCCTATGACTTCTTTGGCTCAAACCATTGAGATCAATATCAGGCAAATGATTGGTGAACAAGACGTTCCTTTAAAAAAAGAAAATACATCCTATTATGAAATGTAGTTAAAAACCGTACTTACAATGATGGAAGAAACAAAAACACAGATACAAACAACCTCCGCAGCCAGTAAGCATAAAAAGAACCTGCTGATTGTACTTGCTTTAAGCGGTACTTACCTTATTGCTGAAGTAATAGGAGGAATTGTTACCAATAGCCTTGCTTTATTAGCAGATGCAGCACACATGCTGACAGACGTGGTTGGATTGCTTTTAGCCTTTATTGCCATAAAAATTGGAGAGAGAAAAGCAGATCCCTCCAAAACATACGGATATTATCGCACTGAAATATTAGCAGCGGTCATTAATGCTGTTGTTTTATTGGGAATATCAATATATGTTTTAATTGAAGCTTACAAACGTTTTCAGGATCCACCGGAAGTACAAAGTACATCCATGCTGATTGTGGCCGGAATCGGATTATTGGTTAATGTTGTTGGTTTAATGATTTTAAGAAAAGATTCGGAAGCCAGTCTGAATATGAAAGGTGCTTATTTTGAAGTACTTTCAGATATGCTTACTTCCGTTGGTGTAATGATAGCCGGAGTTATTATGTTGACAACAGGTTGGTATTATGCTGACCCTTTGATTTCTGCTGCTATTGGATTATTGATTTTTCCAAGAACATGGAAATTACTGATGGAAGCCGTTCATATTTTGCTGGAAGGAACTCCAAAAGATGTAGACATTCAGGAGCTGCGTACATCGCTGGAGCAGACCCAGGGGGTAAAAAATGTTCATGATCTCCATGTATGGTCTCTTACCTCAAGTGTGAATGCTATGAGTGCCCACATCGTAAAAGATGAAGAGGCTAGCCAGAATCAGCTGTTGAAAACATTAACGGATAAAACGACTCAAAATTTTAAAATCAGTCACACTACTTTTCAGATTGAAGAAGAAGGATACGAAGAAAATGAAGTCCATCTGTAAAAAATTAAATTGTTACCAATGAAAAAAGATATAGAAAGTAAACTCATCGATAAAAATACCAAACCTACCAGTATGAGGATTTTGGTATATGATTTTTTGAGTTCTCAGGATGCAGCATTGTCTCTTTCAGAAATAGAAAATCATTTTGATAATGCTGATAGAATTACCATTTACAGAACATTAAAAACCTTTGAAGAAAAGGGTATTGTCCATAGTATTCAGGAGAACACCACTACAAAATACAAATTGTGTGAGGATGATTGTGATGAAAAAACACATAAAGACTGGCATCTCCATTTCTATTGTAAAATATGCAAACAGACGACCTGTAAAGAAGATATTTCCTTTCCGGAAAACATCCAAACGAATTTTCGTATCGATGAAATAAGACTCTTTGCTAAAGGAATCTGCGAAAACTGTCTTGAAAGTTTGCAATAGCATTGCATCAGTCTCACTATTAAATTTGTATAAAAATATCAGTTATGGAAAAATGCTGTAGTACAACCCAAGAAAAACCAAATACAAAAGGACATCCTCATAATCATTCAGAAGGAGATGGGCATAACCATGACCACGATCATGATGACCATGGTCATTCTCACGATACCGGAGATCAGACTGTTTTTCAGATGTTTCTCCCGGCGATTATATCCTTTGCTCTGTTATTGTTAGGAATTACTTTTGATAATTATATAAAACCTTCATGGTTTACAGGCTGGGTACGTTTAGTCTGGTTTCTGGCAGCTTATATTCCTGTAGGGCTTCCTGTAGTGAAAGACGCTTATAAAAGTATTATCAAAGGTGATGTGTTTTCAGAATTCTTTTTGATGAGTATTGCTACCATTGGTGCTTTTATCATCGGGGAATATCCTGAAGGAGTAGCAGTAATGCTTTTCTACGCAGTAGGAGAAGTATTTCAGACTATGGCAGTTTCAAGAGCCAAAGGAAATATAAAAGCTTTACTTGATCAGCGGCCTGATGAGGTAACGATTATGGAAAATAATCAGCCTAAAACGATAAAAGCTAAAGAGACCAAAGTAGGTGATGTTGTCCAACTGAAGCCTGGTGAAAAACTGGCATTAGACGGAGAATTGCTTTCAGATTCTGCATCATTCAATACAGCAGCTTTAACCGGTGAAAGTAAACCGGATACTAAAAATAAAGGTGAAGTGGCATTGGCAGGGATGATCAATATGAACAGTATTGCCCTTGTAAAAGTAACGACGGCTTATGAAGATAGTAAATTAAGCAAGATATTGGAGCTGGTTCAGAATGCAACCGCCCAAAAAGCTCCTACTGAATTATTCATCAGAAAATTTGCGAAAGTATACACTCCAATTGTTGTATTTC
Organism: Chryseobacterium sp. MYb328; assembly: GCF_037572595.1. NCBI lineage: Bacteria > Pseudomonadati > Bacteroidota > Flavobacteriia > Flavobacteriales > Weeksellaceae > Chryseobacterium > Chryseobacterium sp. MYb328. The sequence continues at coordinate 170,310 of NZ_JBBGZQ010000003.1, read as the reverse complement.
TGGCCATAGGAATTACTTTCTTACCTTATTTCTTTGTTGGTGATTACCAGCTTAGAGATTGGTTGTACAGAGCATTAATCTTCCTTGTGATTTCATGTCCTTGTGCATTGGTGATCTCTATTCCGCTAGGATACTTTGGAGGAATCGGAGCTGCCAGCAGAAACGGGATTTTGTTTAAAGGAAGTAACTTCCTGGATAGCATTGCAGAAATTCAGAATGTAATGATGGATAAAACGGGAACCATGACGGAAGGAGTTTTCAAAGTTCAGGAAGTAAGTATTAATTCGGAATTTAATAAGGACGAAATCATGCAGCTGGTTAACCTGTTGGAAAGTAAAAGTACACACCCTGTAGCCACTGCCATACACAATTATGTAGGAGATATTAATTATTCCATTCCAATGGAGAATGTAGAAGAAATTGCCGGACATGGATTAAAGGCGACAGTGAATGGTAAAGAACTTCTGGTAGGGAATTTCAAATTAATGGATAAATTCAATATCAGCTATGATATCAACCATGCTAATATTGTGTATACCCTTATTGCTGTTGCGTATGATAAAAAATTTGCAGGGTACATCACTATCGCAGACAGTATTAAAGCAGACGCAAAAGAAACGGTAGATAATCTTCACAAAATGGGAGTAAAAGCTACCATGCTGAGTGGTGATAAAGGAACCGTGGTAAAATATGTAGCCGATCAGCTGGGAATTGATAATGCATTCGGAGATCTTTTGCCAGAAGATAAAGTGAATAAAGTAAAAGAGATCAAAGCAAAAAATCAGACCGTAGCTTTCGTAGGAGATGGAGTGAATGATGCTCCGGTAGTAGCTTTAAGTGATGTTGGAATCGCGATGGGAGGCTTAGGAAGTGATGCTACTATTGAGACGGCAGATGTTGTTATTCAGGATGATAAACCAAGTAAAATCCCAATGGCAATCAATATCGGTAAACAAACGAAAAAGATTGTCTGGCAGAATATTATCCTTGCTTTTGCTGTAAAAGCTGTAGTTCTTGTACTGGGTGCCGGAGGTTTAGCAACGATGTGGGAAGCTGTATTTGCTGATGTGGGTGTTGCTTTGCTAGCGATCTTAAATGCCGTGAGAATTCAGAGAATGAAGTTTTAAAATTAAATAACGTACAACTATATTATATTAATGAAGGCTCTGCTGATTACGGCGGAGTCTTTTTTGTGAAAAGGTGATGCTTTAGAACATGAATTTTAATTTTTTTCTATGTGCCTGTGTGGTTAGAAAAATTTAAACGACATAGGCACATAGGTTTTAAGCAAAATAAATTAATTCGTGCATTCGTGGCCATTAAATGTCCGGCATCCAATTTTATCGCAGATAAAATCTTTGCACCTTAAAACGTAATCTTTTAAAAATTCTTAGCGTCCTTGCGCATTCCAACAAAGCCAATAAAAAAGCCCTGCCGAGAAAACAACAGAGCTTAACAAGATTAAACTTTTATAAAGAACTAATTTTTCGTTTTGATAAGGCAAAGAAATCAAAGTCCTCTTTTCCAATACTGAATTGATGTTTCCCAACCTTGGTAAAACCGTTTTTATCATAAAACTGTAATGCTCTCTCATTGGAGTTCAGAACGGATAGCCAGATATACTTCTGATCAGAATTTTCAAAAGAAGTCATCAGTTCATCCATCAGTGCCTTTCCTGCTTTTTTATCCAAAAATTCTTTAAGGACATAGATCTTTTGTAGCTGGGAGGCTGCAGTGGAGCTAATAAAGTCAATAGGAGAATGTGCTTTCAGTTTTGCATACCCAATCGGAAGTTCATTCCAAAAGGCAATCCAGAATTTATTATTAGGGTTCTGTATGCTGTTCCTGATTTTAGAAACACTGAAAGTCCGTTCAAAATAATCAAATAAGTCCTTTGGATCCCGGAAATGTTCCGAGAATGTTTCTGTGAAGGTTATCCTTCCCAGCAGGGCAATATGTTGAGCATCTTCTGCTGTAGCGGTTCTTACCTGGATCATGATATAGATTCTGAAACCTAAGAATCAAAGTTCGTAATAATATGACAATGATAACAGATACAGTTTTATTAAATTTATAGGGAACAGATTGTTCTAGATAGGTGAAAACTCTCGCGAATTTTGCTGATTACGTAGATTTTTATCCACAATCATCTGTGAAAATTTGTGTTATCTGTGGTTAATTATATTGCCACTAATTTGCGAATAAAATTTAAGTGTTATAAAATATAAGCCCAAAACAGACTTTTCTATGTGTGGTTAGTATTTTTAAACAGCATAGAAATATAGATTTTATGCGTCTTAAAAAACGTAATCCTGAAAACTCTCTGCACCTTCGAATATTCCAAAAAAGATTTAGCAGCTCAAACAAAGCCATCAATGACATTCATCATAAATAGAACAGAAAACAGTTTTGAAGTAGTATATTTGTAACACAGAACAAAAGAGTTGAGGTTATTTATTTCCATATTTATCATTTTTACGGTTGCAATACGTCCTGTATTGCCACTGGTAAACTATGCGGTAAATTATGATTATATTGTACAAAACCTTTGTGAAAACAGAGAAATCCCTCAATCTACCTGTAAAGGAAAATGCTATGTGGAAAAAGAGCTGGCAAAAACAGAAAGACAATCAAACAGTTCACAGACTGTAAAGATTGCCGGACTGGATGTTTTTATTTCCAATGAGATTCTTTTCTGTTCAAACAAAACAGAACCTGAGCCACTGGCTGAGGCTCCGGATTCAGATTACTTTGATTCCTATTCTTCAGATTATTTTTTCAGGATATTCCATCCTCCTTTAGCATAAATTTATTTTGAACTAAGGTTTTAGTTTTTTAGCTAAAATGCATCTAAATAATTTATTAAGTATTTTTCAAACAAGGCTTAACCAATAAGTGCTTAAAGACTTTCTCATTTTGAATAAGTTGAAATGTTCAATTTTATGATAACGTCTTATCAAGTTTAAATGTATGGTGTGATTTATTTTTGATGTATTATTTAGTTCCATAATTTTATTCAATAGTATTAATTTCAATTGATCATTAAAATGAAATCTCCATTTATTTTGACGGCTTTGCTGTCAATTATCCTGTTGTCATGTGCAAAAGAACCTCAGGTAAAACATAAAAGTAATATGACTTCTTCAGGGGAAAATATTAAAATACAGGTAGTGAATGAAGAAGATCCCATCTGTCACATGAAGACGGCAGGATTTCTAAAAGATACAGCAGTATATAAAAATAAGACATATGGCTTCTGTAGTTCCTATTGTAAAGATGAATTCAAGAAAAATCCTGAAAGCTATGCCCAAAAATAAGCAGAACAATAAGAGCAAGGTGATTATCCCGATTGCCGTTATTGCATTACTTTTCCTGGGAATAGGAATTGGGATGGGATATTTTAAAAAGAATCTTTATACGGTGATGAAAGTTCCTGATTTTGAACTTACCGATCAGAACGGTAAAAAAATCACCAATAAAGATATGCTGGGGAAAGTGTACCTGGTAGAGTTTTTTTACAGTAAATGTCCTACGATTTGCCCAGTGATGAATACGAATATGAAGGCGATTCAAAATCAGATCAATAATCCTGAATTCGGAATCATTTCCATCAGCATTGACCCGGAAAATGATACGCCGGAAGCATTAAAAGAACATGCACAAAGAATTGGAGCGAAATCTTCCCACTGGCATTTTCTTACTGGTGACAGAACGTATATCGGCAAACTTGCCGATCACTTCAATATCTATGTGGGAGAAAAGGAAGATGAGGCAGAAAGTCTTAACCACAGCGGGATGATTGCGTTAGTAGATGAAAAAGGAAATATCCGTTGCAGATACAATAAAGATAATATGCCGATCCTTTATTATTCAGGATTGAATTATGAAGATCCGGAGGGAAAAACGCCCAAATTAACCGGAAAATATCACCCGGATAGAGAAATTCTGATTGAAGACATTAAGAAGTTATTGGATTAGGAGGGAAGAGGGAAGCAAGAAGATGGAAGTACTTTTTGTTTATTGAATAAAAAGTGTACAGAAGATCATCTTTTCTGTTTTGGCTGATATAATTTCCAGCCTTCAACCTCAAACTTCTATCCTTCAAAAAAAATATTGTTAAACCATATAACAAAACATTATGAAGATTATGAAAATAGCTGCTTTAGGAGCAGTATTTGCGGCTCAGTTTACACTGGCTCAATTTAAGCAAACCCCTTTACCGTATGCTTATAACGCATTGGAAGGATCGATAGATGCGCAGACAATGGAAATCCATTATTCAAAGCATGGTGCTGCATATGCTGCCAACTTGAATAAGGCCATCGCCGGAACCCCACAGGAAAAAGAAACTTTGATTAAGATTCTTTCCGAGACGTCCAAATTAAGTCCTGCTGTAAGAAATAATGCGGGTGGACATTATAACCATGAGCTTTTCTGGACTATCCTTACTCCTGAAAAAAATACTCAACCCTCTGCAAAATTAGCAAAGGCTATTAATGAAACTTTCGGAAGTCTGGATGCTTTCAAAGAAAAAATGAGCAAGGCTGGTGCAGACCGTTTCGGATCAGGGTGGGCATGGCTTTCTGTGGATAAAAACGGAAAACTTTTCGTTTCCTCTACTCCCAATCAGGACAATCCTTTGATGGATATCGTAGAAGAAAAAGGAACTCCTATCCTTGGAATAGATGTTTGGGAGCATGCTTACTACCTGAAATATCAGAACAAGAGAGCAGATTATCTTTCAGCAATCTGGAATGTTCTGAACTGGAAAGAAGTCAGCAAAAGATATGAAGAGGCTCTAAGCAAGAAATAATTCATGAAATTTATTTACAGCATACTTTTTATAGGCTATATGGTATTCAGACCTCTGATACCTCTGGCTGAGTATGCTGTAAATTATGATTATATCGTTAATACTCTTTGTGTCAATAAAAGTAAGCCAGAACTCCATTGTAATGGAAAATGTTACCTGAGTAAAGAGCTTGCAAAAGCCAATAACGAGACAGAATCCATTCCTTTCAATAAAATAAAAAACTCAGGGCAGAAAATTCTTGATATCTATACACTTCCTGAGATTACAGAGGTTACCTTCCCTGGAAAAATTATACTTTCCAATTTCAACTTTATCTATGAAACAGCTTATTCTTTTCTGTTTCTGAATCTCATTTTCAAACCACCGGTTTTTTAAGTTTTATCTATAAAATACTACCACAAAAGTTTATTTAAGAATGCTTAAGTAAGCTAAAATATTTATGGGCGAAAAGTTCACAAAACTTGAAATTTTTTGATTTTCAAAAAAGCTTATGTGCACTTCTAAACGGTTTATTGATCAGCTTTAAAAATCTTTTGTGCCTTTTGTGGTAAAAAATATTGGATGTTTCTGCATTCAATGTATATCTATTGTATTTACCAACTAAAAAATCAACAATGAAAATGTATCAACTTTTCGTAGTGAGTATCCTGTTGATGGCTATTTCCTGCACCCTCGACAAAACGGATTATGAAAGCGAAATCAATACAGCCGTTCCGGAACACTATGAGTTTAAAGAAGCAACGGCTATCAATAGAGATCAATATAAAATAAGCATTGAGACTTTAAACGGAACATTTTACCAGGGGTATAATGAAATCAGAGTAAAGATTACCAATACTCAGACTAATGAAAATATCACTGCTTCAAACACTACTTTTTTACCCATCATGACGAATGCTGATGGAAGTAAAAGATCATGCCCTTATCAATACGCTTTGGATTATAAACCGGAGGGAAAGTATTATTCAGGATATTCTGTATTTACGGATAAAAGCAATTCCATTCTAAGCTGGAAACTTTATATGAGTTTCAAAGTGAAAGAGGTAACATATACGGTCAATAAAGATATTGCGGTAAATGAGCAAAGCAATAAGAATCTTAATATGACTTCGTTTACAGGAAATGATGGCGGGCAATATTATATTGCACTTATTGCCCCTCAAAAACCTAAAGTGGCGGAAAACAAATTGGTAGCAGGAATTTATAAATATAATAAACCTACTATTCCTGCCGGAAATTTTCCCGATCCTTCACAGTTTTCATATTCAGTGGTAAATGGATATACGCTGCAATTGGATCCGAGAATGCCGGAACCATCAATGGGAAATCATTCCTCTCCTAATAATCAGGATTTAATACAAGGGGATGACGGACTGTATCATGGTGTTGTCAACTATACAATGACAGGAAACTGGACTTTAAATTTTATCATGCTGAATCAAAATGGTAAGATCATTAAGGGAACTAAGGTTTCAACAGATTTTACACCTGGTGTTCCGGGAACCAAAAGTGAACTGTTTATTGATACTTTATTCTGATTTTATGAAGCAGTTCGGAATTATATTGATCTTTTTGGGAGTGACAATCAATGCACAACACCAAAAAGTAAAAAAAGACAGTATTGCCCATTTAGCTGAGGTAAAAGTAAAAAGCAATAAAAAGAAGATTGAAACGGATATGAAAATGGCTGTTTCAGTGGATGAATTTCTGGCATCTTCTGATAAAATAAGCTTTATAAAACGGGGTGCATATGCATGGGAACCTTTACTCAATAATATGAGTACGGAAAGATCTGTCATTACCCTTGATGGAATGCGCATCTTTGGAGCCTGTACTGATAAAATGGATCCTGTTACCTCGTATATGGAAAGCAATAATCTTTCAGGGATAGATATAAAATCAGGTCAGGAAGGGAGTTCACACGGAGCAACAGTAGCCGGAAGTATTGATCTGAAAAGAAAAAGTACCTCTTTTGGTCTTGAAAAAAAATGGAATGGAACTTATCAGACAGGTTTTGAATTCAATAATAAACAGTTTTTCAATCTTGGAAATATTTCCTATTCCGGGAAAAAGCTTGTGGTAGATGGGAGTATCTCATTCCGGAAAGCTGGTAATTATTATGACGGAAACGATGCCGAAGTGAATCACTCTCAATATAATAAGTTCAATACCGGAATTGGAATAGCTTACAAAACAAGTCCCTTATCTTCAATTAAAGTGGATGCGATTTTTGATATGGCAAAAAACGTTGGATTTCCCGCACTACCAATGGATTTATGGCTTTCCAGGGCAGTGATTACTTCAGCGTCTTACAGGCAATTGTTTAAAGAAGGATTAATAAAATCCTGGGATACAAAAATCTATTTCAATACCATTGAACATTATATGGATGATACCAACCGCCCTGAAAATCTGGTACACATGGATATGCCGGGCTGGAGTACTACCTATGGTTTGGTTTCTTCAATGAACCTCACTAAGGAAAGGTATACCTCAGACATAGAGATCAATGCCTACAATAATACATCTATTGCAGAAATGCGGATGTATCCGCAGGATAGAAAGAACAGAACTATGTTTGCTTATAGCTGGCCTTGGGTGACCACACGTTTTGCCAGCCTTTCGATGAATAATAAATGGGATATCTCAGATAAAAGCCGGTTGAGTTTCGGAGGATCATTAGGGCTGAATTATAATGAGTCTAAATATGCCGAATTTAACTGGATCTTCCATCCTGGAGCATCACAGCAAAAAACAAGAATTCTTCCCAGTTTACATGCAGGTTACCAATTTACCAATAATCATTTTAATTTTTCTGTAGGAACTGGTTACGGACACAGAGCACCTTCCGTTTCAGAAGGATATGGATATTATATTTACAACAGCTTTGACCGCTATGACTATATTGGAAACCCTGATTTAAAAAATGAAATTTCTTACGAAACCAATGCCAGTGCAGGTTTTAAAAATGAAAAAATGAGTATTGAAGCCAAAGTAAATTACTTCTATATTCAGAATTATATTATCGGAAAAATTTTAAGTCTGGGAAGTCCCATGAATTATCAATCCGTAGGAGTGAAGGCTTATACTTCACTGGATCATGCGACCCTCTTTAATATGTCTCTGAATGCAAATTATAGCATTATCTCGGATTTACATTGGAAAGGAACGATAACATATGCAAGAGGAAGGGATGATAAAGGAAAAAATCTGCCTTTCATCCGCCCTTTAAGCTATCTGACCTCATTACATTATACCCATGGGAATTTTGGAATTCAGACCTCTATAAATGGAGATTTTATCCAGCTCAATTACAGTCCGGAATATGGTGAAGATCAGACGCCGGCATATACCATATGGAACTTTTCCATGGATTATACTTTCAGAATCAAAAAACTTAGAACCGTTTTTCAGGTAGGAGCCGAAAACCTGTTAAACAAATATTACAGCACCTATGCAGACTGGGGAAACATCCCAAGAATGGGGCGTAATATTTATACGTCTTTAAAATTCAACTTTTAAAGATGACAAAAACTTTAATTAAAACAACAACAACTAAAATTTTTAAAATGCAAAACTTAAAACAATATCTACTATTATCCGCTTTTTCATTAGGTGTAATTTCTTGCCAAAACAGTGATGATAATCCTGTTGCCAATAATGTTACCCTTGAATTCAAGAATACGTTTAGAAATGAAACGATTGTTCTCGGAGGTGCCACTTCAAGTACAGCCACTATCAATACTTCAGCAGAAGGACAAGTTCATCATTTTTCAGAATTGAAATATGTGATCAGTAATATTCGTCTGGTAAAAGCAGATGGTAATGAAGTTCCTTATAAAGTCAATGATCTGGATCAGGGCGCTACCGTGATTGACCAATCAAAACCGGAAACGCTTCGTTATTTGCTGAGTAATATCCCTGCCGGAGAGTATAAAAAGATCAAATTCGGATTAGGAGTAAAAAAAGACCTGAATGTTTTGGATCAGGTGAGATTTCCAAAGTTCTATGCCACTGTAGGTTCTAACGATACCCAAATGATGTGGGAATGGGGAGCAGGGTATCGTTTTACAAAAATCGAAGGTTTTTATGGAGTAGATAACAAACAGATGTCTATCCACACAGGAAGTACTATAAAAGGATCAGAAGGTAATTTTACCCAGGGAGTAGATGCATATAGAGATGTGACTTTAGATCTTTCTCAACATGCCATTGTAGATAACAAAGCGCCTAAAATTATTATTAAAGCAGATTTTGATAAACTGTTAACGGGGAAAATTAATACGATTGTATTGGTTACGGGAACAGGATCAGATGGTAATGCTACTCCGAATATTCATACTGCTAACCAAATGGTAAAATTTGTTGATAACCTTGGTGGAAATGGTTCAAGTGATATTTCCGGAATGTTTTCAGTGAGTGGTGTTGAAAACTAGACTCTTCTCTGCTGCAATGAAAAAAGGATTAAGTTTTTTAGCCATTTTCATTCTGTTAATATCTTGTAATAATGATCGTTACGAACCTATTTCTGACGATAATCCACAGGTCTTGCTCAATATTCCGTCTGGGTTTCCGGAACTAAACAATTCGGTGAACTCTAATAAACCTACAAAATATGGAGTAGAATTAGGGGAGAAATTATTTAATGAGAAAAGGTTAAGTGCAGATAATACTATTTCCTGTTCCAGCTGTCATATTCAGGGAAATTCTTTTGCAGATCATAATGCACAGGGAATAGGAATTCAGAATAGAGTAGGGTTGCGAAATGTTCCCGCTATTCAGAATATGCTCTTTATGAAGTTTTATAATTGGGATGGCAATATCCTTGAATTGGAAAAACAGCCGTTGGTTCCTATTATTACTCATGAAGAAATGGGGTCTTCTATTCTGGAAGTGATAGGGAAAATAAGGGATGATATGATGTATAAAGATTTATTCAGAAAAGCATTTGGAGATGAAGCCATTACTGCTGAAAGGATTTATAAGAGTATTGCACAGTATGAGTACACTCTGATTTCTGCCAATAGCAAGTATGATAAGGTAAAACGGAAAGAAGGAGAAAGTTTTACAGAAAATGAAGCCTTGGGATATCAGACTTTTCAACAGAAATGTGCGGGTTGTCATAATACAGAGTTGTTTACTGATCAGAGTTTCAGGAATATTGGGTTTCCTGTAAATCCGGATACCAATGAAGCCGGCCGTGGAAGGGTTACGGGTATTCCGGCAGATTATATGAGTTTTCGGGTTCCTTCTTTAAGAAATGTAGAATATACAGCACCTTATGGAAGTTATGGACAGTTCCCAACATTAAGGGCAGTCCTTGATTATTTTGACAAAGGTGTTTTATCTGCAGATAACCTTGATCCTGTTTTTAAAAATAATGGAAACAGAATTCCTCTCTCGGAGCAGGAAAAGACAAATCTTATCCTGTTTATGAAAACGCTTAGTGATCGTGAATTTGTAAAAAAATAATCACGGGTAAAAACAGAAAAACTCAACAAAAATTGATTGCTTAAATCCCGTTACAATCTAGCGGGATTTTTCATGTTTACTAATTGATAATCATTTTATTCTGCATGCCATCGTATCTGGTGAGAATTTTATATCTTTGCCGGAATTTGGTGAGCCATAATAAGCTCTTAAAAGGGAATCCGGTGAAAATCTGGAACAGACCCGCTGCTGTAAGCTCCGCACCAAAGTTTTTGAAGAATAGATCCACTGTTTTTAGGAATGGGAAGGATTTCAAAAACGGAGTAAGTCAGAAGACCTGCCAGAAATAATAAACGTTTGACGCTTTCGTGGAATAAAGCTTAGGACAACAATGATTCTGTGCAGTAACAGCTGTGCTTTGTCGTTGCTTTTCTTATATCCATTAGCGTCATCATGATCCATGAATGAGCTAATGATAGCAAAACTAACTACATTTCAATTCCATACAATTGTTTTCACGGTATTCGTGTTAACCTCTCAAATTCTATTTTCTCAAACCAGAAAAAAAGACAGTATCAAAGGAGAAGTCATAAAGACTGTCAATATTTACAAAAAAAACTTTAAAGAAATCTTGCCTGCACAGGTCTTACAGGGTGAAGAGCTTGAAAGGCTTAATAGTCATTCTGTTGCGGATGCATTAAGGTATTTCTCCGGAGTTCAGATTAAAGATTACGGTGGAATGGGTGGTTTGAAGACGGTCAATATCCGAAGTATGGGAAGCCAGAATGTAGGTGTTTTCTATGATGGAATCCAGCTTGGGAATGCTCAGAACGGAGTGGTCGATTTGGGAAGATATTCTCTGGATGATCTGGAAGAGATCTCGTTGTACAATGGTCAGAAAAGTGAAATTTTTCAACCGGCAAAAGACTTCGGATCGTCAGGATCTATTTATTTACAACCCAAAACACCGGTATTCACAGGAAACAGGAAAACCAATCTTCTGATCAGAGCAAAAAGTGCTTCTATTGATTTATTTAATCCTTCTTTTCGCTTAGAGCAAAAGATTTCAAAAAGAATTTCAGCAAGCGTCAGTGCAGAATTTCTCCAAAGTGATGGGCTTTATAAGTTCCACTATAGCAGGAAATATCCTAATGGGGCTACTGCTTCTGATACTATTTCCAAAAGATATGACTCCGACATTAAAGCAAAACGCTTTGAAGCTGCTCTTAATGGAACTTTAAATAACGGAAGCTGGAATATACGAGGGTATGGTTATATTTCAAACCGTGGTATTCCGGCACCTATTGTGAAGAACCGTTTTAAGGCAAGAGGAGCAAGAATGCTTGATGAAAATTATTTTGTTCAGGCCAATTTCAGGAAAAAGCTGTTTCCTAAGCTTGAAACTCAGCTGAAGGCAAAGTTTGCTTACGATTACACTTATTTTAACGATACGGTATTGTCTCAGTCTGCGATGCCCGCCATCAATACTTATATTCAACGGGAGGTTTATCTTTCCTCTTCCAATGTATACTCTATCACTCCTAATTGGGATGTCAGTCTGAATGGAGATTTTCAGTATAATAATATGGATGCTAATTTGTATAAATTTTCATATCCTACCCGCTATACTACACTTGTTGCTTTAGCTTCTACCTACCAGTGGAACAGGTTTAAGTTTTTAGGAAGTCTTTTAGGAACATTTACTTTTGAGGAAGTAAAAATGAATAAGCGCCCTGATGACAGGAGAGAATGGACACCTGCTTTCTTTATGAGTTATCAGCCGGAAGCAATGCCAGAGCTTACCCTCAGAGCTTTCTATAAAAATATCTTCAGATTGCCAACCTTTAATGACCTGTATTATACGAGTGTTGGAAATACCTATCTGCAACCTGAGTTTACCCATCAGTATGACGTAGGATTTACCTATCAGAAAAGGTATGATCATTCCCTATTTAAAGGTCTTTATGTAAAAGTAGATGGCTATTATAACAAAGTAAAAGATAAAATTGTAGCAGTGCCAACCACTAATATGTTTCGTTGGATGATGGTGAACCTTGGGAAGGTTGAAATCATTGGAGTAGATGTAAACGTACAGGCTGAAATGATGTTAGGGAATGTGAAAATTAAACCATTATTATCGTATACCTATCAGAGAGCTCAGGACAAAACAAACAATGGCGGAGAGAAAGAAACCTATTATGGAGAACAAATTCCTTATACGCCATGGCATAGCGGATCCTTTACCTTAATGGCTGATTATAAAGACTGGAGCTTCAACTACAGTACAATTTATGTAGGGAAAAGATATGACGGGCAGCTGGATAATATTCAGTATAATTTTATTCAGCCCTGGTATACCCACGATCTTTCTATTCAGAGAAAACTGAGCCTGGCTGGACATCCTTTTAAAATCAATCTGGAAATGAATAATGTTTTTAACCAGTACTATGATGTGGTACTCAATTATCCTATGCCGGGAAGAAACTTCAGGCTCACTTTAAACTTTAATTTATGAAAAAGTTAAATATTTGTTTTCTGTTTTTGACATTAATTGCGCTTGTCTCCTGTCGTACCGATGATGTCATTATTCCCATGGAAGTAGTGGAAGGACTTAATCCTGTAGAGAATACAGGAATAAAAGGATTCTATGTACTGAATGAAGGAAATATGGGAAGCAATAAATGCACCCTTGATTTTTTTGATTACACGAAAGGGACATATTTCAGAAATATCTATTCCGAGACCAATCCAAATGTTTTAAAAGAACTGGGTGATGTAGGAAATGATATTAAAATCTATGGCAGTAAGCTTTACATTGTAGTCAATGTTTCCAATACCATCGAAGTGCTGGATGCTAAAACCGCCAAACATATCAAGTCTATTTATCTACAGAATTGCAGATACATGACCTTTAAAGATGGAAAAGCGTATGCCAGCAGTTATGCAGGACCTGTGGATATTAATCCGTTAGCTCCCAAAGGAAAAGTAGCAGAAATAGATACGGTATCGCTGACTATTCAACGTACAGCAACAGTAGGATATCAGCCTGAAGAAATGGAAATTGTGGGTAATCAATTATTTGTTGCCAATTCCGGAGGATATATGGTTCCAAATTATGACAGAACTGTTTCAGTAATTGATCTGAACACTTTTACAGAAAAGAAAAAAATTGATGTAGCCATCAACCTTCACCGTCTTAAAAAAGACAATTACGGAGATCTGTATGTAAGTTCAAGAGGAGATTATTACAACGTTCCTTCCAATTTATATCTAGTGGATGCAGCAACAGGAGTGATAAAGAAAGACTTTCATATTGCTGTCAGTGAAATGACCATCGTAAATGATAAACTGTATTACTACGGAAATGAATTCAATTACAATACTCACGCGTATGTAAAAACATTTGGAATCATAGACGTAAAGACCGAACAGGTTATTTCCAACAGAATAATTGATAAGGAGTATGAAACAATCATTAAAACGCCTTACGGAATAGCAGTAAACCCAATTACCGAAGATATTTATATGACAGATGCCAGAAACTATGTGTCCATGGGATTTGTATACTGTTTTGATAAAAACGGACATTTTAAATGGAAGACTGAAGGCGGAAATATCCCTGCCCATTTTGCCTTTTTATATAATTAAATGAAACTGAGAAACATGAATAAAAAAACTATTAATTATTTAACAGCCGGGTTTTTATCCCTTCTGTTTGTAGGAATAATTGCTTCTTGTCAACATGATGATGAGGTTGCAGCACCTATCGATCCCGAAGTAATACCTCCAATGTTTAAAGGATTAGATACTGCTTATACCATTGAACGCTTCAGAGTATTGAGTATTCCTACGAATATTTCGGGAAACATCACCTGGAGCATTAATGATTCCATCATTTCCCAGAATTCAGAACTGGAATTTATCAGCACCAAGACCGCTATTTATCCTTTAACATTAAAAGTAGGAACTGATAAAGTATTTCATTCTAAAATCAAAGTGACTAAGGAAGCAGGAACGCTAAGTAAGTATATTTCTAAAGTATTTGACTTTCGTCCGGCTGTAGGACAGTTTATGAATGAAATTCCTGAATTCGATCAGGGAAATACAACCGCAGATATGATCAAAAAAGCCAATAACTATCTGGTAGGATCTAATTCCTCTATGGTAAGTCTTGGAGGTTTTGGAGGATATGTCGTATTTGGTTTTGACCATACCATTCCCAATATGGAAGGAAGAGATTTTAAGGTCTTAGGAAATGCATTTTTCGGAAACTCTGCCAATGATCCCCGCTCAGGAAGCTGTGAGCCGGGAATTATTATGGTAGCTTATGATAAAAATAAAAACGGAAAGCCTGATGATGATGAATGGTATGAAATTGCCGGAAGTGAATATTTTAAAAATACAACCACCAAAAATTACAGCATTACCTATTTCAAACCCAATGAAAATAAGACACCTGTTCCTGGAAATGATCCTTGGCAAACCGATATAGAATATATTAAATGGCAGGATAACCAGGGGAACACGGGATTTAAAACAAGAAATACTTTCCACTCACAAAGTTATTATCCTTTATGGTTTTCAGATGCCTCTTACGGGTTTACAGGAACAAGACTTAAAGATAATTTTTACGACCAAAGCGGAGCCGGGAACTATTGGGTAGGAAAATCCTACGAATTCGGATATGCAGATAATGCCCCCAATAATGATGAGGCTTCCAATATTGATATTTCATGGGCCGTTGACAGAAACGGAAAATACGTAAAACTGCCGGGAATTGATTTCGTAAAAGTATATACAGGAATAAACCAGGAAGCTGGTTGGCTGGGAGAAGTTTCTACAGAAGTGGCAGGAGCCTACGATTTGCATTTAAAAAAATAACGAACATAAAATATATTTAAATCAATAAAAATGAAAAAGTTTTACCTTTTTACCCTATTTTTTCTGTTTGCATTTTTCACGAATGCTCAGATAAAAGTACAGGGTGTACCGCGAAATGATATTTCGGGGAATAACCTTTCGAATACCATCAATAAGAATGCTGCAACGAACATCAGTTTTTCTGATATTCAGTATTGGGTGGGAACAGGTTCTAACCAGGCTGCATTCGTAGTACAGTGGAATGACAGTAAAAACCCGGATGCTTTGGTATGGGGATTCAGATGGGATGGTAATGCGACAGGTGAAGATATGCTTAAAGCCATTGCAAAGACAGACAAAAGATTCTTTACATTGCTTTATCAGGGGACTCAGTTCGGAACTGCAATAGGAGGATTGGGATTTGATTTGAATGGACAGGATTCTAACGCATTGATTAAAAGCGGTAATGCGACTTACCCTCTGTATCCTATTGATGGTATTGTAAATACAGCAGCGTATGATTTTGATGATTATTTGGCAAAAGATATCAACGATCATTGGAAGTCAGGTTGGTATAATGGATTTTGGTCTTATTGGGTGAAAAATCCAGCTGATGCTGACTTCGGGTTTTCTGGTGTGGGAGCTTCCTCCCGTGCTTTAGAAAATGGATCGTGGGATGTTTGGAATTACAGCCCGGATTTTCAAACACCCGCAATATCTTCTACTCTTACAGCGGTTTCCCCTTATGTAAGTTCTACCAACTTTACCAACGGATTCTTTATGGTGAATGAAGAATGGTTCGGGCACACTAATGGTTCCGTAAACTTTATAGATAATAACGGATCAATCAATTACCGTGTTTACAGCAATGCAAACAATAACAATGCTTTCGGAGCCACTACTCAATATGGAACCATCTACGGAGATAAATTTTATTTTGTATCCAAGCAGGCAGCTGATGGAGGAGATACCCAGTATACACCAGGAGGCAGATTGGTAATTGCCAATGCACAGACGATGCAGAAAATTGCAATATTTAACAATATTGGAGGTGGAGACGGAAGATCATTCTTAGGTGTAAATGAGACCAAAGGATATATTGGAGCGTCTAATGGTATTTTCTTGTTTGATATTGCAAACCTACAGGTTGGTAATATGATTGCAACAACTGGTGGCGGAAGTCAGTATGCCGGACAGATCGGAAATATGATTCGTACTTCAAAATACGTTTTTGCAGTAAAACAGACTGCAGGAATTTTAGTAATTGATCCAGCTACAGATACTGTTGTGAATACGATTGCCGGAGCTTTTATTTCAGTGGTTCAGGCGAAAGACGGAAGTATCTGGGCAATTCAGAATCAGAAATTAGCTAATATTGATCCTACAACCCTTACAGTACAGTATTATAATATTCCCACTACAAAATATTCTGACTCATGGGGCGCATGGAATGCAGGAAGCTTTACAGCAAGTAATACAGAGAATACATTGTATTGGATCAAAGCCGGTTCTGGATTTAATCCCGGAAATCAGGTAGTAAAATTTGATGTTACTACGAAGGTATTTAATGAAAGCTTTATTACATTACCAGGACAAACAGGAACTTATAAGCAGATCCCTTACGGTGCTGCACTTCGTGTAAATCCTTCTACGGGTAATCTTATTTTGAATACCACAGAAAGTGGATTTGGAGCCCATTATCAAAAAAACTGGATTCATACGTTTAATGTAGCTGGAGCACTTATTGATACAAAAATATTGAATGATTACTATTGGTTTCCTTCATTGGCTGTGTTCCCAGATAATACAGCTCCTGTAGTCAACAATACATTCCCGTCACAGGTTACCGCAACAGGAACTACAACTATTGATCTGAAGACAATGGTTTCTGATGAAGACAGTTTTGGTTCATCTATTATAAAATCTGTAAAATCAAACTCTAATCCATCAGTAGTAATGGCTGAAATCAATGTTAATGAAGAATTGGTACTTACTCCAATAGGTTCAGGAACTGCAGATATTGTAATCAGCTTCAACTCTAACGGGAAAGTAGTAGAGAAAACGCTTAAGGTGAACAGTACTACATCTACACTGGCAACAGCAGAGGTGAAGAAACTGGAATTCGGTATTTATCCCAATCCTGTTACAGATATTTTATATATCAAAACGCAGGAAAAAGTGGTAAATGTTTCTATTTATGATGTTTCAGGTAAACTGATCAATACTCAGTTTAACAACGGACAGGTAAATGTAAGCATCTTACCAAAAGGAATGTACATTCTAAAAGCTACAACTGAGAAAGCAGTATATCAGCAAAAACTAATTAAAAATTAATTTTAGCATAGCTAATTTTTGTTTCACTCTGACCCGGCCAGGAATTGGCCGGGTTTTTTTTATAGAAACGTTGCGTATTTTATTTGGCGTTGTCAGAAAAAGATGAAAATCTTATGTTTTTTGTACTAAAATTGACAAAGAAGGAATGATCGAAATACAGAAGCTACGCCCTTTTAGTTATTGAGGTTGTAGGATGCGTGTAGAGTATTCGG
This sequence comes from Chryseobacterium sp. MYb328, assembly GCF_037572595.1. Taxonomy (NCBI): domain Bacteria; kingdom Pseudomonadati; phylum Bacteroidota; class Flavobacteriia; order Flavobacteriales; family Weeksellaceae; genus Chryseobacterium; species Chryseobacterium sp. MYb328. The sequence continues at coordinate 152,661 of NZ_JBBGZQ010000003.1, read as the reverse complement.
AGTATCATAGATATTACAACTGTTGTATATAAGGTGTACGCGTATTTTTGGCGTTTGAGCGATGGGAAATATATTTTTGTTTAAAATCAAACCAAATGGAAAACAAAAGAAATTATTTATTATCCATTGATATTCTTTGCGAATGTTTTGTTCTATCAGGTAGGTCTAGGTAGGGCCAACCCCAGGGGTGCGTTAGACATCAATTAAAGAAACCACCAATAAATGGGGTTGGTTTTCCTACCAATGCAGATTGTAAAAACATGATCAATTCAAAAGAAGGAGAGTCTGTTATAGGAACAATTATATATGATTCCACATTAAGTTGTGTAAGGATATATAAACCTACAGGATGGCCAAACTTCCTTTGTTGCCAATGTGGTCCTACACCAGGCTCAGGTTTTACTTTAGACTGTTCCACCGGTGCTTTTAGTGGAGTATGCCCATAGAATATGGAGTAGAGTTGGGAGAAAAATTATTTCAGGATAAAAGATTGAGCGTAGATAATACCATTGTCTGTTCCGGCTTCCATATTCAAGGGAACGCTTTTGCCAATACTAATGTTCAGAGATTATTCATAATCAAGTAGGTTTACAGAATGTACTGGCATCCAGAACATGATGCTTATGAAGATTTTATAATTGGGACGGGAATATCCTTCAATAGGAAAACCTGTCACTGGTTTCTATTATCATTCATGAAGAAATTGGGCTTTCTATTTTGATGTGATAAACACTATAAAAACCTGAATCAGTATTGATAAACAAGCCTTTATATTCTATTTCTGCGTGATTCAAATAAGATATAATTTCTTCAGGAACATTTTCTATTTCATATAAATCATGATGCTCTCCACTTTTTGGGGTTCCCATTGAAAGCATTTGTCCCTGATTATCACAGAGAAAAGCAATGTTAACCGTTTTACACTTCTTCCTACCTTGATAACCAACCTTTCTCCTTCCATTCTACTTCTGGTATGAATTCCATTAAGCTGATGACTTGACAGGTCTAAAGCCCTTTTGTTACTGTACAAAAGATGAGTCCAAATTCTCCTGAAAGAACCACCCTTGCTCCATTTATTGAAATAATAACTGATGCTTTGCCAGCTTATTTTTTCTCTTCCAAAATATTCTTTCAACCTCAATTCCCGCCATTGGCAACCTGTTTTCAATCGTTTTATTATTAGACACATAACCTGGATTAAATCAAATTTTGTGGTAAATGCCCGTTTTCCTCTGCTTAAATGAGGTGAAATCCATTTCTCTGTTTTGTTTTTGATTTCCAGATTGTTAGTTGTTTAAATTGCAATTCAAAATTGCTAATTTTCTCGGAACTCTTTTTATTTCTAAATAAGTTTAACAACTTCAATAATAAGTAAGATAAAGTAAAGCGGAATTAGGGAATGGTTTTTATAGAAAACGAAAACAAGGTTATCTTACTTTTAAACAGAAATGTATAATGTATCATAACACAGAGCTTTTTACTGATCAAAGCTTCCGAAATGTTGGATCCATATAAACTTAAATACCAATAATAAAGTCGTACCAGAAGAGTTACAACGAATAGTAAGATTGTATAGGTTTTAGGATTTGTTCTTAATTAAGTGTTTGATTTACAGTTTATTAATAGGGTTTTGGGTAATTTACTGCTTTAATATTCGTTATTGATTATTTTGATAAAGATGTTTCGAATACAGATGACATTGATCTTTTTTTTAAAATAACAATAAAAGAATACTGCTTACCGTAAAAGAAAGATTAATCTTATTTTGTTCATGAAAATTCATAGTTATTCAAAATTAGTTATTCGATAACTGTTGTTTTGGGATGAAATAAGTAAGTAGGACAATGGGGCAATGGTTGCTATATTGTAAAAATAATTACGAATGAAATGATCAGTCAGTTAGTAATACCTGAAAATTATTCAAAAAATCTAGTACTTTTTTGGGTTTAAACGATTTTTTTTGAACGATATTAAGTTGATTTTATTTATAAAATCTTGAAAAAATGGTGAAAAAATAAATCAATATAATTGGATTTAATGCTATTGAGTGTCCATAATTATTTTGATTTTATCCTTTATTTATTGACTTCGTAGTATTGGTGTAGTGTTGAGAAATGCATAATAAACATTAATAACGATGTATGTATGTAGTGTGTGTGTTTTTGGAATATTAGGCGCATGGTGTGTAATTTCGCAAAAACATAAATTTAAAAGTTTATTTATTGTTAAATAACACAAATATGAAGAAAATACTTTTATTTTCCAGTTTATTAGCTTCCATTGTAGCCTTCGGCCAAATAGGAGTTAATACAAAAGATCCCAAAGCTATGCTTGATATTAAAGGGACGAATTATGATCCTGATGGAACATCAAATGATAACGGAAAGGCTACATTGAGGGTAGATGGAAGTTCAAACCACTCTTTAGATATTGGTACGCTTTCTAAGTCTCCTTTTGGTTCATACATTCAATCCCTTGATAAATCAAGTAACAAAGGACTTCCTCTTGTGCTGAACTCTAATGGAGGAAGTATAGGTATAGGGACAACAAGTCCCAGAGGCGCTTTAGATATCAATAGAGGAACTACAAATACCATGGGGTTGGTCTTACCTACGAATCAGAATTCCTCGAATATCATCAATCCACAGGGAGGATCTGTTGCAATTGGTACTATAATATATGATACCACTTCAGACTGTATAAAAGTATTTAAGTCTACAGGTTGGTCACAATGTCTGTGTACAACGCCTTAAAATTAATTGATGTATCAGATCAATTTAAAATAACAAAATTTTCTTTCATGGCAGAAAAGGATATTCATATTTTTTATATGAATCCATTATCAGTTATGTTGATCAATTTTGAGTTTTGAGCTTCCGTTACTATTTAAATTGTTAGAGCCCTCTTGACTTTCAATAAAAACACAATGAATATTTGAAATAATTAATGATCATTATTTTGATCAGAAATTATACAAAGAGTAAACATTTATAGTAATCCCTCTTAGGAAATTTTAAAATAAAAGATTGAGATGACTTCATTTAGTACAACACAAATAGAACTTATTTATAATGAAAAAAATAATAATATTATATAGCTTATTCCTATCGTTTGCATGCTTTGGTCAGGTTGGAATTAAAACGAAAGATCCAAAAGCTATGCTTGATATTAAAGGGATAAATTATAATCCTGATGGAACTTCGAATGACGAAGGAAAGGGTACATTGAGAGTCGATGGTAATACCAATCACGCCTTAGATTTCGGTACTCTGTCTAATTCTCCTTATGGATCTTATATTCATTCCCGGGGGAAGATATCTAATGCAGGTCTTCCTCTGATCCTCAATCCGACTGGTGGAACTGTAGGAATGGGCACTTCTAATCCTAGAGGTGCTTTAGATATCAATAGAGGAACAACCAATACCATGGGATTAGTTCTTCCTACCAATTCAGGTCCTCAGAACATTGTTAACCCAATGGGGGGGAATGTCGCTATAGGAACAACGATGTATGATTCCACGTTGGATTGTGTAAGAGTATTCAGATCTTCCGGATGGTCCAATTGTGTGTGTGAATGTAATTTCACATTAGTTTGTTCCAGTGGGGCTGTAACAGGAGTGTATACTGAAGCAACTCAGAGTTCAGGTACAAAAATAATTAATTATACAGGTGGTAGCGGACAATCTTATGGTGCTATTTCTGTAGCTTCTGTTGGAGTAATAGGTCTTACTGCAACGGCTCCAGCAGGGACATTGGCAAATGGTAATGGAAGTGTAAATCTTAGTATTACAGGTGTTCCTATTACTTCTGGAACGGCAAGTTTTACAATAAATTTAAATGGAAAAACTTGTAATTTCACAATAAATGTCACTGCAAACAATAATTGGAATTCTATATGTACCAGTAAAGAGTATGGATTTAATATCAGTACAAATCCCAACAGCCCTACAACTATTACTGTTCAAGGTGGTAAAACAGTAAAAGTGTATGCTAAAGTTACGCAAGGGAGTAGAGTTGCTGTTAGGGACCCTTATACAGCTTTTTCTGCAACGGCAACACAGGCTGGGATAACTATGCAACGAAACTATTACAGAATTGGTACTTTAGGAGATCTGGGAACCGGAGCTTATAGTAACGTTACATTAGTTTTTGACAAGCCAATTAACTTTGTTAGTACTAAAGCAACCTGGTTTAGATATGTAAACAATACTTCAAGAGATTCTCAATTAATTTCAACAGATACAGGAGGAAAACTTAAAATGGTAGGAATACAAGGCACGCCTGCTTTAAGAATAAGAACAGAAGGACAAACATTACTGGCGCAGGCTGTAACAGGAGTTACCGATTTTAGTGGGATTGCATTTACAATTTCAGCAGAAAATTATTTTAAGGAACTTACAGTAACTTATGAAACTAATTTCAATGATATTCTACAGGCATTCACTTTTTGTGATGCCCAAGTTTTAGATTGAGTTTAGTTTGGATACTTTTGCGCTAAAGATCTGGTAATAAGGTTAGTTGTAATTGATAAATTGGAAGCCACCTATCTTAGCCGTAATTATAAAAACGTGTCAATACAAAATTGATGTATATTTATAAAATATGAAGTTTTGAACTCAAATTGATTTTTTAATTATTTACGAAAATAAATGAAGCCGTCTCATAACTGTAACGGCTTCATTTATATTCATTATTTGTTATTACTTAATCATAATTTTATTGGAATAAGTTTTTCCTTCTTTCGTTTTGATCGTCATAATATATATTCCTTGTGCTTGCTTTATCTCAAATGTATTAGAATTCAGTTTCGTACGGAATACCTCTTTTCCTGAAGTATTGATAAGCGTAATCTCTGAACCTTTTGCCTGTAAATTTTTATCCAGAGTTATCTGTCCGTTCTCACTGTGAGCCATAAAGCTGATGAAAGGATCTCTGTACTGGTATCCATAGTATACTCTAAGTTCTCCACCCAGGCTCAGTAATCCTCCGTTTACATTGATCTTGATACGATCATAAGGCTTGTTCATGGTAAGTTCAATTTCCCCTTTGCTTGGATCTGCCGCCCCAAGCTTTAGAATATCATTGTTCAGGTTTTGATAATCATTGTTAGAAACATCTCCGTTGAATGTCTCAATAGATACTCCACCTAGTACTTGTGCACTCAATGGTGTTCCATTGGAGCCAATGCCAATTACCAATTTATTGGTGTAAGCACTGTTAGGGAAAATCAGGGTCTGCTCAGTACGGGCCAATAAACCAATGGAAACCTGTATAACAGAATAATCTGTCTCGTTAGGTCCGATTGCATTCAGTGGATTTGTAACTCCACACCCTATACATACTCCATGTACCTGATTGGTTTGGCTGTTGGCATAGTATTTTACTATCTGGGCAAAAGATTTGCCACCTGTTAGAAATAATAAGGAAGCAAAAATTGTAGCCTTTAAATTGCGTGAGCTCAATAATAAATTAGTTTTCATATATAAAAAATTTTGGATATTTAGTTTTATGTAAATTTATAAATAAAATAATTATGTTATGTATTTTATTTATATAATGTGTTTTTTTTAGTTATAAGATAATATTTATTGGGTTGTGGGTAAAAAAAACCGGCAGCCTCTTTAAAGACTGCCGGTTTTGTTGTATTATTTATTTAATAACAATTTTTTTAGAATATGTTTTTCCTTCTTTAGTCTGAAGAGTCATAATGTAAACTCCGTCTGTCTGATTAGATTCAAATGTATTGCTTCTAAGCTTAGACCGGTAAACTTCTTTTCCTGAAGTGTTGGTTAATGCAACCTCAGAACCTTCCAGAGCCACATTTCCACTTAGAGTAATCTGTCCGTTTTCACTGTGGGCCAACAGGTGAATCAATGGATCCTGATAAGCATAATAAATTCTGAATCCACCACCAAGACTTAAAACTCCTCCGGTTAAGCCGATTCTTATTCCATCATAAGGCTTTTCCGGTTTGAACTCTACAGTCCCTCTGTTTGGGGTTGCTCCCAGTTTTAGAAGGCTGATATCAATTGTTCTGCGATCGTCATTAGAAGTCCCTCCATTCATTGTTTCCAGAGTCACACCGCTTAATAACTGTACAGATAAAGGAATGTTGTCCGTTCCGATGCCTACAACAAGTCTTGTATCGGATCTGAGATCAGGAAAAATTAATGTCTGTTGGATTCCGCCTAATAATGCTGTTCCCAATACCATTGTAGAATAGTCATCTTCATTGCCTCCAATGGCATTGAGTGGATTGTCAACCCGGCATCCTAAGCAGGCTACTCCAAATACGCCAGAACTTTGAGCGTGAGCATAGATTCTGTTTTGGGCAGTTAAAAACTGAGTTGAAAATAAAAATAATGCTAGAAAAGCAGCTTTACAAGAGAAATTGTCTCTAAGAGGTAAATTAAATTTCATGTTATTGATTTTTGGATGAATAGTTTTAGTCAAATTTAAGAAATTAAAGAAGAAGCTAAAAATTATATTTCCATTTTTGGTGATTTTTTTAATGAAATTTAATATTGTCCAAAATAAACATATTTATATTGTCAATTTTATATACAGAATAAAGACAGGTGTTTTTATTTAACGGATTTTATATTATATACAGATTAAAGTAGGATTTTTGCCAGAAGGGTAGCAGGTGTAATTACTGAATCAGTTTCAAAAACTGGGGGATAATGCTGTTGTATTTATGGAATTTAATTTGACGTGAAGCTTTTAGCACCTTATCTCGTATTCTTAAGAAAGTAAAGAATAGAATTAATTCTCTCTAGGCGAATTATATCCTACGAAACTTCTTTAGTGACAAAATTGCACTTCCTCCCTCTCTGAAATAAAACATTTGGATCATCTTTTTTTGTGATTATAAATAATCTGTTTCTTCAACAAAAAGTATAAATTTTGTGCTAATCTCCAAGTTTTGCGCTTGATTTTAAGTCATTTTTTCACTTCAGATTCACTAAAACTTTTGCTTAGCCTCCAATTTTTGCACCTGATCCGTGAAAAGCTTTACCGTAAAAGATAATTTTTTCTTTCGTTACTAAGCTTTTGTTCTCCAATCTATCCTGAAGATATTGATGAACTAACTTTAGGTCTCCCTATAAGATTTTGTTTGTAGATAAATATAGTGAAGTAGTATAGAAACGAAAAAAGGACTTTCCTAAAAAAGTCCTTTGGTAGCCCGTAGGGGAATCGAACCCCTCTTACCAGAATGAAAATCTGAGGTCCTAACCGATAGACGAACGGGCCCTCTATCTTCCATTATCGAAATAATGTGTTAGCTTTTTGTTTTTATAAGTGTCAACTCTTAGTTTGTAGCCCGTAGGGGAATCGAACCCCTCTTACCAGAATGAAAATCTGAGGTCCTAACCGATAGACGAACGGGCCGGTTAGATTTGTTTAAGTATTAGCTTTCCACTTTGTTTTTAAAAACCACTATAAAACAAGTGGTTTTTAAAAATTAAGTAGCCCGTAGGGGAATCGAACCCCTCTTACCAGAATGAAAATCTGAGGTCCTAACCGATAGACGAACGGGCCAGCTATACTTATTACGCTAATTTATTAACGTGCTTTGTCAATTTGCTTTTCAAGTTAGCCGCTTTGTTTTTGTGGATAATATTTTTCTTAGCTAATTTATCCAATAAAGCGATAACTTTTGGCAGTTGCTCTGTTGCAGCCGCTTTGTTTTCCTCATTTCTTAAGGCTTTCAATGCTGTTCTAGCAGTCTTGTGATAATATCTATTACGAAGTCTTCTAGTTTCGTTCTGTCTGATTCTCTTTAGTGCTGATTTATGATTTGCCATATCGTTCAAATGTGAGTGCAAAACTATAAACTTTTTTTGAAACTACCAAATTTATTTTTAAAAAAATTAATTTTCTTCTGAAAGGTATTTTCTAAGCTTATCTATTGCTTGTTCTATTTTTAAATTTTCTTGTTCTTTTTCAATTTTTTTGATCGTATTTCCCAACATGATCAAGCCATTGTTCCATTCTCCAGTGGTATTGGTGAAAGTAAGTCCGTCTATTGTTACTTCAAAAGCAACCCTTTCTCCAGTCCTGTAAAGTCTGAAACTGATTTTATCATCTTTGCCTGTAATCCCGTCTTCATTGATTTGTAAATCATAACTTTTTGGGTTAGAGTGGATTTTCTTAAAAAGCAATTTCGCTTCTTGTATTTTTAAATCCGGCATGATATAAAATTTGATAATCTGTAGTCTCCTACAGACTGTGGGTTATCAATACTATTTTTCATCAGTGTTACCATATTTGTCTTACCAATTATGGTTAAATTTATTAAAAAATTTTTGCAAATATAATGCTTTTGTGAGATATAACGTAAATAGAGACGTTTTTTAGAAAAAAAGTTGTGAGATTTTTATCTGAATGATAATAAGGTTCAGTATATCAGTGTTCTATATTTTCAAGAATTCTTACTTGTTATTTTAAAGACTGATATAAAAATGCAAAATGAGGAAAATTAGTGAAAGCAAAATGACTGTTTTGTCTTAAATTCTTAAAATAGTTAAAAGCAAAATCAATTTTATTGATCTTTTTTAAGAGGGCTTGTGACAGGTTATTTTTTTATTACGTTGATATAAGATTCTTTTTCTAAACTGGAATGTTTATCCGGAGAAGAAAATATAAGACTGTTCTTAATGATCCAAAATTTTCACATGTTTGTCATTTTTGAAACTGTCACAATACTTTAGATTAATAATGAATGGTGTTGGAATAAAAAAAGGAGAAATGATAATTATAATCATTTCTCCTCTTTTGTAGCCTATAGGGGAATCGAACCCCTGTTGCAAGAATGAAAATCTTGAGTCCTGACCACTAGACGAATAGGCCTGAATTTTGAGGTTGCAAAAGTAAAAAAAGCTTTTTAAACTTCAAAATTATTTTTCAATTATTTATAGACTTTCTGAATGACCGTATTCTTAATTCCTTTAGCTTCAACTTCTTTCTGTAATTTCACAGCATCCTCCAAGGTATAAACTTTTCCATAGGTGTAATAGAAAATACCACTGTCTTTTTCTCTTTCTACATCTTTAAGATTCTGGAGAATATATGAATTTCCATTGAGTTTTTCACCGGTATAGACTTCCAGCGTATAATAGCCCATGCTGATTCGCTGGTTAGGCATGAATCCTACTGCAAATGCATTTCTGAATCCGGCATCTTTGGCTGTTTTAAGATTGATATCTTTTACAGAAGCCATGTTGGTCACTGCATAGTAGTATTTGTACTGTCCGTTTTCTTTGAGGGTAAGTATGTAGCTTAGTCCTTTCATAGCCGGATCATTCTCATTGTATTTTGTAGGAGAACTCATCAGTAATATTCTGAAATCATTCTTCAATGGAGTTTCTGCCGGTTTCTCAGGTTCCTGCTTTTTGGTGGTGAAAGACCCGCCAGATTTTCTGTCAACTGCCTTTTTGTAATCGATGATAGCATTATAAATACTTTCTGAGATTTCATCCTGTCCTTTTTCGGATGCAATATAATGGCTTTCTTCCGGATGGTTAATGAAACCTGTTTCTATCAATACAGAAGGCATGGCATTCATACGGAGAACGTGAAGGTTTTTCTGGAAAACTCCTCTTGAAGACCTCTTATCCTTATTTACAAAGTTATCCTCTACCAATCCACCTAAAAGAAGACTGGATTCAAGATATTTGCTTTGCTGAAGTTTTAACGCAATTAAAGATTCCGGAGACTCAGGATTATAAGATCCGAAGATCTGTTTATCTTTTTCATCCAGAAAGATTACATCATTTTCTCTTTTAGCCACCTCCAGGTTTTCATTGTTCTGGTTGGGTCCCTGTACATAAGTTTCCGTACCATAAGCTGTGGGTCTTGCAGAAGAATTACAGTGAATTGATACAAAAAGATCTGCTTTACTTCGGTTGGCAAGGTTGGTTCTGTCAGACAGAGAAGGGTATTCGTCAATCTTTCGGGTATAGATTACCTTGAAGTCTCTGTTTTTTTCAAGCATGGCACCTACCCTCAAAGTAATGGCGAGTGTAATGTCTTTTTCTGCGATTCTTCCTATGTCAGAATAGGTCCTGTTGGCTCCATGATCACTTCCTCCGTGTCCCGCATCAAGAACTATAGTAAACTTCTTTTGAGAGAAAAGAAAGTTACAGGTTAGGAGAAGGAGAAATGATAAAATTATTCTAAAATTTTGTTTGTGCATCTTACAGTTATAAAAATTATATTAATTTTGGGCCTTAATTATATAGAATAAAATTGGCCAAAACCGTCCTCAAAAATATATTACAAATTTTAATTATCCTAATTTTTAACAATTTTTTAGCACAGAAAAAACCTGAAAAATTGCCTAAAAATGTGGTTAATGATACTATTTCCAATTCCAAAAAGGATACCATAATCGCAAAAAAAGAATCTTTAGATGATGTACTTCATACAAAAGCCGATGATCAGCGAAGAGATATCCCTAAGAAAATGACATTCCTCAATAAGAATGCCCAGGTAAAGTATCAGGATATGCAGATTGATGCAGATTATATTTCCATTGATGATAACAAAAACCTGATCTATGCGAGAGGAAAACAGGATTCTTTAGGAAAGATTATAGAACCTGTAATCACTACGCAGGCTGGTAAAAAATACGAAACCAACGAATTCAGCTATAATACAAAAACCAGACAGGCTATTGCTTTCAATGCCAGAACAGAAGAAAGTGAAGGGGTAATTATAGCTCAGAAAACTAAAAAATACAATGATTCGGTGTACGCCATGAGAAAAGCGGATTACACAACCGATGAATATTTTGTAAAGAAAAAAGATACGGTAGCAGATTACTTTATGAGAGCTTCCAATATCAAACTTATAAAATCAAAAGAAAAGTCTCAAATCGTTACAGGACCTATTCAGATGTATATAGAACAGGTTCCTACGCCACTTATTATGCCTTTTGCGATCCTTCCTTTTTCAGCGAAACGAGCAGCAGGTATCTTGATCCCAAGTTTCGGGGAGCGGGAAGATGTAGGGTTTTTCCTGAACGGAATTGGGTATTATCAGCCGATCGGAGAACATTTTGATCTTAAAGTACTCGCAGATATTTATACCAAAGGAAGCTGGAACCTCCGGCCACAGATGAATTATCAGAAAAAATACCGTTACTCCGGAAGCTTTAATGCTGATGTAGGAACTATGATAAGAGGAATCAAAGGACTGGATGATTATACAAAAAACAGTACTTATCGTATCAGCTGGACGCATTCCCAGGATTCAAAAGCGAATCCTTTTCTTACATTCAGCGCCTCTGTGGATATTGTAAGTACGAAGTTTTATAATAACCCACTTAACAATAATTATATTTTCAACCAGAATGTATTGAATACCCAGCAGAATTCAACGGTAACACTTACCAAAAGATTTTTGAAACTTCCGGTAACCATTACAGGAACGGCTTCTTATTCACAGAACTTTGCAACAGGATTGGCTGATCTTCGTCTTCCGCAGATGAATGTAGCTGTAAATCAGTTTTATCTGTTCAAATCGAAAAGTGGGGTGAGACAGGGACTTCTTGAAAATATTACAGTAAATACAGGTTTTAACCTTACCAATTTTGTTAACACTCAGGAAAATGAGCTGTTCAAAAAAGAAATGTGGGATAAAATGCAGACGGGTCTAAAGAATAATATCGCCCTGGCAACCAATACAACGCTGGCTAAATATTTTACATTCAGCTTAAGTGCTACTATTGACAACGCTTTAACTACAAAAACATTGAACAGATTTTATGATCCTGTAAAGAATGTGACTGTAGATGAAATGAACAAAAAACTAGGAGGATACTCTACGTTTTCTACCAGCGCCAGCCTTCAGACTACTTTATACGGTATGATGAAGTTTAAAAAAGGATCTGTTGTGGAAGCGGTAAGACACATGATGACTCCAAGTATGAGCTTTACTTATTCTCCTGATTTTTCAAGTCCTGGTTTTGGATATTATAAGAATTATTACAATGCGGTGGGAGCCATTACCCCTTACTCTATTTTTGAAAAAGGAATTATAGGAAGTCCTTCCAGTGGAGTTGTTGGAGCATTAGGATTTAGTTTGGGGAATAATATTGAGATGAAAGTAAAGTCTAAAAGCGATTCTACCGGAGTAAAGAAAATTAAGATTTTTGAATCTTTAAACCTTACGGGAAGCTATAACTTTGCTGCTAAAGACCACCCTTGGTCTATCTTCAGTATCAACGGGCAGTCTTCTTTCTTTAATAATAAGCTTACTGTGAACACAAGTCTTTCTCTTGATCCGTATAAAATTGAATTCCTTCCGGGACAGGATACGGGAATCAGAACGGAGCAGTTTGGAGGGTTCAGTGTACAGGGATTCAATATCCAGGTATCTTATCCTTTAAGCAGCGAGATCTTTGGAGAAAAAACAGATTATGCCAAAAAGTATAGTTCAAAAGGGGAAGTCCGAAATGAAAACTATTATTTTGATGACGACAATTATGCGCGATTCGATCAGGCATGGACTTTGAATATTAATGCTAACTATGCTTACTCAAAAGGGCTCAACAGATTGGGAAATAAAATTGCCTCTTTAGGGCTTGATGGAAGTGTGAAGCTTACGCCTTACTGGAATATTACCGGAAGTACACATTATGACTTAGTGACTAAAGAACTGGCCTATACCAGGATTGGTTTTTCAAGAGATCAGCGAAGTTTTACAATCAATTTTAACTGGGTACCATTCGGACAATATAAAGTGTATGACTTCTTTATCGGGATCAAAGCCAATATCTTAAGTGATGCATTGAAGTATAAAGACAGAAGTTTTACGCAGCCAAATTCACCTTTCTAATATCAGATTGGCATTTGACAATATAAATTTTATATTTGCAACCAAAATAAATCTAACGAAATGATCATGAAATTGTTTAACTTAATGGTTGGCAATGAAAGATGATTCATGAAAAATAAATATCCGTATATGAAACAAATAATCAATACAGTTAATGCACCTGCAGCTATCGGTCCTTATTCACAAGCTAATATGGCAAACGGAGTTTTATACATCTCCGGACAGATCCCTGTAGATCCTGCAACGGGTAAACTGGTAGAAGGAATTGAAAAAGAAACGCACCAGGTAATGAAAAATCTTGAGGCAATTCTTACAGAAGCTGGAATGACTTTTAAAAATGTTGTAAAAGCAACCATCTTCCTTAAGAGTATGGATGATTTTGCGGTAATGAATGATATTTATGCATCGTATTTGGATGCAGACAGTTATCCAGCGCGTGAAACTGTACAGGTTTCCTGTCTGCCTAAAAATGTGGATATTGAAATTTCTATGATTGCACATCAGGATTAATGAATTTTATTAGAAATACATTTGCGGTATTGGTAGGTCTTGCTATAGCTGGCCTTATTATTACTCTTGGTATAAGGGCTTTTCCGCAATGGGTTACTTTTGAGGCTTTTGCTCCGTTTGAACACTGGCAAAGATTTCTTTTCAGTATGAAAGACGATAAGGCCTTTTTTGGCTTTCTTTTGTTTGTTTCCGGACTGGGAACCACCATTGGTGGAGTAGCGACGGCAATCATCGTTAAATACGCTAAAGTGGCCTATGCTATTCTGATCGGTTTTATCATGCTTTTCATTGCCATGCTGGACGTGATCATATTTCCTTATCATCCTACGTTTTATAAGATTTCAATCTTCCTTACGTTTTTTCCGTTTTCCTGGATTGGCGGTAAGATTGTAGAAGTGATCTATGAACGGAACAAGAAGAAAAGGATCGCTGAGAAAATGAATAAATCAAGTAAATAATATAAAAAAACGCTGCAAATTTTTGCAGCGTTTTTCTTTGATATGAAAATAACTATTGTTCTGTTATTGATTAAGGCATTTTAAATCCTTTAGTGTAAATTCTTCCGTAGTCATCTACAAACTTCACCTGTACATTACCCTGATATTTATTCAGGATACTTTCGATATCTTTTTGTGAATTCACTGGCTTACCATTAATCTCGATGATGATATAATTGTCTACGATTCCAATCTTAGCCATTTCGCTTCCTTCAGATACGCTTTTAGCTACTACACCACTGTTCAGTCCGTATTCGGTTTTGAATCTTTCTGTAAGAGGCTCGAATTCGGCTCCGATTTTTTCCGTTACGCTAAGATCAGCTTTCGTTCTGGTAGAGGTTCCTCCTTTCTGGTCTCTCAACGTTACGTTTGTTGTAGATTCTTTACCGTTTCTTGAATAGGTTACCTGAACTTTATCACCAGGACGCTTGCTTCCGATTGACATAGAAAGATCTGCAAAATCAGTGATGTCATAGCTGTCTATCTTCGTAATGATATCTCCTTTTTTCAGCCCTGCATCTTCTGCACCGCTGTTATCCCCAAATCCTGTTACATACACTCCTGCACCTGATTTTAAATTGGTTTTGAACTGTTTGTTATAGGCTGCAACTTGTTGGTCATTGGATAGGTCTAATGAAGAAACCCCTAAGAAACCTCTTTGTACAATACCGAATTTCTTGATATCCTCAACGATTTTTCTTGCCAGGTTAGCCGGAACTGCAAAACCATATCCCTGATAATAACCTGTTGTAGACTGGATGGCAGAGTTAATACCAATCAGCTCACCATTAGTATTCACCAAAGCACCACCAGAGTTACCCGGATTGATGGCAGCATCTGTCTGTATAAAGCTTTCAATTGGATTTGCTGCTTTTCCCTGGCTTCCTAAGATCCCGATTCCTCTTCCTTTGGCAGAAACAATACCTGCTGTTACCGTAGAATTCAGTCCCAGTGGATTTCCTACTGCAAGTACCCATTGTCCTACATCAATATTGTCTGAGTTGGCAAAATTTAAATAAGGAAGTCCTTTTTCTTCAATCTTTAATAGGGAAATATCTGTGTTGGGGTCGGTTCCCACTAAAGTAGCGATATATGATTTTTTATTGCTCAGTACAACTTCCAGTTTATTCGCACCTGCCACTACGTGGTTATTTGAAATGATGTAACCATCTGGAGAGATGATAACTCCGGAACCCATTCCTGAAGGCATATTGTCCGGTGCCTGTTGCTGCTTTTGCCTTTGCTGTCCTCTTCCTCCGAACGGATCTCCGAAGAAATAGTCGAACAGATCCTGCTCAGAAGCTCTGTTTGTTGTTCTGTTTTGATAATTTTTGATAGTAACTACAGCCGGAACAGTTGTTTTAGCTGCTTTTACAAAGTCATCGCCTACTGCACCCGTATTCATTCCTGCAAAGGTTGCGGTAGGGGCTGATGTTGTGAAAAATGATTGATCTCCATTGTTGGAACCATGTCCGAAATATTGTATAGCTCCAACGGTAGTAGCTCCGGAAACAACTCCTACTACTGCAAATGGTAATAGTTTTTTTAAAGTACTCTTCATTGTATATCTTTCTTGTTTATTAATTAATTTCTTTTTATGTTTTTGAGTAAACAAATTTAATGTTAAATAAGTAAGCAATTAGTATGCTATGTTTCAATTTTAACTAAAATTTAACGGCTATTATATCATTTTATACATTATGTCATAATTGTTAAGCCTATAGTTAACAAAAATTAAAAAAAACTTAAACAAAATATGACAAAATAGTACTCTATAAAATATAAGATAAAAGTGTTTTCTGTTCCCATTGCCCCAAGCTCTCGTCGATAAAATTAATTTAAAATGTTTATCTTTGCAAAAATATTTTTCTCACTTAAAACGTTTATAGCATGCAACTGTATAACACCTTAAGCGCAGAAGAAAGAGCTCAACTTATTGATGAAGCTGGTAAGGAACGTCTTACATTGTCTTTCTATGCGTACGCTAAAATTGAAGATCCCAAAAAATTTCGTGACGATTTATTCATAGCCTGGAATGCCCTTGATGCCCTTGGTCGTATTTATGTTGCCCATGAAGGAATTAATGCTCAGATGAGTGTTCCTGCGGATCAGTTTGAAGCTTTTCGCGATACGTTGGAAGTGTATGACTTTATGAGAGGTATCCGTTTGAATGTAGCGGTAGAGCAAGACAATCACTCTTTTTTAAAATTAACCATTAAGGTAAGACATAAAATTGTTGCTGATGGTCTGAATGATGATACCTTTGATGTTACCAACAAAGGAGTTCACTTAAAAGCACAGGAATTTAATAATATGCTTGATGATCCTAACACTATTGTCGTTGATTTTAGAAATCACTACGAAAGTGAAGTAGGACATTTTGAAGGCGCCATTACTCCTGATGTGGAAAACTTCAGAGAAAGCTTACCGATTATTAATGACCAGTTACAGGATTTTAAAGAAGATAAAAACCTGTTGATGTATTGTACAGGTGGAATTCGTTGCGAGAAAGCCAGTGCCTATTTTAAACATCAGGGGTTCAAAAATGTTTTCCAATTGGAAGGCGGGATCATTGAATATACCCGCCAGATAAAAGAAGAAGACATTGAAAGTAAATTCATCGGTAAGAATTTCGTATTCGATCACCGCTTAGGAGAAAGAATTACAGATGATATTATAGCACAGTGCCACCAATGCGGAAAACCTTGTGACAATCATACCAATTGTGCCAATGATGCCTGTCACCTTTTATTTATCCAATGTGATGAATGTAAAACAGCAATGGAAAACTGCTGCTCTACAGAATGCCTGGATACCGTTCATTTGCCTTGGGAAGAGCAGCTGAAACTAAGAAAAGGATTACAGGTTGGAAATAAAGTCTTCAGAAAAGGAAAATCTGAAGCCTTGAAATTTAAAAACTCAGGAGACCTGCCTAAAGCACCTTTAGCAAAAGCAGAAACAAAAAATATCCGTCAGAAAATATCCGTTAAGAAGGTATTGGTTGGAAAAGCGGAGCATTACTTTTCAAAATCAAAAATCGGACAGTTTTTAATTGAAAGTAAAGAACTTTCAGTAGGCGATAAAGTTTTGATTTCCGGTCCTACGACAGGAGAACAGGAGCTTACAATCACTCAGATTTATGCCAACGGAGAACCTTGTGAAACGGCAAGACAGGGAGATCAGATTACTTTTGAAATTCCGTTCAGAGTTCGCTTATCTGATAAGCTGTATAAGGTTCTTGAACCTGCTGAAAAAGCATAATGAATACAAAAGCTGTTCAGTAAAAATAATTTAACTGTTATGTTGAAAGCTGAGCTTAGAAAAAAATATATGCAAAAAAGAAAAGCCTTGTCTCATGATGAGGCTTTCCTGTTATCCGAAAATATTTTTCAGAATTTCATAGATTACTTTACTCCTCATGCAGGGCAGAAGGTTCATGTTTTCGTTCCGATTGAGAAGTTTAATGAGATTGATACCCAAATCTTCATCAATTATTTTTTAGGGCAGAATATCCGTGTTTATGTGCCCAAAGTTGTAGAAGATAAACTGATTAATATTGAGATCTTCGGAAATACTGCATTTGAAACAAATGCATGGGGGATTTCAGAACCGGTTTCCAATGAAGATTCCGGAGAACATAATTTTCATTATGTAATCACTCCGCTTTTATATTGTGATCGAAGAGGAAATAGAGTAGGGTACGGTAAAGGATTTTATGACACTCTTTTCCAAAATATATCTTCAGAGACAAAAAAAATCGGAGTCAATTATTTTGACCCCGATGATTCTATTGATGATGTCTGGGAAAATGATATCCCCCTGGACTATTTAGTTACTCCAACAGAAGTGCTGTCTTTTGTAAGTGGTTTGGAATAAAAATCTAAAAAGTAAAACTTAAATTCCTTTTTCAGTTTGGATGTGGATAGTAATATATACTGGGCATTCTTCTCAAAGCTTCCTAAAGACTTATTTTTCTCATCAAAATATTCTACATTGAATTTGGCATAGTCTAAAGTGTCTTTTTTATAGTATTCCTTGTAAACGTTCAGTGAATTTACCTTTGCTGCTTTCACCTTCATGCTATCTAATTCTTTAAACATTCTTTTGAAGGTTAAAGAATCAGGTTTATGGAAGTAACTTTCTATCTGTGAATAAATAAAACTGTCTACTTCAGTATTTCTGTTACCACTGGCATAAAGAGTAGAAAGATCAAGAAGTTCCTGAACTTTTTGCTTGGTAATAGAATTAATAGCCTGCATACTATCCATTTGTACAGCCGGATAACTTTTTGTGTTGTTACTGTTTCTTAGTTTATCCAGGTCACTGGCTTCTGTTTTTTTAGTACAGGTAACAAATAAAGTCAGAAGTATAATGAGGGGTAAAAAATTATTTATTCTTTTCATCTGTAGTCGCAATTTTGAATTTAATGGATACGATCTTACCGTTATCTTTTTTCATTTCTATTACATTCAGGTTTTTCAGAGATGTAGTAGGGGTTGTAACGAGGGTGATATACTTTTGTTTGTCTATTTTTTCAATACCATAAGTGTTATTGTCATACACCTGGTAGATAATAGCATTATTGCTGATCAGGTTTTCCAGCTGATTTCTTTTCTGTTTAATAAGGGCTACCTGCTCTTCTGAATTTCCCGTAATATCTTTTCTGGAGAAATAATAGGCAGCCATTTTGTAATCGTCCGGTTTAAGCTCAATTTTTTCTTCTTCAGGGGCATTTTCAAGATTCCTGTTTACATCCAGTGGCTCATAGAACGCAGCACTGATCTTCATTTTCAGGTTTTTATCTTTGGTTGAATAAGAAAAACATTCACCAGGTTTGATTTTATACATCAAAGGCGATTCATTTTCCTTGATAACCATTATATCCAGTGTGTTAATAACAGAAACTCCTCTATCCTTATCAATAAAACAATAAGTATAAGTTTTTGAAAAAAGTACATCTTTAAAACCCAGTAATCCGGTTATGGTAATTAAAACGGAAGTAATAAGTGCCCAGGCGTTCTTTTTTAAGAAATTTTTCTTAGCTGGAGTTGTTGAAATTTCAACTTCACTGGTGGAAATTTGTTTTTTGTTAACTTCTTGGTTATCAGTATTTGATTTTTGTAAATCAGGGTTTTCAGGGGTCTTTGTTTCGACTTTTTTAGGTTGAATTTCAGTTTTTGGAATATCAGGAGCTGTAGAAACTGTTTCTTCCAAATCATTCATATCTTCTTCATCAGAATTTTCAGTTTCCTGAAGTAATTCTCCTGCAAAAAGATGCAGTTTCTTGAATTCATACCATGAGTCGTAACCCGCATAAATACTCAATAAATTGAGCATGTCTATTCTGGGTAATTTAGTGACTGGTGAAGTTTTGAAATAGGTGTAAAATGATTTTTCACTGATGTTACCTTTTGCTTTTTTGCGCAGGTCTTCCTGGAAATATATGATATCTATACCCTTCCACTTGGATATGTCATCCTGTGAAGGGGTGTATTCTTTTAAATATTGACCTTGGACATCCTTTTTTAGCTGTTCAAAGTGTAATAGATCTAAATCTGTCAATTTTTTTTTAAATAATTAAATTGTTGATTATCAGTTATGTTTTTTTGTAAAACTATTTTACAAAGGTATTACAATTATTTTTCATAAACAAACTTTCTAACTGCTATACCTTTGTCTTGTTCAAATAACAGAACAGAAGAAAATTTTATAAAACAATATTAACAAAATTAAATTTAATTTATTATGAAAAAGTCATTATTCGTAGCTGCTATCGCTGCAATCTCTCTAGTTGCTTGTAAAAAAACTGACGCTACAGCTACTGAAGGTACAACTGATTCTGCTGCTGCTACTGTAGCTGATTCTGCTGCTACTGTAACTGATTCTGCTGCTAAAGTTGTTGATTCTGCTGCAACTACTGCTGTAGAAGCTACTAAAGATGCTGCTGCTGCTACTACTGCTGCTGGAGCTGAAGTTGCTAAAGATGCTGCTAAAGGTGCTGCTGACGCTGCTAAAGGTGCTGCTGATGCTGCTAAAGGAGCTGCTGATGCTGCTAAAGATGCTGCTAAGAAATAATTCTAGCTTAAGCTTAAAAATAAAAGAACCGTTTCACCCAGTGAAACGGTTTTTTTATGCTTTATCCTCAACTCTTTCCTAACCTGTCATTGCGAACCGAAGGTGAAACAATCTCTATTATAGGAATATTACAGTAATATTGATCTGTAAGACAATCGTCAAACTACACTTACTATTATTTATCCTTTCTTTTGCTTCAAAGATTCATAGCAGGTGATTGCAACTGCATTACTCAGGTTCAGTGAATCTATACTGCCAGACATAGGAATCAGGGTGTTCTTTCCTTTTCCAATCCAGAAATCACTTAACCCTGAATGTTCTGTCCCGAATAATACAGCGGAACGTTGTGTGAAATCTCTCTTATAAAGATCTTCAGAAGTTTCATCCATCAATGTTGTATAAATATTGAAGCTGTTTTTCTGAAGGAATTCTAGGGTTTCCGCATTTTCCGCCTGATAAACCTCCATTCCGAAAAGGCAGCCTACGCTGGATCTGATAACATTCGGGTTATAAAAATCGGTTTTTCCATCAGCAACAATAAGGGCATCAATACCAAAGGCTTCACAGCTTCTTAAAATAGCTCCCAAATTACCAGGTTTTTCTACTCCTTCAACAATGATAACAGTAGAATTTTCTTTTGGAATATAAGAAGAAAGAGGCGTTTCTTTTGCAGTATAAACCCCGATGATTCCTTCTGAACTGCCTCTGTAAGCTATCTTTTCATAGACTTTATCACTTACATAATGAATTTTCCCTTCAGGAAGCTTTTCCTTAAAGATATTTTCACAGATGAAAAATTCTACAGGCTCAAAATCATATTGTATGGCTCTGGCATTTTCCTGCTGCCCTTCTACAACAAAAACCTTTGATTTTTTACGGAACCTGTTGTCAGTAAGTAGCTTAGTGACATTTTTTATTTTTTCGTTTTGAAAGCTTTCTATCAACATTTCGCAAAATTATGCAAAATTTATGATTGTACTTCTTTGCTTTTTATAAAAAGGCTTTTCCAGGTGATCTGAAATGTACTTTTACTCTTCTTTTTATGGTAGACAACCATTCCTATTATTAAAAATATAGATAAAAATTTATACAGATTTCCGAATAGGTTTCCGGAAACATTTTCTGAAACATTGAATATCTCCCAATACAGGTTCATGAGAAAATGAAGAAATATAGCAACCCATAGATTAAAATTCTGTTCAAAATAAACCCATGTGAAAAATACCGAACCCAGAAATGTAATAGCAAATATTTCAATAAGTTCTGTCATATTTTGACTCTGATATAAATGAATTTGTGCAAATAATAGTGATCCCAACAGAATTGATGACAGAAATCCCAGCCTGGTAAATCTATATAATGTACCAATGAGAAAGGCTCTGAATATTATTTCTTCGAAGAATGCAGATGATAGGGTATTGATGAATAATGATTCATAATTTACTGTATCGGTTATTGTAAAGTGTATTATGTAACCAATTAACATAGGTAAGGTTCCTAAAAAAGCTAAAGAAAATCCTTTAATAGCAGATCTGTCCAGTGAAAACAAATTAATGATAGGCTTTTTTGGAAATAAAATTTTCAGGGTAATCATTAACGGGATCAGAGTAATGATGTAGGCCAAAACATGGGCTATAGCTTTGCTGTGCGAAAGGTCTTTTATGAAATACTGAATACTTTTAAAGTAAAAAAGATCAAAGAAATAATAGATTACAAATCCCAGGATAAAGATAAAAATGAAGCGGATGTTTTTACTCATGTTAATTATTTTGAGCAAAAATGTGGCTTTCCGGAATGCAGATCAATTTATTGTGATGAGCATCAAGAAATAGTGACCAATGACAAACTTCTATTTTTTAAGCTTCTGTAATTGAGGAATAATAACTGATATAAAGCTTCTTGATACAGGAATATTAAAATCAATTTCAGGAAGAATCAATTTGTAGCCCTGAGCATTCCCCTTTAGACTTTTTACTTTTTCTAGATTAACAATATAAGAACGATGACATCTTTTGATTGTCTGGGTTTGTACCTGCATTAGAATACCGGAAAGACTTATTCTGAGTAACAGTTTTTTTACAGTATTGTTGTCCAAATAATATAGTGTACAATAGTTTTCCATAGACTGAATACATAAGAAATCATCTTCAGCAACTCTCAGCTCTGTAGTATTGATTGAAATTGTAAGAACAGCTTTTGTTGAATTTACCGGATTGCTTATGGAGTCAATATCTTCGGAGATATTCTCGCGGGAATTTTTTAAATAAATATATCTTGATAAAATATAAATGGAAGATGTAGGAATTCCAATGGCCATAGAATAAAGGAACATATAGCCATAATTTTCGAAACTAAGGGGTACGTGACTTATAAATAATGAATTATAAAAATAAGAAAAGACTGATCCCAGAAATAAAATGGCCAATATTTTTAATAGTTCTGATACAAGATTCCACTCATCGAACCGGGAGACGCAAAGACTTGAGATAAAAAATGCTGCTCCGAAAATAAGAGTATAAGGAAAAAGAATAAGGTATTTATAAGGATGATGAAAGTTTTCTGTACCAAAAGGTTGAAAGATAATCAGGAAAAGATAAACTACCACTCCTGCTGCAAGAGAGGAAAGCAGTATCTCCTTTACAGAGTGTGATTTAGGATATGAATAAGGCGTAAAAGAAAGCATATCTTTAGTTTTTCAAAATTTCAGTTTATCAGTTATGTGGGATTTTGATCTTTATTTTTTTTAGAAGTAACGATAAGAATAATACAGCCTGACAATAAAGTAAAACAGCTAGCTATCCAAAGAAAATATCCCGGGCCATACCCTGTTATGGGGAATTGATGTCCCGCTTCATTCACCGTAATTTCACCAACGGATAGATAACAAAACGTAAGGCCAAAGGCAATAAGGCTAAGTGCTGCAGCTATTTTTACTTGTTTTAAGAGCAGGAAAAAAGCTCCGATAAAAAGCAAAGGATTAGCCATCCATGCTATTCCACCACCCTCCATTTCTGCCCAGCCTAAAAGAGCACAGGCCAACCCGCTCATTTCATGACCTTTTGCATACACTGCAGTGAAAGGAAGTGAAGCTATGTAGAGAGCAAGACATATTAATAAGATAAGATTTGATTTTTTCATGGTATTCCTGTTTTTATTCTATCAAATTACTGTTGTCAATAAGACTTTGAGGAAGGTCTTTTTTATTTTTAATTCCCAATGATTTCAATTTTTGAGTTTGGATCACGAGGTTGTCATTTCCTGTATATAGTTGTTTGTAAGCATCATTGTAAACATTCTTGGCAAGGTCAAGGTTTCGGCCTACTTTTTCAAGATTATCTACAAACCCTACAAATTTATCATATAATCTGGCTCCTCTATCAGCAATTTCAAGGGCATTTTTGTTCTGATATTCACGTTTCCAGAGATCTGCGATCAGTTTTAAAGAGGTGATCAGGTTACTTGGATTCAACAATAAAATTCTTCTGTCATAAGCATAGTTCCAAAGGTTTTGGTCAGCCTGCATCGCGGCAATATATGCGGGTTCACTAGGAATAAACATCATCACAAAATCCAAAGATTTTCCATAATCATCATAAGCTTTCTGGCTAAGCTGTGTAATATGGTTTTTGATGGAACCTAAATGCTGATTAAGTTTCATCAAATAGACATCCTGATCAGTTTCATCCACTAATTCTGTAAATGCAGTAAGAGAAACTTTAGAATCAATAATAACATTTCTTTCATCCGGATATTTTACAACAGCATCAGGACGCATTTTTTTACCGGAAAATTCTGAGAAGAGGGCTTTGTTGTCTTCATCACGAAGCTCATGTTCAAGGAAATATTCTCTTCCTTTTACCAACCCTGATTTTTCAAGGATACTTTCAAGTATCATTTCACCCCAATTTCCCTGGGTTTTACTTTCTCCTTTGAGGGCCCGGGTTAATTTTTTGGCATCCTCTGAGATCTGCTGGTTCAGTTCTGCAAGTTCTTTTACCTTTTCGGCCAGAGAGAAACGTTCTTTGTTTTCCTTTTCATAGGCTTCATTCACCCTGTTTTTTAAATCTGTAATTTTTTCCTGGAAAGGTTCAAGGATGTTTTTTAAGTTATTCTGATTTAAAGTGGTGAACTTCTCTGTTTTTTCTTCTAAAATCTTATTGGCCAGATTTTCAAACTGCAGTTTGGATTCTTCCTGTATTTTGGTGATCTCTTCTTTTTGGGTATTCAGGGATTTCTGGAGACTTTCGTTCTGGGCAGAAAGCTCAGCGTTTTTAGCAAAAAAATCCTGTTTTTCAGCAATAAGGGTTTCTATATGAAAATCCTGTTTTAAGGACATTTGTTTCTGCTCCTGAAATTGGCTGTTGAGTGAAGAATGCTGTGCAGAGAGCCTGGCAAATTCATTTTTAAGATCATTCAGAAGATCCTGCTGCTGTATATTGAGTTCCTTTTCTTTACTGAGGTTCTGATTCAGTTCCAGGACCTTTGTGTTTGAATTTTCAAGGTCAGATTTGTTTTTAATATGTGAAAAATTGAGTTCATCGTAAGAGGTTCTTGAAACCGTAGACGATTTCAAGGCAAAATATAAAATAATGGCTCCAAGGACTCCGCCAACAATACATCCAATGATTAAATAAGTCATCTCCATTCTTCAAAATTAGGAAAAAAGGCTGGAAGTTGATGCTGAATAATAAATTTCCGAAAGGAGTTTCAGTTCCTTATTAACCATTCCCCAATCTCTGGAGAAATCCCCGCATCCTTTGTTCTGACTTCCTTTCTTCAATCAGAATTCCTATATTTATGGGAAATTTCAGAAATATTATGAATATCTTATTGGTAGAAGACGATCAGAGAATTAGCAGCTTTCTGCTGAAAGGACTTTCGGAAGCCGGTTATAATATGACGCTTGCAGATTCAGGGGAAAAGGCCAGAGAAATTCTTCATACCTATGATTTTGATATTATATTAATGGATATTATGCTTCCGGGACTGGATGGAATGCAGCTCACACAAATCATAAGGTTTAAGGGAAATTATACTCCAATTTTAGTTTTAAGTGCATTGAACAGTCCGGATGATAAAATTAAAATGCTGGATCTGGGAGCTGATGATTATTTATCCAAACCATTTCATTTTGAAGAATTGATTTCAAGGATCAAAGCATTGACAAGAAGAAATAAGTTAAGCTATCAGAAAGAAGATCATTACCTGTCATGTGGTAATATTGTCATTGATACAGATCTTCACAAGGTAACCCAGAATGATAAGGAAATCGAATTTTCTCCTACAGAATACAAACTTTTTACTTTCCTTATGGAGAATAAAAACAAAGTGTTGAGTAGAACTCAGATTTTGCATAACGTCTGGGGGATCGATTTTGACAGTTCAACGAACGTAGTAGATGTTTACATTTCGTATGTCCGTAACAAGATTGATGAATCGGAACAGAAAATTATTCATACCGTCAAAGGAACGGGATATTTAATTAAAGATTAAAATGACACTCAGGAACAGGTTTACCCTTATTTCCAGCCTTTCATTCGGCATTGTTTCTATCATCACATCTGCGGTGATATTTTTTGCGTATTATGACAGTACGAAGATTTTTTATTTTGAAAAGCTTAGGAATACAGCCCTGATTTCTGCCATTTATTATCTTGAAAAAGATGAATTGCCCAAAGACAGACATGCCCAGA
Source organism: Chryseobacterium sp. MYb328 (assembly GCF_037572595.1). Lineage (NCBI taxonomy): Bacteria > Pseudomonadati > Bacteroidota > Flavobacteriia > Flavobacteriales > Weeksellaceae > Chryseobacterium > Chryseobacterium sp. MYb328. The sequence goes on along the minus strand of NZ_JBBGZQ010000003.1, from coordinate 127,043 downwards.
TTAAACAGGAATATAAACATCTTATTCAGAATAATCAGGTAGCGGTTTATAACCAAAATAATGAGGTGACGTTCGGACAAAACCTGAATGATGAAAATATTAAGCCCATTCATTTACAGGCCGCAAGAAATAATAAAGGAACCCAGTTTATGTCTGGTAACCAGTTCTATTATGGTATTTTTTATCCGGATAATCAGGGAGACTTCGTTGTTTTTGTAAAATTTCCAAATGATTCATTTCAATCACAGATCTGGAGGCTTTCTATTATCATGCTTTCTGTATTGATTATTGGTCTGCTTGCTATTTATTTTTTGAGCCGGTATCTGTCAAAAGTTGTGTATAAACCTATTTCTAATGTGGTGGAACGTATTAATAAAGTAGATTATAATAATATTTCTACGGCTATTACCTCCACAAATACCAATGATGAGATTGAAGATCTGATTAAATCGTATAATAAATTATTAGGTCGTATTTCTGAAAATGTGCTGTTGCAGCAGAATTTTATCAACTATGTTTCTCATGAGTTTAAAACACCTTTAGCCGCTATTTCCGGAAACCTGGAAGTGTTTGCTCAGAAAGACCGTACTCCGGAAGAGTATAAAAAAGTAGCCAAAGAATCTCTGGATAACGTGTATGAGATTGAAAATATTCTTAATAATCTTCTTCTGATGTCAGGGATGACCAAGTTGGAATCTTCCCACAAGCAGGTAAGAATAGATGAACTGATCTGGAAGATATATGCAAAACTGGAACCCCGGGCGAAAGAGAATCATTCTAATATTAAAATACAGCTTCAGGTGGCAAAGCCTGCTTTACTGGAATTTCCGGGAAATGAAACCCTTCTTTATCTGGCTTTATATAATATTGTGGAAAATGCAATTAAATATTCTTATAGCCATTCTGTAGAGATTATCTTATCAGAAAAGAATAATCAACTGAATATTGAGGTGAAAGATCAGGGAAAAGGAATTCCTGCGGATGATCTGGCTAAGATTACAGAAACGTTCTACAGAGGAAAGAATGTGGATGGAGTTAAAGGAAGTGGTATTGGGTTGTCATTATCAAGAAGTATTTTTGACCACCATCATATTATAATGAATATTGATTCTACATTAGATGTGGGTACAACTGTCCTGCTTGTATTTCCTGCTAATTTCTAAAATTGTAAGACTCTTTTTTAGGTTTTGGCTAAAGCCAATCGAATCTTTATTTATATGTAAACGGACTAAAGTCCGTTTCTATTGATATTAATCTCACACAGATTTTACAGATCTTGCAGATGTTTGCGAATATGAAAATCAACGATTTTCAAGAACTTATGTGTACTTCTTATGCTATATGTTTTTATCTTAAAACTATTTAAGCGTTTAAATCTTTTGTGACTTTTGTGGTTCATCATTTTCTTTAAAAACTAATTAAATTCTATTTCCCACAGATCTCACGAATATTTGTGGATAAATTCTTTGTATAACATAAATAGTGCTACTTGTGAAAAGGATTAGTGCAATTTGTGTTTAAAATCTGCGAGAGATTTAACATAAATCCCAACCTATTCTAATCAAACTCTAATGTTGGCCTAATTGAATTTTAATTTCATTCGAAATTAGCTCTAATATTGGGAGAATAGCTTTGTGGTCTTAAAATAAGAGACCTTGAAGAAGATTTTTTTTACCCTTTTTTATATTCATTGTTTCAGTTTCTTTTCAGCACAGATGTCAGATACCCTGAAGATCAGCAGAAAGGAGGCTGAAACAATCTTTCTTGCCAATAACCTTGATCTTATTGCTCAGAAACTGGAAATATCTCAGGCAGAAGCCAGAGCGCTCCAGGCGAAATACTGGCCAAATCCTAAATTAAGCATCAGTGAAGTGAATCTCTGGCGGACTTATGATATTGAAGAGCAGCCAGCCCTAATTGGAAACTGGGGAAAGAATAGCCAGATCTCAGCAGAAATAGAACAGGTGATTCAGACCGCAGGGAAGCGAAGAAAAAATATTGAACTTCAAAAAATAGAAGTGGAAGGCGAAAAGTATGAACTGCAGGAAGTCTTGCGTGAACTGAAAAAGACCTTAAGGAATTCGATTACTGAAATTCAGTACAATCAGGAGCAACAGAAAATATATCAGGGGCAAATAGCTTCTATCGAGAAATTAACAAAATCCTACAACAATCAGTTAACTCTGGGGAATATCAGTAAGGCAGAATATATCCGTCTGAAGGCTCAGGAAATTGAATTCAAGAAAAAACTTGTTTCATTGAAGCAGGAAATTGAAGAACAGCAGGCGGAGCTAAAATCCCTACTGATGATTCCATCCAGTTCTTATCTGGTGATTTCAGATTCATTCGCAATGCCGGAAAAGCAACTTTCAGAAATCGAGTTAACACAATGGCTTGAAAAAGCAAAGGAAAATCGTCCTGATATCCTGATCTCCAAGAATAAGGAGAAACATGCTGCTAAAAGTCTTGAGATTCAGAATGCCATGAAAACTCCAGATGTAGCCGTTTCAATAGGATATGACCGTGGTGGAAATATTATGAAAGACTTTATTGGGCTGGGAGTTTCAGTTGACCTTCCCATCTTCGACAGAAATAAAGGAAATATCCAGGAAGCCAGGCTGGAAATTGAAAAAAGTAAAAATGAGACCCGTAAAAATCTGCTGAAGTCGGAGAATGAAATAGTCTCCGTTTTCAGAAACTATATCCGTACCCAACAAGTTTCTGAAGAGATTGATGATACTTACGAATCTACGCTGGATGGTTTATTGATAAGCCATGAAAAGAACTTCAGACTGAGAAACATCAGTATGCTGGAGTATATGGATTTTCTGGATACCTATATCGGCAATAAAATGATTATTCTGGATACTAAAAAAGAGCTTAACCAATATTATGAAAACCTGCAATATGTTGTAGGACAGGATTTGTAAGTGCCCATTAAGAATGACCTTAAAAAATATGAACATCTACTTATGAGAATGAATACTACTAAATATATCGCGATAATTTATCTGTCTGGTCTGGTTGCGCTTACAGGTTGTAAAGACCAGAAGCAGACTGAAGAAGTGGGAAAGAATTATTGTATCAGCAAAGAACTTAAAAAAGATATTAAACTGGCTAAAGCTGAAATGCTTCCGATTGAAGAAAGTATTACCCTTACCGGAGAAGTGGAAAGCAATTCCGATAAAACAGTTCCCTTTGTAAGCCTTGTAGACGGCATAGTTACCGATACTTATTTTTCTCTTGGAGATTATGTAAAAAAAGGACAGGCTCTGGCCAGTGTAAAAAGTACGGCTGTCAATGAAATGCAGGATGATACCCAAACATTACAGGCTCAGCTTGCCGTAGCTAAAAGAAAATTATCCTCTGTAGAAGCGATGTATAAAGATGATATTGCTTCTCAGAAAGATCTTCAGGAAGCAAGAGCAGAGGTTACGATTCTTCAATCTAATATTTCAAAAACTCAAAAGAATATGCAGCTGTATTCTGCCGGTGGAAGTACCATTCAGATTAAAGCACCTGCAGACGGATATGTGATTTCCAAGAATATTTCGAAAGGAATGCCTGTAACTGCCGGTGGTGACCAGCTTTTTACCATTTCCAATCTGGATAAGGTTTGGGTAATGGCGAATGTGTATGCAACCAATATGAGGCATGTATACGTAGATCAGCCTGTAGTTGTAAAAACGTTGGCCTATCCGGATGATAGCTTTTCAGGAAAGATCAACAATATTTCCCAGGTTTTTAATGAAAATGAAAGAGTGCTGAAAGCTAAGATCATTATGGATAATAACGGAATGAAACTAAGGCCCGGAATGTCTGCAGATGTTGTACTGCCTGTAAATTCACAAAATAAATCAGCCTTGGCGATTCCTGCAAAGGCGTTGGTCTTTGACAATAATCAGAGTTATGTAGTAGTGTACAAAAAAGACTGTGAACTTGAAATAAGACCTGTAACAGAGATCGCTTCAAACAGTCAATATATATATGTAGAAGGAAATCTGAAGCAAGGTGAAAATGTAATAGCTTCCAATGGATTGTTGATTTATGAGAACCTGAAAAACCAATTAAATAATTCTAAGAAGTAATGCGAAAATTTGTACAGAACATAGTTTCCTTCTCTTTGAAAAATTCACTGATTGTTCTTTTAGGAACTTTCATGTTGTTGCTTGGAGGAATCTATTCCTATATACATACTCCTATTGAGGCATTTCCGGATGTTACCAATACCAGAGTGAGGGTAATTACCCAATGGCCTGGAAGAAGTGCTGAGGAAATTGAAAAGTTTGTCACACTGCCAATCTCAAAAGAGATGAATGCCATTCCGAATAAAACTTCGGTACGGTCTATTTCTTTATTCGGGTTATCGGTAGTTACGGTGATTTTTGATGATCATGTCAACGACTTTTATGCACAGCAGTATGCCTCCAATAAATTAGGAAATGTAAATCTCCCTTCAGGGGCAGAATACAGTATTGAGCCTCCGTCAGGAGCTACCGGTGAAATATACCGATATATTATTAAAAGTAGATTACCAATAAAAGAAGTAACCGCTATCCAGGATTGGGTGGTTGAAAGAGAGCTGCTGGCTGTTCCCGGAGTGGCTGATGTGGTAAGCTTTGGAGGTGAAGAAAAAACATATGAAATAAAAATTAATCCTACAGAATTACACAATTATGACCTTTCCCCCCTGGATGTGTATGAAGCAGTTTCGAAGAGTAATATCAATGTAGGTGGAGATGTTGTAGCAAAAGGAGATCAGGCTTATGTAGTGCGGGGGATTGGTCTTTTGGAGAAGAAGGAGGATATCGAAAATATTCAGATTGAAGTAAAAGGTTCTACCCCTATTCTGGTAAAACATGTTGCCGAGGTTAAAGTGTCAGCAAAACCAAGATTGGGACAGGTAGGATACAACAAAGAGAATGATGTTGTAGAAGGAATTGTCATTATGCTTCGTGGAGAAAATCCAAGTGAGGTGATTGCAAGGCTTAAAGACAGAATAGAGCAATTAAATGGTGGAGAATTGCCTGGCGATGTTCAGATTGTTCCGATCATTGATCGTACAGAATTAGTCAATACAACTGTTCACACGGTTTCCAAAAACCTGATTGAAGGAGTTATTCTGGTTTCCATTATTGTATTCATCTTCCTTTATAACTGGCGGACAACATTTATTGTGGCCTCAGTCATTCCGCTGGCTTTTCTTTTTGCCATTATTATGCTGAAAATTCAGGGACTTCCGGCCAACCTGATTTCTATGGGTGCTCTGGACTTTGGGCTATTACTGGAAGGGACACTCGTCATCGTTGAACATGTATTTGTTGCCCTCGAGCTGAAAGCGAAGAAGATTGGGTTAAAGAGGTTTAATAAAATTTCCAAACTGGGAATCATTAAAAAAAGTGCAGGAAGTGTGGCAAGTTATATCTTCTTTGCCCTATTGATCCTCATTGTAGCCTTGATGCCGATCTTCTCTTTCCAGAAAGTGGAAGGAAAAATGTTCTCTCCTTTGGCATTTACACTGGGGTATGCTCTGTTGGGGTCATTGATTCTGAGTTTAACCTATGTTCCGGCAATGTGTAAGCTTTTATTAACCAAAAATATTGAAGAAAAAGAAAACTTTATTTCAAGATTCTTCAGGGTGAATATTTATAGAATTTATGAATTTAGTATTCGTCATAAAAAAGCATTTATGGTCGGTTTTGTTGCTTTACTTACGCTTTGTGGATGGAGGTTTTCAAACTACGGTTCAGAATTTTTACCTAAGTTGAATGAAGGAGCCATTTATGTACGTGCCACACTTCCGAACAGTGTGAATCTGGATGAATCTGTACGTCTGACCAAAGAAATGAAAGAGATTCTCATGAAGTATGATGAAGTGAAATTTGTAATGACCCAAACGGGCCGTCCGAATGACGGAACAGACCCTACAGGATTCTTTAATATCGAATTTAATATCCAGCTGAAGCCTGAAAATGAATGGAAGAAAAAGATATCAAAGGATAAACTTCTGGATGAAATGAGGGCTTCCCTTGAAAGATATCCGGGAATCAATTTTGGATTCAGCCAACCTATTCAGGATAATGTGGAAGAATATGTAGCAGGAGTAAAAGCACCATTGGTGATTAAGATATTCGGGAATGATCTGTTCGAACTTGAAAATTATGCCAATCAGGTAGCCAATTCCATCAGAACGGTTCCTGGAATTTCAGATGTGAATGTCTTTAAAAATATAGGACTTCCGGAACTCAGAATACAGCTTCACGATTCTAAAATGGCAAAATACGGAGTTTCCACAGCAGATGCTCAGGCTGTAATTGAAATGACCATCGGTGGGCAGGCAGCTACCAAGTTCTATGAAGAAGAAAGAATGTTTGATGTAATGCTGAGATTTGAAAAAGACTATCGTGACACTCCTGAAAAAATGGGAAATATTCTGATTCCGACCCAGGATAATAAGAAAGTGCCATTGAAAGAAATTGCAACTATTGATTATCATACCGGGCCCTCATTTATTTACCGTGAAGGAAACAGCAGATACATTGGAGTAGGATTCAATATTGAAGGGCGCGATTTGGGAAGTACCATTAAAGAAGCGAAAGAAAAAGTAGATAAAGATGTAAAACTTCCGAAAAGCCATAAAATGACATGGGCCGGTGAATTTGAAAGCAAAGAAAGAGCTGCTAAGCAATTGGCCATGGTAGTTCCTATTTCATTGGTGCTTATTCTGATGTTACTGTATTTCAATTTCGGAAATGTAAAAGATACGCTGATCTCTTCCATTACATTGGCCTTTGCATTCATTGGCGGATTTTTATCCCTGTGGTTTACGGGAACGATCTTTGGAATCTCGGCAGGAATTGGTTTTATTATCCTTTTTGGAGTCGCTACTATTGATGGAATTGTATTGATTGGAGTGATGAAAGAAAATCTCCAGAACAGAATGTCACTTAAAGAATCTATTTCAGAAGGAGTAAAAAGCAGAATTCGTCCGGTAGTGATGATTGCTCTGATGGGATCTATGGGACTTCTTCCGGCAGCTATGTCTAACGGAATGGGTTCTGAAATTCAAAAACCTTTAGCCATTATGATTGTAGGCGGATTAATTATCTGTATGCTGCTTTCATTTACCATATTACCTATTGTATTCCACTATGCTTATCGTAAAAAGTATAAGGAAGCAATGTAGTTTCTTTTTTATTTGTTCATTATGAGGCCGGGATCCGTGAGGAAGATCCCGGCCTTTTTATTTTGAGCTTAAGCGGTTTTCGTGGATTCCAGAATTTCAATATTCTTTACCACATCATTACTTTCACATTTTTTCAGTTCTTGGAGTAGGGCAGGAGTGAGGATCTTAGGATTTAAGATTTGTGTGGCAACTTTTGCTGCGGCATAATCTACAATGCTGATGACTGATTCCTTTAAGAAATTAGGGGTGTTTGAAGAAATAACAGCGGTGGCCCATGATGTATCTCTGGCTCTGGATATTGCAAAATCCAAAACGGCATTATCTTTTCCATTAGAAAGTTGATCAATAAGCTGTACCGGGTAGCATATTATGTTGAGAGCATCCTGAACTTTCTGATTAATGGAGGCAATAACGGTATTGATATTCTCAAAATCCTTTTTTAAGGGATTGATTTTCCGGTAGGGCATAATAGAAGCTGCAGAAATTCCCAGATCCAGATTGATATGGGCATTCATTCCCAAAAAAATATGCTGTAGTATCAGAATATCTTTATTTTTGGTGGCTTCAAAAGCTATATACCAGGCATTGGTACATTTTTTAGCATTGCTGTAGTTTTTCCATGCTTCAAGATAGCGCTGAGCAAAAGCTAAATCAAGTAGTGTCATTCTGGGATTGTCCTCAAATTTCTTTTGTTGAATCCCTTTTAGAACCTGTGCTGTCATGATACGGTAAGTACAGGCGAAATATCCCGCAGGACTTTTATTTTCCTTACACCAGATGATAATTTCATCAAGTTTTTTCAGGACTTCCTCAATGGTTTTCATGATAGGTTTGTTTATTTAAAGATAATAAAAACCTGCGATCAGTGATGTATAGCTTTGGAAACTGTTAGAATGATCTTTTTTAATATTTAAAAAGTGAGCCGGAAGCTCACTTTATTTCTTATTGATCAGGTTATGGGGTGATTGTAATCGGATCCGGAAAAGGTTCCAGAACTAATGGTTTACATCTTGCAGCCGGTTCACATCTTCCACCCATGCATATAAAATTAGTCATAGTCGTTGAGCCGTCAGGACATCTGATCATACCTTCACCAGGGCATCCTCCGGGACATTCTGGTAAATGTAAGTATCCGCCGTATACATCTTTCAGTTCTGTTCTCGAAAGTTTTGAGAGATTCATTTTTTTCATGGAATTAATTTTTTATTTTGATGATAATTATAAAACACTTACAACCAGTTTGGTATGTTCGTTTTGCTATCTGCTAAAATAATCAAATTAATTCATTGAAAAAAGAGATATTGTTATGTGTATGTTTGGTAATTGTTTGTAAAGTAGTTGATTAAAAAATAAATTGTATATTTATTTCCAATTAATGGGAAATAAAAAGAGGAATCCGAAAATCTTGAAGAGTAGGAAATTAAAACTAAATTAAATAACTATGAAAAATTTAAAAAACTTAGACAGAAATGAGTTGAAAACTGTTTTAGGAGGGGCTGCAGCTGTATGCCTTGTGCCAGTGGATGGAGGATTCTGCCCGGCAAATTATACTTTCTGTAGTAATCCTTATTGTTGCTATCCACCACGAAGACCATATATCTGTATGGACTAATAAAAAAATCCCTCAACTGAGGGATTTTTTTATTTCTATGGATTTTCTTTTGAAATTTCATCATGATGCTTCAAATATAAAGGTAAGGCAGCAGAACCATACCAAGGAAAGACTTCGTAGCTGAATACTCCAGCCTGAACTGCAGGATCAGTCTTTACCCACTGCTCAGCTTCTTCCTTAGATTTTGTATTAAAAATAAACATTCCACGGTAATTCTCTTTATTCTTTTCCAAAAAAGGACCTGCTACCACAATTTTTCCTTCGTTGGCAAGTCTGCCAATGTTTTCCATATGGCCTTTCATTAAAGAACCCATTTTGGTTTTATCTTCAATTTTTGTAGTACCGGTTGTCAGCATAACAATAGTATAGGGCTTCATGCCATATTGATCTGCTCCCAATGAAGTGGCAAGCTCCTGATTGAACTTCGGTTTTTCATTTTTCTTTTCTTGAGCGAAAGAAAATGTGAATATAGTGAAAGAGAGTGTGAATAGTATTTTTGAGATCATAATATTTTTTTATAAATATAGTAAAACCTCATATGTTTAAGATAAAAAATAAAAGCGACAGTAAAACTGCCGCTTTCAATGTATTTAAAGGAATATATTACTTCTTAATTGCCTTAAGTACTTTATTGTTTCCATCTTCCATTTGAAGGGTGATCAGATAAAGACCTGCACCCAGATCAGAAAGATTAATTTCATTGCTGGCTTTAAGCGTTTTTAGCTGTCTGCCGGAAATATCTGTTACTGTGATAGATTTTACTCCTTTTATATCAGAAATTTTTAGAACATCCTTAAATGGATTAGGATAAACAGAGATATCTGCAGTTTTATTCATCCCTACTTCAGATGTTCCAAGTGTGGTAGCCTGTACATTAATTGTGTAATCTTCTACCTGTCCTTGGCTCACGTCAGCACAAGGGTCAGATAATTCTGCTCTTACAGAAGTAACTGAGGCGTTAAACTGGTATTTTACTCTCATACGGGTATTACCCAATGCTGCTGTAGCAGGTACTGCAATGTTTTTATTAACTGTAATGGTAGCACCACTTGCTGCTGCACCGCCTGCAAAATCAGAAGTTACAAAATATGCTTCTCCCGCGTCAGCAAAGCTTCCGTTCTGATTCCAATCTATAAATACTGTAAATCCAAAGCGGTTATTGATTCCTACACCTGCTCCTCCAAGAGAAAGCGGATAGGATGTACCTCGGGTAACCGTAGCTACTTTATTGGTGAAATTCTCATGGGCAACTGATAATGTAGAGTTGTTGGTCATATCACTAATCTGAACCTTTGAGATTGGATAAACACCAAGTTTAGCCGTTAGAGGACCACAATAAGGGATAAACGGATTGGCTCCTGTTGTAAAAGAAATTTCCTGACATCCTGAAGCATCTCCTAAAGCATTAGTTGGTGTAACTGAAGCATAAAGAGTAGTGTTTTGAGGGAAAGCACTAGAAGCTACAGGGGAGAAAGATGTAGTAGTTGAAGTCCCGGAATATACATTTGAAGCTCCTGAGGTAGTTCCCACTTTTATTTTATACATTTCTGCTCCTGCTACAGCATTCCACGTAATTTGTGGGCGAACAGGAACATTGGTTGCGCCATTTACTGGGCTGCTTATGGTAGCACACGTTGGTATTGCTGTTACTTCTTGTTTGATGCTTACATTATCTAGAAAGATATAAGAAGAGTAACCACTGCCTAGAGTTCCTACTGTTCTTATTCTTAGTTTGAAATTTCCATTTACATTGGCGCTTTCAGGAATGGTTCCGGTAAATACTGCGCAGGATGTTTCGTTTATTTCACTAAGAGTAATGGTGCTTCCAATAGGTGTATAATTAGTACCACCATCTGTAGAGTAAGATACATTCATAGTACCTCCTATATCATTTACATCGCTATTGGCAAGCATGGAATATGAAAATTTAATGTCAATCTTCTTACCGTTGGCAGTGATAGTTGCAGGTTTGGTATACATTAAATCCAGAGTTCTATTTGCATCGGAAGTACCGGCTAATATCCCTCCTATAAATCCAGAGCCATTACAGGCTGCAGAACCCGTATAGGTACCTGTTTGTCCTGTAACTCCACCAGTGGCTTCAAATCCAGGATAGGTTGCGTTTTCAAAACTCTCCGTTACTAAAATTTGTGCACTGCCCATGATAGATAATGCGGTAAAACTCAAGAATAGTAATTTTTTCATAAAATAAAGTTTTTGTTTCGCCGAAAGTAACGATATTTTATTAAATTGACAAGGGAATAGTATTTTTTGCGTTTTATACGGAGATTATTGTTGTTTTTATTATGATATTTTAGGTTTTTGTGGTGTTTGTTTTGAAGGTGGGGATTGTGAAAATGCAGGTGATTAAATATCTACCTGCACTATTCATCAAAATTATAGAAGGTTTTGTATACTTGGTATGTAAGAAAAAGCAGACGGTAATTATTAAAATTTTTCAGTCATTTTAATAGTATAATTAATCTTTTATTCTTAAAAATTCTTTAGCCAGTTCAATCATCTTTGGATCACCTGTATATTTTCCATGCTCGTCAGAAAGTTTTACTGTTGGGATCCATTCTTTATTAGGAGCTTGCACTCCAATCAGTTTCATCACGATATTCATCGGTTTCAGGCCTACATCATTGGTGAGATTTGTTCCTATTCCAAAAGAGATTCCTATTTTTCCTCTGCAATAATTGGTAATGTCTTCTACCTTTTCAAGATTTAAGGCATCAGAGAAAATGATATATTTAAACATGGGATTAATGCCGTTATTTTGATAATGGGCAATGGTTTTATCTGCAAACTCAAGAGCATCACCACTGTCATGGCGTACACCATCAAAAAGTTTTGCGAATTTTTTGTCAAACTGCTGGAAGAAAACATCAGTAGTGTAGGTGTCGGAAAGTGCTACTCCAAGATCACCTCTGTATACATCTACCCAATGCTCCAAAGCCAGTTCATTAGCCATCTTGAAACCATATTCTGCAGCGTGGAACATGAACCATTCGTGAGCATGAGTTCCGATAGGTTTTACCCCATATTTCATCGCAAAATGTACATTTGAACTTCCGATGAATGTAGACTCCTTCTTCTGTGTTAAAGCTTCCATTACCAGATTTTGTACCTTATACGAATGCCTTCTTCTGGTCCCGAATTCAGCAAAGGTAACGCCAAGCCTGCCCAGAGCATCTGCTTTTTCAACGGTTTTGTTCATAACCTCTTCATTAGAATCCCTCTCCATATGATTCATTTCATAGTGTAGCTCACTGATTAATGCTAATAGAGGAACTTCCCAAAGAATTGTTCTGTACCAAAGCCCTTCAACAATTACTGAAAGATCGCCACCTTCCTGATGGATCTTCACTTCAGACGGATCATAGTGATAGCCTTCCAGGAAATCCAGATAAGGAAGATCAATATAAGGACATGTTCTGGCCATGAATTTCTTTTCATCTTTAGTAAGCTTAAGTTCAGCCATCTTATTGACCGCTTCCTTTAATGCAGCATCAAAACCTTCCGGAAAATGATGCTTACCTCTGTTGATAAATTCATATTTTACGATAGAATTGGGGAATAATTTTACCACTGCATTCTGCATGGTTATTTTATAGAAATCATTATCCAGGATCGAGTTCAGTCTTACGTCGTTCATAATATGTGTAATTTTAACGCAAATATAAAAATTAAAAATAAAAATCGCCTAAATGTAAGGCGATTTTTTTGAAATATTTTGATGATCTTATCTGTTATTTCCCTAAATAAGAATTGTACATCCAAACTTCTTTCTCCTGTTCAGTGATATAGTCGCTCATCTGAGAGTTAGTTCCTTCATCACCCGCTTCATCTGTAATGTCTAAAAGTTCTCTCTGAAGATCAATCACTACTTTGAATGAAGCCAGAATCTGTTCAACACTTTTAGTTCCATCTGTAACTTCTTTACTTTCTTTAATAGTTGCTACTTTTAAATAGTCAGAGTAGTTGTGTGCCGGAGTTGCTCCCAGTGTAAGGATTCTTTCTGCAATTTCATCGATTTTTAAAACCAGACTATTGTAAAGTTCTTCAAACTTTGGATGAAGAGTAAAAAACTGATCTCCTTTGATGTTCCAGTGAGAACCTCTGGTGTTCTGATAAAATAAAGAATAGTTGGCTAAAAGTATATTTAGTTTTTCTGCTATTTTTTTGCAGTCGGCTTCTTTAAGCCCTATAATACTGGCATTTTTCATAAGTTTATCTTTTTATATATCTCAAAGTTACGAAATATCGTGCCGAATAGCTCTGTATATTAATAGATGATAACTATAAGAAAATTTTTAAAAATAGTTTGGAAGTATTAATATTGCAAACGATGAAAAGTTTCTTAATAACAACGGTACTGTTTCTGGGAGTAGGTATGGTTTATCTCTTTCTGATGATGTCCGGAACTGAAAATTATTTTACCTACATACTGGATGATGCTTATATTCATCTGGCAATTGCCAAAAATTTCGCATTTCATGGGGTATGGGGGGTGACTCAGTACTCATTTTCATCTACTTCATCCTCGCCGGTTTTTACTGTTTTTTTAAGTGGTCTTATATATGTTTTCGGAGATCATGAACTTATCCCTTTATTATTTAATACAGTAACTGCCTTTTTTATGATCTTTTTTCTGAATAAATATTTCTCAGACTATTTTAATGAGGCCAGATCAGTTATAGCAGCCGTTTTTTTTACAGTGCTATTTACTTCCGTTCCAATGCTTGTTTTTTCAGGGATGGAACATGTGCTGCAGGCAATGGTTATTGTAGTGAATGTTCTCTGTTTCGAAAGATGGAAAGGTTCAGAATATAAAGATAATTACTGTTCCGGTTGGTTTTACAGTAGTCTTGCTTTACTTGGGCTGATAAGATTCGACAGCATGTTTTACTTTCTGGCTCTTGCATTGGTATTCATATTACTGAGAAGGTTTACATATGCTGCGGGAGTATTGATCTGCGGTTTTATTCCTATTTTGATTTTCGGATATTTTACTCACCAGGAAACGGGGTATTTTTTTCCTAATTCGGTAATCATAAAAGGGAGTAGATTTGATCTTTCCGGTAACTATTTTATGCAGGTCGCAGGTTTACTGTATCATAAGATTCTGGATAACCGCAATTTTTATTTTGCAGGTATATTACCATTATTAATTTCTGCAGTGCTGATTGCAAAGGATATTAAAAAAGGATTGGGTTTTCAACAAATACTCAGCAGGAACCTTCTTCTGATAGTATGGTGTATTACTTTATTTTTACATGGAGCCTTCAGCAAGTTTACAAAGCTGTACAGATATGAAGTCTATATTTTAACAGGCTTTGCTATGGCTGTCATTCCGAAGCTGAAATCTGTTTATGAGCACAAGGGCTATTTATTAAAAGAAAACAGGGGTATTTCAGTATTGATTTTCCTTTCGTTTGTATTATTGATGGTAAAGGTAGGGTTCACAAGTTACCTTACAGTAGTAGGAAGCAGAAATGTCTATGAACAGCAAATACAGTCAGCAAGATTTTTAAAGAAATATTATCCTGATGCTAAAGTAGTGGCTAATGATATCGGGGCAATATGTTATTTTACAGATATTCATTTGCTGGATTTTGAAGGATTGGGATCCAAGGAAGTGGTACCATTCAGAATGAGACCAGTAGGAATAGATGATCAATTTGAAAGGTTTCTGAAGTCTTATACTATTCAAAATGGTTACCAGCTTGCCATAGCATACGAAGAATGGCTGCAGGGACATACCCCTGAAAACTGGAAAAAAGTGGCTGTGTTGACAGTCAGTGGAAGTAATGCACTATTGGGAGAAGATCACTTATATATTTATTCTATCGACCCCCGTATTCATAATACTTTGAGAGAACAGGTGAAAAATTTTAACTGGAATAAAAATATAACCGTTAAGATCATAGATTAAGTCCGGACCCTATTAAATATTTAATTTTTTTAAATAGGTAGGAAGTGTTAATATTGCAAACGATGAAAAGCTTCTTAATTACAGCGGCAATATTTCTGGGAGTATGTATGGGGTACTTCTTTCTTATGTTGTCCGGGACTGAAAATTACTTTACCTATATCCTGGATGATGCTTATATCCATTTGGCAATGGCCAAAAACTTTGCTCTCCACAGGGTATGGGGTATTACTGAATATTCATTTTCTTCTTCTTCTTCTTCACCGGTATTTACATTTATCCTAAGTATTTTGATCTTCTTTTTGGGAAATCATGAGCTCATTCCTTTGATATTTAATGTCGTATGTGCTGTTTTTATGCTGTTTTTTCTGAATAAATATTACGCATATTATTTTAGTCAAAGCAAAACTGTTGTTATTGCCGGTTTATTTACCCTGATATTTACCTCTGTCCCTTTGCTTATTTTTTCAGGAATGGAACATGTATTACAGATCATGATGGTTACCGTCAATATTTTATATTTTGAAAAGTGGCGACAATCCGGATATAAAAACAGATATGATTCTGCATGCGTTTATTTCACATTGGCATTACTTGGGCTGATCCGCTTTGAAAGTATGTTTTATTTTACAGCACTTTCTTTTGTTCTTCTTTTATTAAGAAGGTATAAAGAGATGGCGGGAGTGATTGTTTTTGGTTTTGTTCCTGTTTTGATTTTTAGTTATTTTACTTATCAGGAAACAGGATATTACTTTCCTAACTCGGTTATTATCAAAGGACTTAGGTTTGATCTTTCGAAGGATTATATTGAACAGCTGGTTAATATCTTTCTGTTTAAGTTTGTTGAAAACCCTTATTTTTATAATGCGTCTTTATGTCCACTACTCATTTCTGTATTTTTTATTATTAAAGATGTTAAAAAGAAATTAGGCTTTCAGGAAGTGCTTACCCGTAATTTTTTTCTTGTAGTCTGGTGTGTTGCATTGTGTATACATGGAACATTCAGTCAGTTTACCAACTTTTACCGGTATGAGGCATATTTGCTTACAGGATTTGCCATGGCGATAGTACCAAAGCTGAAAATTTATTTTAAAGAGAGGCAGTTTCTTGTAAAGAAAAACAGGACAATAGCTGCTTTGATTGTTTTTTCAATGGGAGCGCTTATTTTAAAAATAGGATTAGTAAGTTTTCTAATCGTAACAGGAAGTAAAAACATTTACGAGCAACAGATACAGTCTGCAAGATTTCTGAAAAAATATTACAATCAATCTAAAGTAATGGCTAACGATATTGGGGCTGTCAGCTATTTTACAGATATACATTTGTTTGATTTCGTAGGATTGGGGTCAAAAGAGATCGTCCCTTTAAGAATGAAGAAAAGAAAGGTAGATGCTGAGGTAGAATCTTTTCTGACTAAATATTCTGCTGAAAATAATTATACCCTTGCTGTCGCCTATGATGAATGGATGGATGGCCATACTCCAAAAAACTGGAGGAAGGCGGCTGTTTTAACTATTAGTGGCAGGAATGCCGTATTGGGAAGAGACCATGTGTATATTTATTCAATAGATCCGGCTATTCATGATGCTTTGAAAGCACACATACGAAGTTTTACCTGGAATGAGGGTATAAAGGTTGAGGTGCTGGACTGATTTTCTGTATAGTTTGGATATATTAATATTGTAATGATGAAAAGCTTTTTAATAACAGCTGCTATTTTTTTCGGGATATGCCTTGCTTATATTCTGATGATGCTGTCAGTTACTGAGAATTATTTTACCTATATACTGGATGATGCTTATATTCATTTGGTAGTTGCTAAAAATTTTGCTCTTCATGGAGTATGGGGAGTTACAAAATATGCTTTTTCGTCTTCATCATCATCTCCGGTATTTACCTTTATATTAAGTATTCTGATCTCAGTTTTTGAAAATCATGCTTTAATACCATTGGTTTTTAATATTATTGTTTGCGGTCTGCTTATTATCGTACTTACCAGGTATTATTCTAATTTTTTACATCCCGCTAAACATGTTGTTGCAGCATGTCTGTTTACTCTTTTTATTTCTGTATTGCATGTACAGGTTATGTCAGGAATGGAACATGTCTTACAGGTTTTTGTGGTAGCAGTGAATATATATTGCTTTCAGCACTGGATTAAAGGTGATTTTAAAATGAACCTTCATGCATATTGGTTTTATTTTACAGTATTGCTGTTGGGGCTGATAAGATTTGAAAGCATGTTTTATTTTGTGTCCCTGGCTTTCGTTTTCTTACTGGTAAGAAATTTTAAAAATGCTGTACTGGTACTTCTTTTCGGTTTCATTCCGATTGTGGTTTTTGGGTATTTTAATTACCATAGAAGCGGTTATTTCTTTCCCAATTCAGTAGTGGTAAAAGGAACCCTGATAGATTTCTCAGGAAATGTCTTAGCTCAGATTACTGATATTATTTTCAAAAAGCTGCTCCTTAATATTACCTTCTATAAAATTGGACTTTTTCCTTTATTAATTGGAGGAGCTCTGATGTATAAGGATTATAAGAGCAAACCAGACTTCCGGTCCGTCATCTCCGGTAATTTTCTTTTCATTGCTTTTGGGCTTACATTGATAATGCATTGTCTGTTTGGTGAAATAAGAAGTATCTTCAGATATGAGGCGTATTTATTGGTTGCTTTTAGTATGGTTCTTGTTCCAAGGTTGCTGTCTTACTTTATAAAACCGTGGTCAGCTTTTAAGACAGGGCCTATAATAGGGATCTTTATTATTGCCAATGCATTGCTATTGATATATAAGTGTAATTATTCTCATGCTTTGATTCTTAACGGAAGTGCAAATATTTATGAACAGCAAATACAGTCTGCAAGGTTTTTAAACAAATATTATAATACCTCTAAAGTGGTTGCTAATGACATTGGAGCCATTACTTACTTTACGGAAATTCATTTGCTGGATTTTGTGGGGTTGGGGTCTATGGAGCTGGTAGATTTTAAAATCAGGAAAAAAGCCTTCGATGATGAGGTGGAAGAATTTCTTACCGATTATACCCATGATAACAGTTATCAGCTTGCAATTGCCTATGAAGAGTGGCTGGATGGACATCCTCCCAAAAACTGGAAAAAAGTGGCCGCTTTGGAGGTAAAAAGTGATAATGCCGTACTGGGTTTTAAACGCCTGTTCATTTATTCTATAGATCCGGAAACCAGAAATAGATTGATAGAGAATATTAAAGACTTTCACTGGAACAAAAATGTAACCGTTACCATGATAAAATAAATATCAATTAGCATTTTCCCTTTAAAGTACTGATATTTCCCTTTTTATTGATTTATGTATTAAATTCTTAAGAAATAGATAACAATTTGTTCATCAATAGGGAGGCTGTGTTTTCTAGCTTTGCACACGAAATCCACAAATAATATAAAAGCTATGAAAAAAATCTTCATGTATTTCGCTATGTCCTTATCTATGTTTTCATGTAGTAACAATGACAATGAAGCACAGGCAAAGGTAGAACCTAAGGATAAATACCAAACTAAAAATGTAGTTCTTTTGGTTGTTGACGGGCCTCGTATTTCTGAAACCTGGGAATCTGCCGGTAAAGAGAATATTCCGAACAGAGTAAGTCTTCTGAGCCAGGGGATATTTATCAGTAATTTTAGAAACAACGGAACCACCAATACCAATCCCGGACACAGTGCAATGTGCTCAGGGGTGTACGAGAATATCAAAAATAACGGAACCGAATTACCTGGCTTTCCATCAGTGATGCAGCAGTGGCTGAAATTCACCGGAGCAGATAAAACAAAAGCATGGGTGATTGCGTCTAAAGATAAGCTGGAGGTTTTGAACGATTGTAAACTGGCAGACTGGAAAGGAAAGTTTCAGCCAAGTGTAGATTGTGGAGTAAGCGGAAACGGATCAGGATATCGTGATGATTTGGTGACGATGACAAAAACCAAAGAAGTTATGGCGAAGTACAGTCCGAATGTTATTGTAATCAATCTTAAAGATGTAGATTCTTATGGCCATGCCAATAACTGGACTGAGTATATCAAAGCGATTAAAACGACAGATGCTTCCATCAAAGAAATCTGGGATTATATCCAGTCACTTCCTGCCTATAAAGACAAAACAACCCTTATTGTTTCCAACGACCATGGCAGACATATAGATGCCAAAGGAGGTTTTGCAGAACATGGAGATGATTGTGCCGGATGCAGACACATTGAATTTTTCGCAATGGGTCCCGATTTTAAAAAGAATACCACTATCAGTACAGGAAACTATGAGCAAATTGATATTGCAAGTACAATGGCTGAGCTTTTAGGAGTTCCCGTACAATATATGAAAGGAAAAATAATAAAGGATGCCTTTAAATAAGAATTTGATTTTTTGATATCAGCCACCATTACTTAAAATGAATCAACAACATAAAAGTAATGGTGGTTTTCAGTGGTTTTGAAAATAAAAGCAGAAAAATTCTTACAAAATAAAATCTCATAACTGCTTGTCAATTAAAAAAATATTACTATTTTTGCACCCTAAAATAAAAAGCAATTAAATGCCTACTATTCAACAATTAGTAAGAAAAGGAAGAGCCACGCTTGCCAAGAAGAGCAAATCGGCTGCCCTTGATTCTTGTCCACAAAGACGTGGTGTATGTACGAGAGTATATACTACTACACCTAAGAAACCTAACTCTGCACTTAGAAAAGTAGCAAGGGTAAGACTTTCAAACGGTAAAGAAGTTAACGCCTATATCCCGGGCGAAGGACATAATCTTCAAGAGCACTCGATAGTATTGGTTAGAGGCGGAAGGGTGAAAGACCTACCGGGAGTACGTTACCACATCGTAAGAGGTGCATTAGACACAGCTGGTGTAAATGGAAGAACTCAGAGAAGATCTAAGTACGGAGCTAAGAGACCTAAACCAGGACAAGCTGCTGCAGCTCCTGCAAAAGGAAAGAAAAAATAATCATTAAATAAGGTACAGAAGCAATGAGAAAGACAAAAGCGAAAAAAAGACCGTTGTTACCAGATCCGAAGTTTAATGATCAATTGGTAACGAGATTCGTAAACAACTTAATGCTAGACGGTAAGAAGTCTATCGCATTCAAAATTTTCTATGATGCATTAGATATCGTAGAAACTAAAAAAGGAGAAACTGAGAAAACAGCCCTTGAAATCTGGAAAGATGCATTAACAAACGTTATGCCTCACGTAGAAGTACGTTCTAGAAGAGTAGGTGGAGCTAACTTCCAGATTCCTATGCCAATCAGAGCTGATAGAAAAATTTCTATGGCAATGAAATGGTTAATTAGCTACTCTAAAAAGAGAAATGATAAGTCTATGGCTTTGAAATTAGCTAATGAGGTTGTAGCTGCTTCAAGAGAAGAAGGTGCAGCTTTCAAAAAGAAATCTGATACTCACAAAATGGCGGAAGCTAACAAAGCTTTCTCACACTTTAAATTCTAATCTGAAATGGGTAGAGATCTTAAATTTACAAGAAATATTGGTATTGCTGCTCACATTGATGCAGGTAAGACTACCACTACTGAAAGAATCTTATTCTATACAGGAGTAAACCACAAAATTGGAGAAGTTCACGATGGTGCTTCTACAATGGACTGGATGGAGCAGGAAGCAGAAAGAGGTATTACTATTACTTCTGCTGCAACTACTTGTTCTTGGAACTTTCCAACAGACCAAGGAAAGCCTCTTGCAGATACTAAGCCTTACCACTTCAACATCATTGATACACCGGGACACGTTGACTTCACAGTAGAAGTAAACAGATCTTTAAGAGTATTAGATGGATTGGTATTCTTATTCTCAGCAGTAGATGGAGTAGAGCCTCAGTCTGAAACAAACTGGAGACTTGCTGACAACTACAAAGTTGCTAGAATGGGATTCGTAAACAAAATGGACAGACAAGGTGCTGACTTCCTTAACGTGGTAAACCAGGTTAAGAGTATGTTAGGATCAAACGCAGTTCCAATCGTTTTACCAATCGGTGCTGAAGAAGATTTCAAAGGAGTTGTAGACTTAATTAAAAACAGAGCGATCATCTGGGATGAAGCAGGACAAGGAGCTACTTTCGAAGTAGTGCCAATTCCTGAAGATATGAAGGATGAAGTTCTTGAATACAGAGAAAAACTAGTAGAAGCTGTTTCTGAGTATGACGAGACTTTGATGGAGAAATTCTTTGAAGATCCGGATTCAATTACAGAAGAAGAAATCAATGCTGCATTGAGAGCTGCTACTATCGATTTATCTATTATCCCAATGACTTGTGGTTCTTCATTCAAGAATAAAGGAGTACAGTTTATGTTGGATGCAGTATGTAAATACTTGCCTTCTCCATTGGATAAAGATGATATCAAAGGTACTGACCCAAGAACTGATGCTGAGATTACAAGAAAACCATCTGTTGATGAGCCTTTCTCTGCATTAGCATTTAAGATTGCTACTGACCCGTTCGTGGGAAGATTAGCATTCTTCAGAGCATACTCTGGAAGACTAGATGCAGGTTCTTATATCTTGAACACTCGTTCAGGAGATAAAGAAAGAATCTCTAGAATCTATCAGATGCACGCTAACAAACAAAACCCGGTAGAATATATTGAAGCTGGTGATATTGGTGCTGCTGTTGGATTCAAATCTATCAAAACTGGTGATACAATGTGTGACGAGAAAAACCCAATCATTCTTGAATCGATGGTTTTCCCTGATCCGGTAATTGGTATCGCTGTTGAGCCTAAAACTAAAGCTGACCAGGATAAAATGGGTAACGCTTTAGCTAAATTGGCTGAAGAAGATCCAACGTTTACTGTTAGAACTGACGAAGCTTCTGGACAAACGATTATCTCTGGTATGGGTGAGCTTCACTTAGATATCATTGTAGACCGTATGAGAAGAGAGTTCAAGGTTGAAGTAAACCAAGGACAACCTCAGGTAGAGTACAAAGAAAACTTAACAAGAGTTGCTCAGCACAGAGAAGTTTACAAAAAACAATCTGGTGGTAAGGGTAAATTTGCTGACATTGTATTTGAACTAGGACCTGCTGACGAAGGTAAAATTGGTTTAGAATTCATCAATGAGATCAAAGGTGGTAACGTTCCTAGAGAATTTGTTCCTGCAATTGAAAAAGGCTTTAAAGCTGCAATGAAAAACGGTCCTTTGGCTGGTTTCGAAGTTGAAGGTATTAAAGTTGTTCTTAAAGACGGATCTTTCCACGCGGTGGATTCTGATGCGCTTTCATTTGAAATGGCAGCTAAATTAGGATTTAAAGAAGCGGGACGTGCTGCTAAACCAGTAATCATGGAGCCTATTATGAAACTGGAAGTTGTAACTCCGGAAGAATATATGGGTAACATCATTGGTGACCTTAACAAAAGAAGAGGTACAATCAGTGGTCAGGAAGAGAAAAATGGAGCTGTTGTAATCAAAGGTTCTGTTCCACTTTCTGAAATGTTTGGATATGTAACAACTCTAAGAACACTTTCATCAGGAAGAGCTACTTCTTCTATGGAATTAGAGAAGTACCAAGCTACTCCACAAAACGTTGCTGAAGATATCATAGCTAAAGCAAAAGGTTAATTTTTTAAAGTACAAGAAATGTCACAAAGAATCAGAATAAAATTAAAATCTTACGATTACAACTTGGTAGACAAGTCTGCTGAGAAAATCGTAAAAACGGTAAAGGCTACTGGTGCTGTTGTAAACGGTCCTATTCCATTACCAACGAATAAGAGAATCTTCACAGTGTTGAGATCTCCGCACGTAAACAAGAAAGCAAGAGAGCAGTTCCAATTATCAGCTCACAAGAGACTAATGGACATCTACTCTTCTTCTTCTAAAACTGTTGATGCTCTAATGAAATTAGAACTTCCTTCAGGTGTAGACGTTGAAATTAAAGTGTGATAACTGCATACTTTGCAATGATTATAGAAACCGTTCCTTTTTAGGGACGGTTTTTCTGTTTCAATTTTAAAAAGATTTTTATTATCTCTAGATTGAATCAAACATTATCAATATTTTTGATTCAAACTTATACCATGAAAAAACTAATACTTCTGTTATTCCCTTTATTATTGAGTGCACAGACTCATCGTTTCGTTTATCTGCTTCAATACAAAAAAGATTCATTGGCACAGGATTTTACCAAAGCTAATATGGTACTTGATATCAATCCTGATGATATCAAATTCTACCCTTATGCCTATGCAAAAAACGACTCTCTAAATATGATCAGAGGACAGAAAAGTGCCAGATGGGATGATGATCTTCCCGCTGTCATCAGAAAAAAGAACTCTTCTGAAAATACCTCACTCATTCTGATGAATGATTTTTATTCTTTAAAATCAAATGATAAAATCAACTGGAAATTATCAGATGAAACTAAAGTTGACGGGCAGTATACATTACAGAAAGCAACTACAGATTTCGGGGGCAGACAATGGATTGCATGGTTCTGCAAAGACATCAATTTAAGCGAAGGACCTTACAAGTTTCGTGGACTTCCCGGACTGATCTTTGAAATAGAAGACAGTAAAAAAAACTACCTCTTTAAACTGGCAAAAAGTATGAAGTTTTCCAACACTTATAAAACCCCATTTCTGGATAGCTTTTTGGGAAAGAAACCTCTTCCTGTAACCGATAAGATGATTGCAAAAAAACAATTGGAACTGTACAACGATCCGTTACATGATGTCGCAGAATCGTTTAAATCCAATACTAATCCCGAGAATACTTTCTGGGTTTCCGGAGTACAGGTTAAAAGCATAGATCAGCTCAAAGGAATGTCTGATGAACGTAGAAGAGTAATGCTTCGGGATAATAATCCAATCGAAATTGATAAAGCTATAAAGTATCCTTTGAACTAATATAAAGACAATACATAATACTATCCGTCCCTATTTTAGGGATGGATTTTTTATTTTTTTATGATGGGTATAAATGAAATAGGGATCTATATATGCGCATTTTTTTCTTTTCCAATATTGATAATCATTGTATAGTATGGAGTGCTTATCCTCAATAGCCGAAAAGCTACTTTAGTATATTTTTATCATAATTATGATGAGATTGTTGATCCTATATTGATGGTAATTGTAAGGTGAGATATGTCACCTTAGTTTATTTATTTAGAATCATTAAAAATAATAACTTTGCAAAAAAATCTTGATGTTTAGAACAGTATCTTTTTCCTTGCTTGTTTTAGGATCAGCTTTCATGAGCGGTCAGAAAACTAAGGACACGTTAAAAAGTAACCATATTAATGAAGTCGTAATAACGGGTTCCGGGTATGCTCAGAAAATCAAAGACACACCAGCTACGATTTCTGTAATTTCTCAGGCAGATCTTAAAAAAAGAGCGTATAGAGACATTACCGATGCATTACAGGATGTTCCAGGTGTTTTCGTTACAGGAGGAGGAAGTACAAGTGATTTTTCAATAAGAGGTGCCGAATCTGGGCAGACATTAGTCTTAATTGATGGGAAAAGAATCAATACAAGAGAGACAAGACCCAATTCTGATGGCCCAGGTATAGAACAAGGATGGATGCCACCATTGGAAACCATTGAAAGGATTGAAGTGGTAAAAGGGCCAATGTCTTCACTATATGGTTCTGATGCGATGGGCGGAGTAATCAATATTATCACTAAAAAACTGAGTAACGGCTGGAGAGGATCTGTGGGAACCAGCTTAATACAGCAGGTACATAAAGAATCTGGAAATACATACCAGATTGATGGGTATGCTGCCGGTTCTTTAGTGAAAAACCTTCTTCAAATGAAAGTGACCGGGAGCTATTCCGACAGAAATGAAGATAAGTTTGTTGGTGGATTTACAGAAAGAGTTATTAAAGCTTTTGGAACAGAATTCAGTCTTACTCCAAATACTAAAAATACCTTTAAACTAAGCTACGATTATAACCGTCAGGAAAGAAATCAGAATCCTGGATATTCTTTGGGACCAAAAGCAAAAAGCTCACGTAATAACTACGAGAGAAATGTATTGGCATTAAGTCATAAAGGTGACTATTCTAATTTCCATACAAATTCTTATATCCAGTATGACAACACGAATAACCCAAACAGGGATATGAGGTATGAGACTTTTGCCGCATACAGTCTTAATAATTTCAATATTAAAGATCATGTCATCAGCTTTGGAGCAGAATACAGATATGAAAGGCTGAATGATTTAGGAAATAAAATGAAATCCGAAAATGGGGAAGTGGTAACCAAACTGACCCGTTGGAACTGGTCTGCTTTTGCGGAAGGTAACTGGAAGTTAGTAGATAAACTACACCTGGTTACAGGAGCACGTCTGGATAATGATGAGAACTATGGTTCTAACTTTACGCCAAGAGGATATTTAGTATGGAGCGCAACAAACAACTTTACATTTAAAGGAGGTGCTTCATGGGGATATAAAGCTCCGGGGCTAAGAGCTGTAAACCCAGGATGGGGACAGGTGACGGGTGGTGGAACTCAGGATGGAGTAATTATCGGAAATAAAGACCTTAAACCGGAGAAAAGTTTCAATCAGGAATTGACGGTAATGTTTGAGGATAATAAAAAAGTGATTAACCTTAGCGTAACAGGGTTTAATACAGACTTTAAAAACAAACTGGTTGAAGTTAGAAAATGTAATAACACCGAAGAATGTAAGCAATTTGAAGCTTTATACAACCATATCTATGACTTTATCTCAACAAGAGAAAACCTTGGTAAGGCAAACAGTATGGGACTTGAAGCTAACCTAGGAGTAAATATGACAAAGGATATTGTATTAAAAGCAAACTATACCTATACTGATACTAAGATTAAATCTGAAGAAATTCCAGCATTGTACAATAAGCCATATGCAAGAATACCAAAACATATGGCCAATGTAAATCTTTCGTGGAAAGCTAACGATAGCTTTGAGTTTTGGTCAAGAGGAAATTACAGAAGCGAAAGCCAGCCGGGGGTTAGCAGAGGTAAAGCCCAGGAATACCCAATTCCATCTTACTTCTTATTAGATTTAGGAACGGTGTACAGATTGAACAAACACGTTCGTTTCACATTTGGAGTATATAATCTGTTAGATAAGGATATTCGTAATGATACTACTGATCCGGCTAGTAATTTTGGTTTCAGAATCGATGGAATCAGATATCAGTTCGGAGCTAATTATTTCTTCTAAAACATTGTAAAACCTTAAAATAAAATAGACATGAAAAGTACTTATATCAAAACTATTGTAGTAGCATTGGCAACCTTAGTGGTAGCTTCATGTTCGGGTGATAAAAAGAAGGGAGTGGATTACAACCAGTTTAAAACACAAGTACAGCTTACTCCAGACCAGGAAAAAAGCTTTGATGAGATCACTGCAAAATACCAGCAGTTGCAGGAGCAGAACTTTCAGGCTGCAAAAGCTCAGGGTGGTAATATGGACCGTGTGGCATTGGGAATAAAAGGAGAAGAACTGAGAGCCCAGCAGTCTATTGAAATGGCTAAAGTTTTGGATGGCCCACAAATGGAAAGATTCAACAAATTTGTTGATGAAAATGCCAGAAAAAGACCAAGATATGATAATGCTTTACTGGAAAGAATAAAAGCAGAAGCTCAGCTTTCAGAAGATGAGTTCAAAGTAGTGAATGCAGCAAACGATGCTTTTGAAAAAGCATTCAGTGATGCACACGATGTATATCATGGGAATAATGATCTTGCTAAAGAATACTGGGAGAAATTTGATACGCAGAGAAAGGCTGCGATTCAAAAAGCATTAACTCCGGAACATTATACAAAGTTCGAGGAGATTGTAAAAGAAATCCAGTTCAAAGGAAGAAAATAAACAATATTAATACCGGTTTGGAAAGGAGGATATACTAAAGATTCCTTTCTCAAATTTGTATTGACTTTTAATTTATTCATATCAAATTAATTTTATAAACATTAAGACGGTTTCAACTGTCTTAATGTTTTTGCTATAATACCAAAATGAAAACACTGTTTAAAAGCCTTTACAGGAAAAGACGCAAGAATGAATCTCTCATTAAATATGTAATGTGGATTATTCACCTTTGGCTGGGACTTTTATCATGTGTCATCATTTTTATAGTTTGCCTTAGTGGCTGTCTTTATGCTTTCAAAAATCAGATCATTGATTTTACAAACAGAGACAAAGTATATATCAGTGAAACCTCCACCCAGGTTAAGAATCCGGATCTTATCCAGGCAGAATTACTGAAACAGAATAAAGAACTCACCTCACTGTTGATTCCTGATGATAAAGGACGCAGTTATGTCGTTGGTTATCGTGAAAATCAATTAGACAAGAGTACTTATTATAACCAATATACCGGAACAATTCTTGGTCAGCCTGAAGTGGGATCCGGTCGCTTTTTTGAAATCGTTCTGGATATTCACAGAAATCTGATGATGGGAAATGCTGGTCGTCAGATCCTGGGAGCCGGCGTATTGATGTTTTGTGTATTATTGATCTCAGGGGTTATCCTTTGGCTGCCTAAAAAGCTAAAGTTTCTGAAACAGGGTTTAACCGTTATGTTCAGGGCAAAATTCCAGCGAGTGAATTATGATCTTCATAACACCCTTGGCTTTTATACCTTTCTGATATTGTTCTTTATTGCAGTTACCGGATTGTATGTAACCTATCCTTGGGTGAAGAATGGCCTTATTGTAAGCTTAGGAGGATCTTCCATTGATCGTATTTCAAAAGATACAGGGAATGATGATGACGCATTTGGCGGACTGTTGGAAGATATGCTCCAGAAACAGGATGAAAAGAAAAATCTTAAAGACTCCGAATCAGCTTCCATTGATGAAATTTTACGGCTGGCAGATCAGTATCTTCCTTATACTGCAGTTACCAGTATAGAGCTACCTAATAAAGATAATCCGAGATATGTTGTCATTAAAACCAATACCCAAAATTTCCTTGGGATGATGCTTCCGGATGAAGTTACTTTTGATAAAACCGGAAATTTTAAAACCAAAGAATTGTTTTCAGATAAGCCCTTAAATAAACAATTCACATCATTGGCCAAGCCATTGCATACAGGAGAAATTATGGGCCTGCCAAGTATTATTCTTTACTTTATCGTTTCGTTTATCGGTTGCTCATTGCCTGTTACAGGATTCCTGATCTGGTGGCATAGGTTTAGAAAAATCAAGTAAAATATCCCTTAATTTAAATTTACATACCTCATTTTCACTATTACCTTCGTCTGTTCGGGTTAATTTTATACATTTAATATAAAATAATCTGAACTATGGATCATAAAAATAACAATCTCTTTGAAAAATTTTCAAACTGGGCTGTGAAATTTACAGGAAGTCAGTACGCTTTTATTGGTGCCATGCTTATCGTTATAGTTTGGGCTATTTCAGGACCTTTTTTTGATTATTCCGAAACCTGGCAGTTAGTTATCAATACAGGAACTACAATCATTACTTTTCTCATGGTTTTCCTCATTCAAAAAGCCCAGAATAAAGATTCAAAAGCAATACAGATCAAGCTGAATGAAATCATTGCAGCCCATGAAAAAGCCAGCAACAGAATTGTAGATATTGAAGATCTTACAGAGGCTGAATTGGATCAGCTTCATCATTATTATGAAAACCTGGCTCAGTTTGCTAAAGAAGATACAGATATCCATACTTCCCATTCCATAGATGCTGCACAGAGGAATCAGGATTACAAATATGAATTCTTTAAAAGGAAACATGAAGAATGGATGCAGAAGCAGGAGCGAAAAAACGAATAGACTTTTGATTAAAAAAAATCTTTTAAATTCAATTATTATAGTATTTTATTAATATTGAATTGTTGTAATTTATATTTTTGTGTTTAATTTTAATTTTTTGTTTGTTTTTTAGTGTTTTTTTTAACAAATATTTAAATTTGTTCTACAAATATTATATATGAAAGCAAAATTATTTTGTTTGCCGGTATTATTTTTAACAATATCAGCAAATGCGCAATGGAGCAGAGGGCTTCCAGAACAAAAAATCACAAAGAAAAGTGATCATTCGGTTTACTATAAACTCGATATAGATCAGCTCAGAACTCAACTTCTGAGAGCTCCTAAAATAGGCGAGGGCGCTCCTATTACGATCAGTATTCCTACTCTTGACGGAAAAATTGAAAAATTTACAGTAAACAGTTTTCCAGTAATGGATGAGACTTTAGCGAATAAATATCAGCTGGGGTCGTATGTTGGGATCGGAACTGATGATCCTTCCAAATACATCAGATTCAGTATCGCTCCCAATGATTTTCAATCTATGATTATTGGTGCTGATGGTAAATATGAATTTATAGAGCCGGCAACTGCCGACAAATCTTATTACTCTGTACACGGAAAAACAAATAAGAGCGGTCATGCATTTGTATGTAATACCAAAGAGGATAAAGAAGCTGTTGCCAGAATAAAGAAGCTGATAAATTCCGGAACGGCAGCAAAATCAAATAACAAAACTTTTCATACCCTTAGACTGGCAATGTCTGTGACAGGAGAATATACGACCTTCTTTGGAGGAGTAGCAGGTGCTCTTACACAAATCAATGCTACTTTGTCAAGAGTAAATGGGGTGTTTGAAAGAGAATTTAATGTACATGTCAATGCAATTAATGCCCCAGGTCTTATATTTTTGGATGCTGCTAATGACCCTTACAGTACTTCCAATCTTATGTGTAAGTGGAATTATGAGCTGATGAATACATTGCATGGAGGAGCTTATGGTGTTACGGATGAAGATTTTGATATCGGACATTTATTTGGTGCTACAGGCGGTGGCGGGAGTGCCGGATGTATTGGTTGTATAGGAAGTAATGATATATCTACAGATAATGATCCTGATTGTGGAAACTCTCCTTCTCCAGGTAATTATAAAGGGAGCGGATATACTTCTCCTGGAATTGATTTTTATGCTAGTGGTACATGGAACCAAAACAGTACAGCTCAATTACCACCAAGTGGAGACGCTTTTGATATTGACTTTGTAGCTCATGAGCTGGGACACCAGTTGGGAGATTCCCATACATATAGTTTCAATGAAAACTTTTTGAATCAGGAAGTTGAGCCAGGCTCAGGATCTACAATTATGGGATATGCCGGAATTACCGGCCCAAGTACAGATGTTCAAAGGCATTCTGATGTTTATTTTCATAGTGTGAGTATTGATCAGGTGCAGACAAACCTTGTAACAGTAACTGCTGATGTAGAAACACCGATTGTTAATAATCCTCCTGTTGTAACTGCAATGAATACAACCTATACCATTCCAAAATCTACTGCGTTTGTATTAACTGCATCTGCAACAGATCCTGATGGAGATGCTTTAACATATTGCTGGGAGCAGATAAATCCAAGTAAACTGCTTAATGGAGTGACAAAAACAAATATCGGAAATACAACTTCAGGGGCCAGTTTTAGATCTTGGCCACCAGCATCAAGTCCTACAAGATACTTTCCTAAGCTTGAAACAGTGCTGGGTGGAGCAGTAAAAAAAACTGCTGATTTTGAAGCAGCAAGCACAATAGCAAGAACTACCAATTTCCGTGTAACGGTAAGAGACAATAAACCCGGAGGGCAGGCGCAATCTGCCTCTGCAAATCAAATTGTTGTTGTAGGATCTGCTGCTGCGTTTACAGTAAACACAGCCTCTCTTACCCCTAATACTAATTCTACCATTACCTGGACGGTATCCGGAACCACAGCTTCTCCATACAATGTTGCCAATGTTAAGATTGATTATACAGAAGATAACGGTGCAACATGGAATGACCTGGCGGCATCAGTCCCAAATAATGGTTCAGCAAGCGTTTTCGTCCCTGCTTCTTTAGCAGGAAAGGAAATTCATGTGAGAGTATCTGCTATTGGAAATGTATTTTACGCAGTGAAGAAGGCTACTGTATTAGCTACATTAGCCGTTTCTGAAACAGGAAAGAATGTTAAAACTGTTCATATTTATCCAAACCCTGTTGAAGATATATTGAATGTAATGAACGTTTCTCCAGGCGCTACTTACGAGATCTTTAATACTCCTGGACAATTAATCTCAAAAGGAACAATAGGTGAGGGGAGCATTAATGTGAGCACCTTGGTAAAAGGAGTTTATTTCATTACAATTAATGGTAAGGATATAAATACTAAAACCAAGTTTGTCAAAAAATAATATAATAAAATAAAAAACCTCTGATGATTCAGAGGTTTTTTTATAAATGATTTTATCTCATGAAATAGCTGAAATAACTGCAGCTTCCCATCAGACTTTTGGTGGTCTCAGTATCTGAGTACTGTGTCTTAAGCTGGGCAAAATACGTTCTGTATTTTTGATTCTTAATATTGTCCATTTCCTTTTGACGGGTGTCTTCTTTTTCAGACCATTTAGGGTCAGAATAATCAAAATCTTTTGGAGCTTTTGCCTCATACTGATAATATTTACCCTGTTCGGCACTTGCCATCTGGAAGAGAATTCTTGCCTTCTCCTCTTTATTGTTGGAAAGGGTTAGAGCCTTTTGGTAATAGTTGATTGCCAGATCAAAATTATCAGGTTCAATATAAGAAGTATCAAGGAAGTTCTTATAGTAATATTTGTAAGGATTGCCCTTGTCATTATTCCAGAAATAATATTTTCCACCGTTGCTGTTATCAATATCCATCACAAATAAGTGTCGGTAATATCCTAAAATGGAAGTATTGTAGAGTAGGTTTCCAATAAGTTGATTTGCTCTTGCTGCCTTTTCATCTTTACCATTCCCTATTTTCTTAAGCTGGATCAGCGCATCGGTTAATTCCAGTTTATTCATATTGTTTTTGATAAAAGAGAAATCAGTATAGCCTTCCGATTTCATGGATTCCGCATCGTTGCTTTGATAGCTTTCCCAAACATTGTGTCCAAAAACAAGACCTGGAATATTATTAAAGCCATTGTATTCAGTAGGAGTATACTGTTTTTGCGTTATGGTTTGGCCGTCTTTCTCTGTCCAGTCATAATTTTCCCTTGGGACTCCGCCAAATTTCTGAGCTTTTTCATAATATGATTTAGCCTTTTCAAAATCAGCAAGTCTCATGGCTCTGTCACCATAGATTGTGTTGAAGAATGCTTCAATATTTCCTACACTATCCATATTTTTAGCGATGATCTGTTGCTCAAATTGGGTTTTGTTAGGTTTTCTATAGAAATCTTCCACACTTTTTACCAGGCTGGAGTTCGGGTTGTACTGAAGATCGGAAAGTTTATTGTTCATCAGGAATGATTTGCCATCTTCTCCCTGAAGGAAATAACGGTTGGCCATCACATCCTTTAAAAAATCAGCTGTAGAAGGTACCGTTCCATAATAATCACTATTGACATTAGCGGTGTCTTTTTTTACTTCTTTTTCTACAAAATATTCAGCATAATCCTTCATCAGATGATCTTCAAAAGCCGCATCAACTTTCGGTTGGGAAACAATATCATTCAGAACTTTCATCCTTTTTATTTCCTCAATATATTCAGGATTGGTTGTCTTGATATCATTCAGGATTTCAGTACTTTCTTTATAGTCTTTCTTTAAAAACTTAAGGTAGGCATCAGCAATCTGCCAATATTCATCTTTAGATTTTTCTTTCGTTTTCGAAGTGAACTTTTCAAGATCATTAAGATAATCTTTAGTATTATCATCATATCCGCTATATCCGGTTGTATAGAAAGGAATTCTG
Source organism: Chryseobacterium sp. MYb328 (assembly GCF_037572595.1). NCBI lineage: Bacteria > Pseudomonadati > Bacteroidota > Flavobacteriia > Flavobacteriales > Weeksellaceae > Chryseobacterium > Chryseobacterium sp. MYb328. The sequence continues at coordinate 94,586 of NZ_JBBGZQ010000003.1, read as the reverse complement.
TTCGGGTTGTTCAGTAATTCATCATCGCTCTGGTCAGTTTTACTTCCATTTCCGGTAGCATCAGTTTTAGAACCTCCGAAAAGATTTTTGAAGAACCTTACGATTTTCTGCCAGAAGGACACTTTTTCTTCTTTTACCTCTTTTACCTCTTTGGTTGTTACTTTATCTGTAGTTGGATCGTTTGAATTATGGTTTTCAGTATTTCCTCTGTAAACAGATATTCTGCCATACGCATCCGAAGTATAATAATAGGTCGGAAGGTAGCTTCTTTCCAGTTCATTGATGCTTCTTACCGCCATTACCTTTAAGATTTCAGAATCCGGATTAATGTCAAACATCTTTTCCATAATAGGAATTGGATTGTTGAAATCTTCGTATCCTAGAAGGAAGTAAGCCATGTTCTTTTCCTCATTCGTATTAGCTCTTTTCATAATATTGCTGAAAGAGGCCGTATCCGAAAGCTTCATAGAAATGAACGCAGATTCCTTACGGTCTTTACTGTTCATAAATACCTGAAAGAAATTCCAGTTGGCATCACCATTCATTTCCAATCCTCTTTGAGCGCCTGCAAGCTGATCTAATGCCATATAATAGACTGTACCCTTTAATTTGATAGGCTCAATATAACTTTTGAAAGCCTGTAGAGCAGAGTCATAGTTTCTGGTATAGTGATTTAAACGAACCAATTGATATCCGTACCGTTGTTTGATCTCAGGATTTCTGGCTGCATTATACAAAGAAGTCAGAGCAGAAATTGTTTTATTATAATCAAGAGAGGTGGCATTCTTTCTGCTGTCATCCCTGCTATAGTAAAACGAGTTCTCACTTTCAATATAATTGATGCTCATGTAAGGCTCCAGATATTTAGCCTCAATTAAATAATCAATTCCTTCCTTATATTTCTGGTAAAATCCTGTTCCCAGTTTCTGTAAAAGTGGGTTGGCAGGAGCTCCGCTTTTAAGAGCATTAAGATCATTCATGCTTAATTTATATACCAGATTCTGAGTTTCGGCATAATTAAGCTGATTGTTAAAATACTTTTTCCATGTTTCAATATTATCATCAGGAATCATGGACGGATTATACTCACCAAAGAATCTTGAGGAATAGGTATGAAGGAAAGGAAGGTAAGACTTATCCTTAATAATGCTCTGTGTAAAAAGATTGAAGTATTCATAATCCGGATCCGACCACGCACAGGCGTTGGAATTTGTATAGAAAAGAGATACAACCGCAAGTGAAAGAATATACTTTTTCATAGGGTTTGTGTGGTGTTTTTTTAGTTTTTATAGAGTTATTTTGTAATCAAAGTGCTGGCAGAAAATAACACAAGTTGCTGAATGTCTATTCTCTGTCCTAATCTATAGTAGATTTAAAATTTTCGATCTAGCACAAATTTACTATCTAATTGATAATAAATTATATTAAACTGCTGTATTTTTTTCTGAAGAAAAAGAATCACATCAGTTAATTGTTCCTCCGATATTTCTTCCACTTTTATTTTGAAACCTTTATTCAGGTAACTCCCAAAGTAGAAGCCATCTTTCAATACTTCAGCTTCATGGTCAGAGATCTTTTTAAAATTAGGGTTGTTGAGATCTTTTTTAGACAACGCATTAATAAGTTTATGCTTGCCCAGATGATTCGTAATGATTCCCCATGAATAAATAGGAAGGGCTACTTCAACTTTCTTAATAGGATAGTCCTCCATTTTTGAAAGATAGCTTTTCAGGACATTCACATCCAGAATTGAATTTTTATCTGACTTTTCCAATGGGGAAGAAGTAGAGTAACACATTAGATAAACCTTATTTACCGGCGGAATTCCGGTTTGTTTTTTATCTTTTACCTGATGGAGTCGAAGGGTGCAGGTAACCTCCTTTCCGGAAATACGTTTAAGTTCTTTTAAAAATTTAAAATAATCATCCCGTGTACCGGCAGTCCAGTCACAGTCGATCTGAATTTCATTGTTGATGTTTAAATGATATTCTTCAGCTTTTTTCTGAATCAAATGATGAATACTCTCTGCAAGGAACCTGACTTCCTCCTGAGAAATTCCCAGCAAAGTTTGATTGGTGATAAAAATAGTAGGTACAATTTGCTTATCCGTCTGAAAACTTTGGTCTTTAGTAATAACAGCAACAGGCTGGAACTTTCCTCCTGCTTTATCAACATCAAAAAATCTTGTGTATACATAAGGAACAGAGGCCTGATCCAAAACTTTCTTCTCTTCCTGATCCAGCTTCAGATTTGTTTTCCAGTAATAAAATGTGTAAGGATGGTTCTCTTTTTGACTGCATGAAACAATGAAAAGTAAAACCCATAAAATGTTTAGTATTTTCATACTTTGGTGTGCGTAATTGATTTTTCAAAAGTAAAGATATTTATACAAACTATTCATCGCGAAATCCCGGGATTTTTTATTCCTGACAAATTCCATAATTTCAAACGTTTCATGCTGACAAAGCAAACAATTAGTATAATCATTCCCCTCCATCGGAAGGGTGTCAAAAATTTAAAAAATTTTCCCTCACAACAAACAAAAACCACCCCAAAGGAGTGGCTGTGTTTAACCTTGTTACTTATAGAATTCACTTTCACAAGTACAAGTCTCTTTATCTATACTTTCTCTGGCGGAGCAACAACCTTCAAGATTTTGAATATTACCTTTTTCATCCGTAAGGTAGATTTTATCTTTATCAAATTTCACAAAGAAGGTTTCATTGTATTCCTTGAATTGTACCTTCATTACTTTGTTAGCTGCATATTTTCCAGCGTTTACTTCTTCTGTAGTTTCCTTTCCGTTAGCCTGATTTACCTGAACGTACCCAAAGAGTACATCACCGTTCTTTTTCACATCTAAATAATAGTGAGGAGTACCGGTACCGCTATATCCTTCCAGAATATCAAAGCTTCTGTGTCCGGTAAAAGGAACCTTTACCTGTGCCAGAGTGAACATGCTAATGCATAAGATTACTAAACTGAAAATCTTTTTCATATTATTTTTCTTCAAATGTAAAAAATATCTGCCGAATCTGTAAACCGTAAAATCCCGGTAATTGAGAAAGCGATTATCATTAGTATTCTCCAGCCTCCTTTCTTCTTTACCTCTCATTCGTATAACCATTCCCCTCCAGTATAAGGGGTGGCAAAAATTCTTTGAATTTTTGCCGGGGTGGTTTCTCCTTCCATCTAACAAAAAACCACCCCAAAAGGAGTGGTCTCTATATAATCTAGTTGAATATTTACATTAAAAAACGGTCGCAGCCAGCTGAATTCTTGCATATTTATTAGAAGGATTCCACATGGCCATCATTGAAACCGGAAGACTGTAATGCTCAGTAATTTTAAGAACTTTTCCTGCTTTTACTCCTACATTGACAATATCGAAGTTATTTTTCCCATTGCCATATAAAAAGGTGTTGCCATTCAATGAAAATCCTGCTCCTACAAAAGCATCCAGATTCACTTTTTGTCCGCTGATTACAGGGTAACTTGCCTGAACATAGGTAGAATATCTGTTCTTTTTGTAGCTTCCATCAGGTTCCAGTATTACTTCTCCCGCATTGGCACCTCCATACAGCATAATGTCTGCTTCAATATTGATAGGAAATGAAGGACCGAAAGTATAGTTGGTTCTTAAATCAATGATATGAGCTGTTCTTCTTTGTGAGTAGCTGAAGATATCATCTGCAGCATTAGCTGTATTGATATTTCTGGAGTTATAAAGATCCCATAATCCGATATAGAAACGTCCGTTGGAATATTGAACATAGTAATTGATCTCCTTATAATGAGTGTTGTCCTTATCATCGGCCAGAGCAGAAGCACCCCAAATACCAACTTTCCATTTCTTTTCCGCATCCAAAGCATAAGAAAGATTTCCCATCACTACAGGCTTATCTGTAATAATCAAACCTCTCCATAAGTGGTTGTTTTGTATATTGGCGGTGAAATCCAATCGGTTCTCTTTGGTTTCTTTACCTTCACTGCTTTCCTGTGAAAATAATCTTCCTGTTGCTAAAGTAAGCAGGAAAATTCCTTTTAATATTTTCATCATTCGTATTTTTTTGTTTTTATTTTAAAGCCATGAACAATAATGCCGCAATGACAGCTCCGCTGATAGGTCCTATGACAGGTATCCAGGCATAGCCCCAATCACTGCTCCCTTTTACCGGAAGAATAGCATGCATAATTCTTGGAGCAAGATCTCTCGCAGGATTAATAGCATATCCGGTTGTTCCACCTAGTGAAAGCCCGATTACCCATACCAGAAACGTGACAGGAATAGCACCTACCGAACCTAAGCCTACTTTTGCATTAGGATCTGCCTGTAAATTAATACTCGGATCCGAAATGTAGAAAATAACAAATACGAGTACAAAGGTTCCGATAATTTCGCTGATAAGGTTAGACGAAACTTTTCTGATTGCAGGACCGGTACTGAAACAAGCCAGTTTTGCCCCTTCATCCTCTGTAATGGCAAAGTGATCCTTATGAAACAGCCAAACCAAAAAGGCTCCCAACATTCCTCCAATCATCTGAGCCGCGATATAAGACGGAACCAGTTCCCAGGGAAACTTTCCTGCAGCAGCTAAACCAATCGTAACAGCCGGATTCAGATGGGCACCACTTACGGGCCCGGCAACGGTTACTCCCACAAAAACGGCTAATGCCCAGGCTGTGGTAATCACAATCCATCCGGAATTATTTCCTTTGGTATCCTTCAAGACAACATTGGCTACAACGCCGTTGCCTAATAAAATAAGAAGCATCGTCCCGATCACTTCTGCGATAAATGGAGTCATATGTGTATTTTTAAGGTCAGAAATTAATCTTCAATCCAGCTTTGAGCACGGGATACTGCTTTGTTCCATGAATGAACCATAGCATCTACTTTTTCCTTTTCCAATTGAGGATGGAAATCTTTGTCTACAATCCATTGTTCCTGGATCTCATCAATGTTTTTCCAGTATCCTACAGCAAGACCTGCTAAATAAGCCGCTCCCAATGCTGTTGTTTCCAGTGTTTTTGGTCTTATAATTTTAAATCCGAAAAGGTCAGACTGTATCTGCATCAGTAGATTACTTGCCGAAGCTCCGCCATCTACTCTCAGCTCAAGACTTGCTCTTCCGGAATCAGCTTCCATAGATTTTACAATATCATATACCTGGAATGCAATTCCTTCCAAAGTGGCTCTTGCAATATGTCCGTCGGTAGTCCCACGGGTAATTCCTACAATCGTTCCACGGGCATACTGATCCCAGTGAGGAGCACCCAGACCTGTAAGGGCAGGGACAAAATAAACCCCACCATTATCTTCAACAGATGCTGCCAGATCATTCACTTGGTCAGAAGAATGAATAAGTTTAAGACCGTCTCTCAGCCATTGAATCGCTGCACCCCCTACAAATACACTTCCTTCCAATGCATAGTTAACTTCTCCATTAATTTTCCAGGCAACAGTTGTCAGAAGGTTATTCTTTGAAGAAACCGCTTCTTTTCCTGTATTCATTAATAGAAAGCACCCTGTTCCATAAGTATTTTTCACCATTCCCGGATTGGTACACATCTGACCAAATAAAGCTGCCTGCTGATCTCCTGCAATTCCTGCAATCGGAATTTTAGTAGAGAATAGAGTGGTGGCTGTCTCACCATACACTTCACTGCTTTGTTTTACCTCAGGAAGAATGGCTCTTGGGATGTTGAATAATTCCAAAAGATCATTATCCCATTCCAGGGTATGAATATTCAATAGCATGGTTCTGCTGGCATTCGAAACATCGGTGATAAACATTTTTCCACGGGTAAGCTTCCATACCAGCCAGGTATCCACAGTTCCGAAACATAATTTTCCTGCTTCTGCCTTTTCTCTTGCTCCATCCACATTATCAAGGATCCATTTTAATTTGGTAGCAGAAAAATAGGCATCTAATACAAGACCTGTTTTTTCTTTAATGGTTTCTGCGTGACCTTGTTCTTTCAGTTCATCACAATATTTGGAGGTTCTTCTGTCCTGCCATACAATGGCATTATAAATAGGTTCTCCGGTTTCTTTATCCCAAACTATGGTGGTTTCACGCTGATTGGTAATCCCAATAGCGGCTACTTCCAAACCGGAAATACCTGCTTTGGCTATAATTTCCGCAGCAACAGAGATCTGTGATGACCAGATTTCATTTGGATCATGTTCTACCCAACCTGGAGTTGGGAATATCTGTCTGAAGTCTTTTTGAGATACATATTTGATTTCTCCGCTATGGTTAAATAGGATCGCTCTGGAGGAAGTAGTTCCCTGATCTAAAGCGAGTATTAATTTTTCATTCATATTATGATTAATTAAGGTTGATAACTTTAGGTGAGTAAGGAGTTAATAAATATCCTTTTGCCAATTCTATAAATTCATTTTCCTGATGTAGAGCCCATTCTTCAGAATACCCTTTTTCCTCAGCAATGATTCTTGATACATTGTGGGCGCTGTCTATAGCTGCTCTTGCGTCAAGAAATAATAAACGTGCTCTTCGGGCCAAGACATCTTCAATAGTTTCTGCCATTTCATTTCTTACTGCCCATACTACTTCAGCAACAGTGAACGGATGGTCGGGATGTATTTTCTGTGAAAAACGGGGATTGCTTTCCTGTAATGCCTTTATGGCCGGAATATCGGAACCATATACATACAGATGATTCGTTCTGTCTACCTGTTCAGGTTTTACATTACCATGAATAGACATATTTTCTGTTTTGGAAGTTGTGTTACCCAGTTTATGAACCTGCATAGCCTTGTCGATGGTATCTTCAGCCATTTTACGGTAAGTGGTCCACTTTCCGCCAATAATGGAGATCAAACCTGTGTCGGAAGCAATAACCTTGTGGCTTCTGGAAACTTCTTTTGTGCTCTTACTACCATCTTTTGGAGCTGCAAGAGGGCGAAGTCCGGCAAAAACAGATTTTACATCATCGCGGGTTGGTTTTTTAGATAGGTATTGTCTTGCTGTATTTAGAACGAAACTGATTTCCTCTTCCAAAGCACGAGGTTCAAAGCTTTCGCTTTCCAAAAGAGTATCCGTAGTTCCTACCAAAGCTCTGTCATGCCAAGGCACTACAAATAAAACCCTTCCGTCAGAAGTTTTAGGGATCATGATCGCATCATCACTTTTCAGGAATGATTTATCCAGTACCAGGTGAATTCCCTGGCTTGGTACTACAAGTTTACCATGTTTAGGATTATTCATGTTAAGAATGTCATTGGTGAAAACACCGGTAGCATTGATGACTACTTTTGCGTGGATCTGGTATTGTTGTTTGGAGAACTGATCTTCAGCAACCACACCTATTACCTTATCCCTGTCATCTTTCAGAAGGTTGATAACCTTTACATAATTAACAGCGCTTCCTCCCTTTTCAATAATGGTTTGGGTTAAGTTGACAGCAAGTCTCGCGTCATCAAACTGTCCGTCCTGGTAAACAACACCACTTGCTAAATGGCTTTGTTCAATAGTAGGCAGCTTTTCAATAGTTTTTGACTTACTGATGTATTTTGTTTTACCCAAACTTAATTTTCCGGCAAGGAAATCATAAACCGATAGACCTATTTTATAATAGATTCCGCCCCACCAGGTGTAATTAGGAATAATGAAAGATTGATTCTTTACAATATGCGCTGCATTTTTGGCTAACAGACCTCTTTCTTTTAAGGCTTCTTTCACCAGACCTACATCTCCCTGTGCTAAATATCTTACTCCACCATGTACCAATTTGGTACTTCTGCTGGAAGTTGCTTTTGCAAAATCATGAGATTCAAGTAATAATGTCTTGAATCCTCTGCTTACTGCATCTAATGCTGAACCTAAACCACTGGCTCCTCCTCCTATGACTAAAAAGTCCCATTCTTTTACATTGGTTAATTTACTGAGTTCTTCGTTTCGTTTCATAAATGTTTCGTTTATGTTTCGTTTTCAAATATATAAATTAAAAATGAAAGCAAAAAGAAAATAAATGAAATTTTAAAATGTTAAAAAAAAACGGTAATTTTGAGGAAACGAATAAAATGGAGAAGCTAATACCAAGGCATGATGAAATATTAAAAGAACTGGATGAAAAAGGACATGTTCTTGTTCAGGATTTGTGCGAAAGACTGAGTGTTTCTTCAGTTACGATACGAAAAGATTTGAACTATCTCGAAAGTTTGGGGCTTCTGTTTAGGAATCATGGCGGGGCGAGTAAACAGGTAAGGTATGCTTATGAAAAAAATGTTGGAGAAAAAGAAAATATCAACGTAGAGGCAAAGCAGGCGATTGCCAGAGCGGCACTTCCATTAATCCAGGAAAATGATTGTATTATATTGGCGTCGGGTACTACGATGCATTATCTTGCCAGGATGCTGATGAATTTTGGACCGCTTACAGTTTTGACTTCTTCCTTGAGGGTAGCTATTGAACTTTGCAATAATCCTAATATTAATGTCATTCAATTGGGAGGAGAGGTGAGAAAGAGTTCTACTTCAATTGTGGGATCCATTTCAGAAGGAATTCTTAAACAGTTTTCCTGCAATAAACTTTTTTTGGGAGTAGATGGAATTGATCTGGAATTTGGGATTAGTACCTCGAATGCTGCAGAAGCTCATCTCAATCAGGTGATGATTGAATGTGCTGATAAAACAGTGGTTCTTGCAGACTCATCAAAATTGAATAAGAAAGGTTTTGGTAAGATTGCGTCACTTGATCAGGTGGATTACCTGATTACGGATGATGGGATTGCAGTGGAGGATCAGGTTAAACTTGAAGAAAATGGAGTCAATGTTATGAAATAATTCTGTGTAAGTTCCTTAATTTATCACATAATATGTAAAAATATAAAGCCCATGAGTGGTCATGAGGCTTTAATTTTTTTTAAAGAAGCTGTTATAATGATATAGTTTGGGTTTTATTATAAAAAGAAAAAGAGATGTTCTTATTTCTTTATAATGTATAGGTTGTTTTTGTTGTTGGAAATTTCGAAATGTTTCATTATCGTATAGTTATGGCATTTTTTTTGTTATTAGCTGTTGGCTTTGAATTGTTAGAATTAGAAATCAAAGAAAAAAGTGTGCTTTTTATGAAGGATTCATTTTTATAAAACCCATTTTGGTTTTGAAAATGATCTAAATGATTAAAAATCAAAATATTTTAATTGAAATATTTGTCAGTTACAAAATTATTCATAAATTTGCACTCTCATTTTAGGAGCGTAGTGTGCCTATATCAAAAGTAGAAATCACTTCAGACTTCCGAAAAATGGAAAAAAATAAAGGATAAATTTTATTATAATATAAACAATGTCAGGTATTATTGGTAAAAAAATCGGTATGACATCTTTGTTTAACGAAGAAGGGAAAAACATTCCTTGTACAGTTATTCAAGCTGGTCCATGCTCGGTTTTACAGGTCAGAACCTTAGAAAAAGACGGTTATAAAGCTGTTCAGTTAGGTTTCGATGACAAGAGTGAGAAGAACGTTGGTAAAGCGTTAGCTGGCCATTTTAAAAAGGCTGGTTCTGCTCCTAAAGCTAAATTAGTAGAATTCTACAGAGAATTCGTTGATGAAGTAAAAGTAGGAGAAGAAGTAAAAGTTGATTTATTCCTAGAAGGTGAATATGTTGACGTAACAGGAACTTCAAAAGGTAAAGGCTTCCAGGGTGTTGTTAAAAGACACGGATTTGGAGGTGTAATGCAGGCAACTCATGGTCAGCACAACAGACTTAGAGCTCCAGGTTCTATCGGTGCTGGTTCAGACCCTTCAAGAGTATTCAAAGGGATGAGAATGGCTGGAAGAATGGGAGGTAAGCAGGTAACTGTTCAGAACCTTCAAGTGTTAAAAGTTGATCAAGAACAAAATCTTTTAGTAGTAAAAGGTGCTGTTCCGGGAGCTAAAAATTCTTATGTAATTATCAGAAAATGGAACTAGTAGTATTAAATACATCAGGAAAAGAGACCGGAAGAAAAGTAACTCTAGACGAAACAGTATTCGGAATTGAGCCAAATCAGCACGCGGTTTACTTAGAAGTTAAACAGTACCTTGCTGCACAAAGACAAGGGACTCATAAAGCAAAAGAAAGAAGCGAAATTACTGCTTCTACTAAAAAGCTTAAGAAGCAAAAAGGATCAGGATCTGCTAGATATGGTGATATTAAATCTCCAACTTTCAGAGGTGGAGGTAGAGTATTCGGACCAAAACCAAGAGACTACAGATTCAAATTGAACAAAGCTCTTAAGAGATTAGCTAAAAAATCTGTTTTATCTCAGAAAATGAGAGACAACAGCATTAAAGTTTTAGAAGATTTGAGCTTTGGTGCTCCTAAGACTAAAGATTTTATCAATGTATTAAATGCATTGGAACTTAACGGTAAGAAATCTTTATTCGTTCTTCCTGAAGCTAACAAGAATGTGTATTTATCTTCAAGAAACTTACCTAAAACTAAAGTAATGAACTTCAACGAAATTAGTTCTTACGATTTAGTAAATGCTGGTGAGATCATTTTCTTAGAAGGTGCAGTTGAAAAATTCCAGGAAAATTTAAAGAAATAAGTCATGTCAGTTATTATTAAACCAGTTATTTCAGAAAAGGCTAACTACCTTACAGATTTAAGAGGTACTTATTCTTTCTTAGTTAACCCTAAGTCGAATAAAATCCAGATTAAAAAGGCTGTAGAAGCAGCTTATGGTGTAAAAGTAGCAGACGTTAACACAATGATTTATGCTCCGAAGGTTTCTTCAAAGTACACTAAAAAAGGTCTTCAAGTAGGAAAGACAAACAAATTGAAAAAAGCGGTAATCAAACTTGCTGAAGGTGAGGTTATCGATATTTTTGCTGTAAATTAATTATTAATTATAAATAATAGTAATGTCTGTTAGAAAATTAAAACCTATCACCCCGGGACAGAGATTCAGAATTGTAAACAATTTTGAGGAAATTACTACCAACAAACCAGAGAAGTCTCTAACAGTTGGTATTAAAAAGTCAGGTGGACGTAACCAAACAGGTAAAATGACCATGCGTTACACCGGAGGTGGACACAAAAAGAAATACAGAATTATTGACTTCAAAAGAAACAAAGCAAACGTTGAAGCAACTGTAAAATCTGTAGAATACGATCCAAACAGAACTGCATTTATCGCATTACTTGAGTATGCTGACGGAGAGAAGAGATATATCATCGCTCCAAACGGTATCAAAGTTGATCAGAAAGTAATTTCTGGTGAAAGCGTAGAACCAAATGTAGGGAACGCAATGAAGTTGAAAAACATTCCTTTAGGTACTGTGATTTCTTGTGTTGAAATGAAGCCTGGTCAAGGTGCAATTTTAGCAAGAAGTGCTGGTTCTTCAGCTCAATTGACGTCTAGAGACGGAAAATATGCAATCATCAAATTGCCTTCAGGAGAATCAAGAATGATCCTTACTGAATGTTATGCAATGATTGGATCAGTTTCTAACTCTGATCACCAATTAACTGTATCAGGTAAGGCTGGTAGAAGCAGATGGTTAGGTAGAAGACCAAGAACAAGAGCGGTTGTAATGAACCCAGTAGATCACCCAATGGGTGGTGGTGAAGGACGTTCTTCAGGAGGTCACCCAAGATCTAGAAACGGTATGCCGTCTAAAGGTTACAAAACTAGAAAGAAAAACAAAGTGTCTAACCGTTACATCGTATCTAAAAGAAAATAATTATGGCAAGATCACTTAAGAAAGGACCGTTCATTCATCATACTTTAGATAAGAAGGTTCAGGCAAATATAGAGTCTGGTAAGAAGACAGTTATCAAAACTTGGTCTAGAGCATCGATGATCTCTCCGGACTTCGTAGGACAAACTATTGCTGTACACAATGGGAAATCTTTTATCCCAGTATATGTTACAGAAAACATGGTTGGTCACAAGTTAGGCGAATTTTCTCCAACAAGATCTTTCAGAGGTCATGGTGGTAACAAAAACAAAGGAAGCAGATAATCATGGGATCAAGAAAACAAGATAGTTCAATCGCAAGAAAAGAAGCTAACAAAGACGTTGTAAAAGCTTCATTAAATAATTGCCCATCTTCTCCAAGAAAAATGAGATTAGTAGTTGATATCATTAGAGGAGAACAGGTAGATAAAGCTCTTTATATCCTAAAATATTCTAAGAAGGATGCATCTAACAAGTTAGAGAAATTACTTCTTTCTGCTATGGCAAACTGGCAGGCAAAAAACGAAGGTGCTGATATTGAAGAGGCAAACCTTATCGTTAAAGAAATCTTCGTGGATAGTGCAAGACAATTGAAGAGACTAAGACCAGCTCCACAAGGTAGAGGGTATAGAATCAGAAAGAGATCTAACCACGTTACATTAATCTTAGGTAATAAAGAAAATTAATCAAGGTATGGGACAGAAGACAAATCCAATTGGTAATAGATTAGGTATCATCAGAGGATGGGATTCTAACTGGTTTGGTGGAAACGATTATGGAGACAGAATCGCTGAAGACTACAAAATCAGAAGATACCTTGAGGCTAGATTATCTAAAGGTGGTATTTCAAAAATCTATATTGAAAGAACACTTAAATTAGTAACAGTTACAATCACTACTGCTAGACCGGGACTTATCATCGGGAAAGGAGGTCAGGAAGTTGATAAATTGAAAGAAGAATTGAAGAAACTTACAGGTAAGGATATTCAAATCAACATCTTCGAAATCAAAAGACCTGAATTAGATGCTGTACTAGTTGCTGATAGTATTTCTAAGCAAATTGAAAACAGAATTTCTTACAGAAGAGCTGTTAAAATGGCAATGGCAAGTACTATGAGAATGGGTGCTGAAGGTATCAAAGTTCAAATTTCTGGTAGATTGAACGGAGCTGAAATGGCAAGATCAGAATCTTTCAAAGAAGGAAGAATTCCATTGTCAACTTTCAGAGCTGATATCGATTACCACTGGGCAGAAGCTCACACTACGTACGGTAGACTAGGAGTGAAAGTTTGGATTATGAAAGGTGAAGTTTATGGTAAAAGAGAACTTTCCCCATTAGTAGGACAACAGAAAAAAGGAGGTCAGTCAGACAGAGGAAACAGAGGAGGAGACAGAGACAACAGAAGACCTAGAAAAAACAACAACAATAACAATAATAATTAAAATTTTAGATTAGAAATTTTGAATTTTAAATTACCGTTACTTTTTTAAAATTAAAAAAAATCTAAAATCTAAAATCTAAAATCTAAAATTTAGAAATTATGTTACAACCAAAAAGAACCAAATTCCGTAGAGTTCACAAGATGAAGATGAAGGGGAATGCCCAAAGAGGTAGTCAACTTGCTTACGGAACTTTTGGGATCAAAGCAACGGAAGGAGCTTGGATCACTGCAAGACAGATTGAAGCAGCTCGTATCGCTGCGACAAGATATATGAAGAGAGAAGGTCAACTATGGATCAAAATCTTCCCAGATAAGCCAATTACTAAAAAACCAGCGGAAGTACGTATGGGTAAAGGTAAAGGTGCTGTTGAATATTGGGTAGCTGTAGTAAAACCAGGTAAAATTATGTTTGAAGTAGGTGGAGTTCCTTACGAAGTTGCGAAAGAAGCTCTTAGACTTGCTGCACAAAAATTACCTGTAGTTACTAGATTCATCGTTGCTAACGATTTTGTTAAACCTCTATAATCTTTGAATACAATGAAAAAAGCTGATATTAAAAATTTAAGCGCGGGTGATATTCAAACTCAATTAACTGAAGCAAAAGCTCAATATTCTAAATTGAAATTGGCTCATGCAATCAGCCCAATTGAAAACCCGATTCAAATCAGAGATTTGAGAAAAACAATCGCTAGACTAAATACTGAGTTAACTAACAAACAATAATTTCATTTTACAATGGATAGAAATTTAAGAAAAGAAAGAATCGGAGTGGTTTCCAGCAATAAAATGGAAAAAACTATTGTTGTTAGTGAAACTACAAGAGTAAAGCACCCGATGTACGGTAAATTCGTTTTGAAAACGAAAAAATATACTGCACACGACGAGAACAACGAATGCACAGAAGGTGATACAGTTTTGATCCAAGAAACTAGACCTATGAGCAAGAGCAAGAGATGGAGATTAGTAAGAATCATTGAAAAAGCTAAGTAATAATGTTACAAACAGAATCAAGATTAAAAGTTGCTGATAACACAGGTGCAAAAGAAGTACTAGTTATCAGAGTTCTGGGAGGAACCAGAAGAAGATATGCTTCAGTTGGTGATAAAATCGTTGTTACGATCAAAGATTCTACACCATCAGGAAACGCTAAAAAAGGTCAGGTATCTAAAGCTGTAGTAGTAAGAACTAAAAAAGCAGTAAGAAGAAAAGATGGTTCATACATCAAATTCGACGACAATGCTTGTGTATTACTAAACGCAGCGGGAGAAATGAGAGGAACGCGTGTTTTCGGACCAGTTGCTCGTGAGTTGAGAGACAAAGAATATATGAAAATCATTTCATTAGCTCCTGAAGTACTTTAATTTTAAAAATTTTTAAAAGAAATGTCAAAGTTAAAAATAAAAAGAGGAGATAACGTAATCATTACTACTGGTAAGAAAGATATCAAAGGTAAGACTGGTGAAGTTATTGAAGTGATTAAGAAAGAAGGTAGAGACCCAAGAGTAATTGTTGCAGGACTTAATATCGTTAAAAAACACGTTAAGCCTTCAGCTTCAAATCCTCAAGGAGGAATTACTGAAAAGGAAGCTTCTATTCATATCTCAAACGTAGCTTTAGTTGGTAAAGACGGAAAAGCTATCAAAATCGGTTACAAAATCGAAGGAGATAAGAAAGTAAGAATTAACAAACAAACGGGTGAAACTTTATAATTTGAATTAACATGGAATTTATAGCAAGACCCAAAAAAATATACAAAGAGACAATTGTTCCTGCAATGATGGAAGAATTCGGGTATAAGTCAATCATGCAAGTACCTAGATTAGAGAAAATCGTTGTATCACAAGGTTTAGGAGACGCTACTGCAGATAAGAAAATTATTGATTATGCTGTAGAAGAGTTAACAAACATCACAGGTCAGAAAGCAGTAGGTACAATCTCTAAGAAAGATGAAGCTGCCTTCAAACTTAGAAAAGGAATGCCTGTAGGTGCTAAAGTAACTTTGAGAGCTCACAGAATGTATGAGTTCTTAGACAGACTTACTGCTTCTGCTTTACCACGTATTAGAGATTTCTCTGGTATCAAAGCAGATGGTTTCGATGGTAGAGGTAACTACAACTTAGGTATTACTGAGCAGATTATCTTCCCTGAAATCGTAATTGACAAAGTGAAAAAAATCCAAGGGATGGACATCACTTTCGTAACAACTGCGAAGACAGATAAAGAAGCTAAAGCATTATTAACTCACTTCGGTTTACCATTTAAAAAGAACTAAGAAATGGCTAAAGAATCAATGAAAGCGCGTGAGCGCAAAAGAGAAGCACTAGTTGCTAAATACGCTGCTAAAAGACAAGCTCTTAAAGAAGCTGGTGATTACGAAGGACTTCAAAAATTGCCTAAAAATGCTTCTCCTGTAAGATTACACAACAGATGTAAACTAACAGGTAGACCAAGAGGATACATGAGAACGTTTGGTATTTCCAGAGTAACTTTCAGAGAAATGGCTAACAACGGTCTTATCCCAGGTGTAAGAAAAGCTAGTTGGTAATACTTACTAATTAAAAATCGGGACAATTAAGTTGTCTAGATACTAAAGAATAAAAATATCAGACCGAAGATTTCTGACGTCTGATATTTTAATCTTCAAGTCTTTTCAATACTGATTGTTCTTTAACCAATAATTTATAAAAGAAAAATGGTAACAGATCCAATTTCAGATTTCCTAACAAGAGTAAGGAACGCACAAAGCGCAGGCCACAAAGTGGTGGAAATTCCTGCATCGAAAATCAAAAAGGAGATTACTAAGATCTTATTTGATCAAGGGTATATCTTAAACTACAAGTTTGAAGATAACGCTGTTCAAGGAGTGATCAAAATCGCTTTAAAGTACGATAAGCAAACTAACAAACCTGCTATTAAGTCTATTCAAAGAGCTTCAAGACCAGGTTTGAGACAGTACAAAGGTTCTACTGAACTTCCAAGAGTACTAAACGGTTTGGGTATTTCTATCATCTCTACTTCTAAAGGAGTAATGACTGACAAGAAAGCTAGAGAAGAGAAAGTAGGCGGTGAAGTAATCTGCTATGTTTATTAATTTTTAATCAGAGGAAAATGTCAAGAATTGGTAAAGCAATTATAACTATTCCAGCTGGAGTTACAATCACTGAAAATAACGGTGTAGTAACAGTAAAAGGAGCTAAAGGAGAACTTTCTCAAGAGCTTACAGCAGGAATTACTTTAGAACAAAAAGATGGTGAGCTTAATGTAAACAGACCATCTGATTCTAAGCAACACAAAGCGCTTCACGGTTTATACAGAGCGTTAATCAACAACATGATTGTTGGTGTAAATACAGGTTTCGAAAAGAAACTAGAACTAGTAGGGGTAGGATACAGAGCTTCACACACAGGTCAAAAACTTGAGTTAGCTTTAGGATTCTCTCACGGTATCGTATTAGAACTTCCAAGTGAAGTAAAAGTTGATACATTGACTGAAAAAGGTAAAAACCCAATTATTACTTTAACGTCTCACGACAACCAACTTCTAGGAATGGTAGCTGCAAAGATCCGTTCTTTCAGAAAGCCTGAGCCATACAAAGGAAAAGGTGTAAGATTCGTAGGAGAAATTGTTAGACGTAAAGCTGGTAAATCTGCTTAATAAATTATAAGTATTATGGCATTAAGTAAATTAGAAAAAAGAATAAGAATCAAAAGAAGAGTAAGAGGGAAAATCTCTGGATCTTCTGAATTGCCAAGATTATCTGTATACAAAAGTAATAAGGAAATTTACGCTCAGTTAATCGACGATAAAAATGGTAAAACTTTAGCATCAGCTTCTTCTAGAGAGAAAGGAGTAGACGCTAAAGGTACTAAAACTGAAATTTCTGCTGCTGTTGGTAAAGCTATTGCTGCTAAAGCTATCGCTGCAGGGATCGAAAGTATTGTATTTGACAGAAACGGTTTCGTATATCACGGTAGAGTAAAAGCTCTAGCTGATGGTGCGAGAGAAGGTGGACTTAAATTCTAATCATTAAATTTCGGAAAATATGTTAGGACTAGATAATATAGAAAGAGTAAAACCGGGAGGATTAGAATTAAAAGATCGTCTCGTAGCTGTTAACAGAGTAACAAAAGTAACTAAAGGGGGTAGAGCTTTCGGATTTTCTGCTATTGTTGTAGTAGGAAACGAAGAAGGTGTTATCGGTTTCGGTTTAGGAAAATCTAAAGAGGTTGCTTCTGCAATTGCTAAAGCAGTTGAAGACGCTAAGAAAAACCTTGTGAAAGTTCCTGTAATGAACCACACTATTCCTCACCAAACTACTGCTAGATACGGTGGTGCAGATATCTTCTTAAGACCTGCTTCTCACGGTACAGGACTTATCGCCGGTGGTGCGGTAAGAGCGGTATTGGAATCAGCTGGTATTCACGATATCCTTTCAAAATCTAAAGGTTCTTCTAACCCTCACAACGTGGTGAAAGCTACTTTCAAAGCGTTATTGGATATCAGAAGACCTGAAGAGATCGCTAGAATGAGAGGAGTTTCTCTAAGTAAAGTGTTTAACGGTTAATAATAAAACAATGGCAACAATTAAAGTAAAGCAAGTAAGAAGCGCTATTGGTAGAACAAAAACCCAAAAGAGAACGCTTGAAGCATTAGGATTAAAAAAACTTCACCAAGTTGTAGAGCACGAAGCTACTCCTTCTATCTTAGGAATGATAGCTGCTGTAGGTCACTTACTGGAAGTTCAAAAATAATTTTATAAAAGAGAAATTAAAATGAATTTAAATAACATACAACCTGCTGCAGGATCTACTTTCAACTCAAAAAGAATTGGTAGAGGTCAGGGTACAGGAAAAGGAGGTACTTCAACAAAAGGACACAAAGGTCAGAAAGCTAGAGCTGGTTATTCTCAGAAGATCGGTTTCGAAGGTGGACAGATGCCTTTACAGAGAAGATTACCTAAATTCGGATTCAAAAACGTAAACAGAAAAGAGTTTAGAGGTGTTAACCTTGATACTATTCAGACTTTAATCGAGAACAAATCTATCACTGGAGAAATCACGAAAGAAGTTTTAGTAGCAAACGGGATCGTTTCTAAAAACGAATTAGTGAAAATTATGGGTAGAGGAGAATTGAAATCTGCGGTTTCAATCTCTGCTGATAAATTCACGAAATCTGCTGAAGAGCTTATTGCTAAAGCAGGTGGAAAAGCAATTACCTTATAATACTTACTAATGAAAGAATTTATACAAACACTTAAAAATATTTGGAGTCTTAAAGAGCTTAGAGATAAAATTCTCTTCACTTTAGGTATAATCCTTGTGTATAGATTCGCATCTTATATTTCACTTCCAGCAATTAACCTTGCAGAAGTGGGAGATCTCTTAGAGCATTATAAAAATCAAGGCGGTAACAAGCAAGGAGCAGGTCTCCTTGGCTTGCTTTCGTCGTTTACGGGGGGGGCTTTCAGCCACGCTTCCGTAATGGCGTTGGGAATTATGCCTTATATTTCTGCTTCTATTATTGTTCAGTTGATGGGGATGGCTATTCCTTATCTTCAGAAGCTTCAGAAAGATGGAGAGTCAGGTAGAAATACATTGAACCAAATTACAAGATGGTTAACGATCGGGGTTTGTCTGGTACAGGCACCTTCTTATTTAACTTCTATTACTCAATTATTCTTACCGTATGCTCAGTTCCAATCTGCATATTTTGTAGAACCAAATTCAATTATGTTCTGGTTACCAAGTATTGTAATCTTGGTAGGTGGTTCAGTATTCGCAATGTGGTTAGGTGAAAAGATTACCGATAAGGGAATCGGAAATGGTATCTCTATCCTTATTATGGTGGGGATCCTTTCAAGATTACCTGAGGCATTCGTACAGGAGATGGCCGTGCAGAACGGAAAAGGAGGAATGGGATCTATCATGATCCTTATCGAAGTATTATTCTGGATGGTAGTAGTTCTTTTAGCTGTGATTTTATCAGTTGCTGTTAGAAAAATTCCTATTCAGTATGTAAGCAGAGCTCAAGCAAGAGGAGGTGTAAACAAGAATCTTATGCAGGGCGCAAGACAATGGATTCCATTGAAAGTAAATGCTGCTGGTGTAATGCCGATTATCTTTGCTCAGGCATTGATGTTCGTACCAGGATTATTAACAAAATTCGACGAGTCCAATACTTTTCTTGCAGGTTTCAAGAATGTTTTTAGCTGGCAGTACAACGTATTGTTTGCGCTATTAATTATTATCTTCTCGTTTTTCTATACTGCAATTACAATTCCGGTGAACCAAATGGCTGATGATTTGAAGAGAAATGGAGGTTTAGTACCGAAAGTAAGACCCGGAAAAGAGACAGCAGATTATTTAGATGATATTTTATCAAAAATTACCTTGCCAGGTGCAATTTTTTTATCTATCTTTGCAGTCCTTCCAGCAATTGTGCATGGAAGCTTTGTTCAGACAGATGCGTTCGCCTTATTTTTCGGGGGAACGTCACTATTAATTATGGTGGGTGTAATTTTAGATACAGTTCAACAGATTAATACATATCTGCTGAACCATCATTATGATGGTTTAATGCAGTCTAAACTGTCTAGAACGACTGGATATTAATTTATGGCAAAACAAAAACATATTGAACAAGACGGCGTTATAACGGAAGCACTTTCGAACGCTCAGTTCCGTGTAGAACTTGAAAATGGGCATATTCTTATTGCTCATATTTCCGGCAAAATGCGAATGCACTATATTAAACTTTTACCTGGTGATAAGGTAAAACTAGAAATGTCTCCCTATGATTTAACGAAAGGGAGGATCACATTTAGATATTAAAAACATTTAGCCAAATGGAATTCTCATTCCATTTGGCATTTGTAAAAAATAAATACTATCAAAATGAAAGTAAGAGCATCAATTAAAAAAAGAAGCGCTGATTGCAAAATCGTACGCAGAAAAGGTGTACTGTTCGTAATCAACAAGAAGAACCCAAAATTTAAACAAAGACAAGGTTAATTAAATTATGGCGAGAATTGCAGGTATTGATTTACCAAAAAACAAAAGAGGAGTTATCGGTTTAACTTACATCTACGGAGTTGGAAGAAGTACTTCTTCTGAAATCCTTAAAGCTGCCGGTATCAGCGAAGACAAAAAAGTCAACGAATGGAATGACGATGAATTGGCTGCAATCAGAACTTATATCTTAGACAACGTAAAAGTTGAAGGAGAATTAAGATCTGAAGTGCAATTGAACATCAAGAGATTGATGGACATAGGATGCCAACGAGGAATACGTCACAGACTTGGATTACCTTTAAGAGGCCAGAGAACGAAAAACAACTCTAGAACCCGAAAAGGAAAGAGAAAAACTGTTGCTAACAAGAAAAAAGCTAGTAAATAATCGTTAGGAATTATGGCAAAACAAACTAAAGTAGTTAAGAAAAGAAAAGTAAAAGTTGAAGCTATTGGTGAAGCACATATTCAAGCTTCTTTCAATAACATCATCATTTCTTTAACAAATAAAAACGGAGAGGTTATCTCTTGGGCTTCTGCCGGTAAAATGGGATTCAGAGGTTCTAAAAAGAATACTCCATTTGCTGCTCAGATGGCAGCTGAAAATTGCTCTGCTGTAGCTCACGAAGCTGGTTTAAGAAGAGTGAAGGTGTTTGTGAAAGGTCCAGGTGCAGGTAGAGAATCTGCAATCAGATCTATTCACAATTCAGGAATTGAAGTTTCAGAAATCGTTGACGTGACTCCTATGCCACACAACGGATGTAGACCACCAAAAAGAAGAAGAGTTTAATTTTTAGAATTTACCCATTATGGCAAGATATATTGGACCTAAAACTAAGATTGCTAGAAAGTTTGGTGCTGCAATCTACGGAGATGATAAGAACTTCGAAAAAAGAAAAAACCAACCGCCAGGACAACACGGTCCTAACAAAAGAAGAGGTGCTAAGAAATCAGAATATGCAGTTCAGTTAGCTGAAAAACAAAAAGCTAAATATACTTACGGTATCTTAGAAAGACAGTTTGCTAACTTATTTGAAAAAGCACACAGAAGCAAAGGAGTAACAGGTGAAGTTCTATTACAACTTTGTGAATCAAGATTGGATAATGTAGTTTTCAGATTAGGTTTTGCTAAAACTAGATCTGGAGCAAGACAATTAGTTTCTCACAGACACATCACTGTGAACGGAGAGATTCTTAATATCCCTTCTTACTTGGTAAAAGCTGGTGATGTAATCGCTGTAAGAGAAAAGTCTAAGTCTCTTGATGTTGTTACCAATGCATTGGCTTCTAAGTCAAACTATGAGTGGTTACAATTCAACGATGAGAAGAAAGAAGGTACCTTCATTTCTGCTCCTGAAAGAATCCAAATTCCGGAAGACATCAAGGAGAACCTTATCGTCGAACTTTACTCTAAATAATTTTTTAATCAAATTTTTGCTCAACCCAATAATATGGCAATTTTACAATTCATAAAACCCGATAAAGTAATTTTACTTAACTCTGATGAATTTAAAGGTCAATTTGAATTCAGACCTTTAGAACCAGGTTTCGGGCTTACAATCGGTAATGCTTTGAGAAGAGTGTTGCTTTCTTCTCTGGAAGGATACGCTATTTCATCTATCAAAATAGAAGGTGTAGAGCACGAATTTTCAACTATTTCAGGAGTAATCGAAGACGTTACCGAAATTATTCTTAACCTAAAGCAGGTTAGATTAAAAGCTTCAGCAGAAGGCCAGGCTAATGAGCAGGTTGTTGCTAAAGTTTCAGGTCAAACGATTATTACTGCTGGTGATTTAGGAAAATCGATCAACGGATTCGAGGTTTTAAACCCGGATTTAGTGATTTGTAACCTAAATACTGATGTAACTTTCGAAATTACTTTCAATATTGAAAAAGGTAGAGGATATGTTCCTTCAGAACAAAATAAGTCAAACAATGCACCTGTAGGTACTATTGCCATTGACTCTATTTTCACGCCGATCAAGAAAGTACAGTATAGCATTGAAAATTATCGTGTAGAGCAAAAAACAGACTACGAAAAACTTGTATTAGATATAGAAACTGACGGGTCTATCAGCCCTCAGAATGCTTTAACAGAAGCTTCTAAGATATTAATTTATCACTTCATGCTATTCTCTGATGAGAGAATCACGCTTGAAACTGAAGCTGTAAAAGCATCTATCCAATATGACGAAGAGACCCTTCACACAAGACAACTTCTTAAGTCTAAATTAGCAGATATGGATCTTTCTGTAAGAGCCCTTAACTGTCTGAAAGCAGCTGAAGTAGAAACTCTTGGAGAACTTGTTTCTTACAGTAAGTCTGATTTGATGAAATTCAGAAATTTTGGTAAAAAATCTTTGACAGAACTAGAAGAATTAGTGCATTCAAAAGGTCTTAACTTCGGTTTCGACGTTGCAAAATATAAGTTAGACGCTGATAAATAATTAATAATGAGACACGGTAAAAAATTCAATCACTTAGGAAGAACAGCTTCTCACAGAAGCGCTTTACTTTCTAATATGGCTTGTTCTCTAATTGAGCATAAAAGAATCAACACTACTGTAGCTAAAGCTAAAGCTTTAAGAGTATATGTTGAGCCTCTATTAACAAAAGCAAAAGAAGATACTACACATAACAGAAGAGTAGTATTCTCTTACCTTCAAAATAAATTTGCGGTTGCTGAATTATTCAGAACTGTAGCTCCTAAAATCGCTGAAAGAAACGGTGGTTATACAAGAATCATTAAGACAGGTTTCAGACCAGGTGATGCTGCTGATATGGCTCTTATCGAATTGGTAGATTTCAACGAGCTTTACAACCCGAATGCTGAGGAGAAAAAAGCTACAAGAAGAAGCAGAAGATCTACACCAGCTAAAGCAACAGTAGTTGCTGATGCTCCAGTTGTAGAAGAAAAAGTAGAAGAAGCTAAAGCTGACACTACTGAAGAAAAAACTGAAGAATAATATTCATTCAGATATAAATGAAAGCCATCCGGATACGGGTGGCTTTTTTTATTACCCAAAAGTGGTATTGAATCCATCGTATAGGTCTTGTAATTTTGTTTAGACATAACAACAAAATCTAATATCATGGCAACAAGTATCTTTACCAAAAAATTAATTGATACAGCGTATCAGCAGTATCAGCTCTACAAAAGTATGGACGAAGCAGATGAGAAGCTCTTTAGACAGATCAGGAAATATTATGAAGATCTTGACTTTAACTTTACAAGTTCAGTCACTGAACCCTGGTCTGCAGTTTTTATATCCTGGTGCGTCCTTAAAGCTGGGGCAAATGCCACTGAGTTTAAATTCTCTCTTGCCCATTCTAAATTCGTTCATAAGGCAATCCAGAATACAATCCAGAATACAGGGGTCTTCAAGGGGCGACGACTGGATGAATATCATCCTAAAATTGGAGATATTATTCAGAACAACAGAGGAAATTCAGAATTTGATTATAATTATGCAAGAGATCATTCCGGCTACCAGTCTCATTCTGCTATTGTGATTGAAGTAGGAGAAGATCATAAAGGAAAATACCTGCTTACTATCGGAGGAAATGAATCTGATTCAGTTCGAATGAAAGAAATCAGGTTGGATAGAAACGGGTTTATTAAGCAGAGGGATATAAATCCTTATATTTCAATTATCGAAAATCTTAAGTAAGCTTTGCTGGCAAATTCAGGAAAAGAAAAGCCCTCATTGAATATGAGGGCTTTTATGTATTCTTAAATCTTGGTTCTTTTCAATGGAATGATATTGTTTCCCTGTTCAAGGTGAAGACTGTCACCTTTTACTCTGGCAGTCATATCATCTTTTTTATAGATTGTTTCATCCCCTTTGGTTTCAGCTTTAGTAAGCGTAAATGTTTTTTTGTTGCTGGTAATAGCTACCGTACTTTCTTTTGGATCGTTTTTGAATACTACTTTTACCAATGTTCCATCTGTCGCTTTATATACAAAATCTGTTTTTTCCGTTTTCTTTCCGTTGACGTCTACAGTGGATGAACTTTGAGCAACAGAATCAACCTTTCCGTTATTATCTGTAACTACTGTCTGTTTTAATGATACTCTTATTTCCATTTCCACTTTTGTATTTAATATGATTATTTATCTTTTTAGAATTAGGATCTTGCGCTCAAACATAAACGAAATTTTTAAAATACAAATCTTTTATTCGTATAATCCATGATTGTATTTTTATATCCAATAGTGCTTATTAGTTGTAATTTTTATGTTATTTTTGATTAGGTATTAATTATTTCTACTTAAATGAAAATAAATATTAAATTACACCATGATGTGATTTATATGTTTTTTTTAATTTATATTTAAGTGATAAATAATTAATAAATATTAAGCATGAAAAATCTAAAAAGACTTTCGAGAAATGAGCAAAAAAATATTAATGGAGGTATTAAAGATCCTAAAGAATATCTTGAAGGCGAAGGCGGCGGCGGAACTTGCGCAGCAAGAGGCGAAGCATGCTATACTGCTAATAAGAAGTGTTGTGCTGGTCTAACATGTGTAACTTGTAACACTCATAAACATGATTATTGTTGGAGCTAAAATTCGAATTCTATTTATTGTTTTAGTAGTTAGTTTAAACAATGCATTTGGCCAGAGGAACTCAGGTTCTTTTGAGATTGAAGGCACTATTAATCCATCCATAACAAAAACAGATTCTATTTACTTAGAATCCGCTTTTATTAATTCGGAATTGTATGAAAATAATGTTTTTTCTTCGAAAATAAAGGATGGCAAGTTTCGTTTTTCCGGGAATATCAATTATCCGATAGGTCTGTTTTTAACATTCCAAAATAATGATAAGAATTTTGTATTAAGTCAAATGATATTTATAGACAGAGGTATTCATCAACTTAATATTGATGATTTTAAATACAATAATTATTATTTATTAGAAAGTTCCTCGATAAATGCTGAATTTGAAAGTAATTTTTTGCCTGATTACAAAAAAATTTTAGCGGCTGAAGAGTTAAGTGTATCTCGTGACAGCATAATTAAAGAAACAGATTATAAGAGTATACGAAAAGATTTTAACAATAGAAAAATACAATATATTCTAAAATATGCAAAAAAGCATCCTAATTCTTTTATTAGCTTATGGTTTGCGATTGAAAGATATAGTGTATGGGGATATGATGATAACTTATTAAAACTTTATAATACATTATCAAAGAACATTAAACAAACTGAGACTGCAAAAAAATTTGCAAGAATGCTTAATGAAAAGTATTTTGAAAATAAGATTATGAATCTGCAAGTCAAAGACCAAAGTAATGAATTTATTAAATACAAAGTCACTGAAAAATTCACTCTTGTTGATTTTTGGTTTAGTAATTGTGTTCCATGTTTAATAGAATTTCCGAAATATCAAGGTATTTATGATAAGTATAGATCTAAGGGATTTGATATAATTGCTATTTCAACTGATAGAACAGAAGAAGTTGAAAACTGGAAAAAGGTAATAAAGAAAAAAGAACTGATTTGGCAGAATTATCTTGATGAAAATGGAATTGAATCAAAAAAAATAAATATTAATAAATTCCCCACTAATTTCCTTTTAGATTCTACTGGAAAAATTATTAAAAAAGATATTTCTACTGAAGAGCTTAAAGTTTTTTTAGATAATAATCTCAATCAGTAACGCGTCTATTGTCAATATTTTTTGAGAAATAAAATTCAAACAATGCTATACAGATCCAAAATGATATTGCGATAATGCTTCAAGGATAGCGAGATCATTGTGTTAATTATTTAAATTAAAATAATAAAATAAGTCTACTGGTTTTTAACTAGTAGATTTATTATTAAAATAGTACGATGAGAAAAATTATTTGTTTATTATATTTTATACTTTTTAAAATTGTATGTGCTCAGGATAAGATTTTTGTTTACGATTATCAATATAGAATAGATTCACTAAACAGAAATATAGTAGATCAGGAAACGATGATTTTAGATATTTCAGAAACAAAATCCATATATTTTAGTTTACAAAAATATACTGATGATTCTGCGAATAACGAAGAGTTTAAAAAAAAGGATGCCAAAATTCCTGTTATCAGTATGAAGTCAAAGGTTCAGGATGTAGTCGTCAAAGACTATATTACTAAAAATAATGATCTATACACTTCTATTAATGGTGATTATTACATCATAACAGAAAATAGAAATATTGATTGGAAAATTCAATCTGAAACCAAAAATATTTTGGGATATAAAACCCAGAAAGCGACTGCTAATTTTGGTGGAAGAAAATGGGTTGCTTGGTTTACTTCTGAAATTTCTATTCAAGATGGTCCTTATTTGTTTTCAGGGTTGCCAGGTTTAATTTTGGAAATTGAGGATACTAAAAAAGATCATCAATTGAAATTAATTAGTATTAGAAAAAGATCTCTTGTGTCAAGAAATAATTTTAATGAAAAAGCGATATCAGTAACAGAAAAAAAATTTAATCAAGTTTGGAATAAATATAAAAAAGATCCCATTATAAAACTTCGACAGCTTATGTTAAGCTCAGATGGTAAATTTGAAATGTATGATGCACAAGGTAAAGAAATGGATCAAAATGAAATTCTGAAATTTAAAGAGAAGATTGAATTAGATAAAATAAAACATAATAATAATTTTATGGATCTGATACTTTATAAAGGAGCCAAGTAATTTTTCAAAAAAAAACGTCCAATGATTTGGACGTTTTCGCTATATTATATCTTCGTTCTTTTCAATGGAATGATATTGTTTCCCTGTTCAAGGTGAAGACTGTCACCTTTTACTCTCACAGTCATATCATCTTTTTTATAGATGGTTTCATCCCCTTTGGTTTCAGCTTTAGTAAGCGTAAATGTTTTTTTGTTGCTGGTAATAGCTACCGTACTTTCTTTTGGATCGTTTTTGAATACTACTTTTACCAATGTTCCATCTGTCGCTTTATAGACAAAATCTGTTTTTTCCGTTTTCTTTCCGTTGACGTCTACAGTGGATGAACTTTGAGCAACAGAATCAACCTTTCCGTTATTATCTGTAACTACTGTCTCAGTACTGTCTGTTTTAATGATACTCTTATTTCCACCTTCACTTTTTTTGCAGCTTACTACAGTTAATGTAAGTATGGCACCAAGTGCTAAAAGACCTTTTTTCATGATTATATTATTTGATATTCAATATGATTTTTATTCTTTAATTTTACAAAAATCATGCCTTGCAATATGGTGAATTTTTACAATTTTTATCTATAATTTTCCTTTTATAACCTGAATGAAATGACGGATGGTAACTAATGAAATCATTACCAATATAGTGGCAGTCCGGATTTGTTAATTTTTATTAAAAAAATAAGGTTTTGAAATGAAAAATTGATTAAATTTAATAGGATTAAAAACGAACCATAACCCTAAACTCAAACCTTAAGATTACACAAATGTGTAATTGATTCCGATCTGTTTTCTGTTGATATTTGCTTCAAATAAAAAAGACATGAGCATTTCCATTGCCATAGTAGAAGACGAAAAGAACTACAACAACGCGTTGAAGAAGGTAATCAATTATCAACAGGATATGAAGGTTGTTGCCCAGTTCTTTGATGGGAATGATGCTCTTAAAAACCTTCCCGATATTTCTCCCGATGTTGTCATGATGGATATCCAGCTTCAGGATATGCTGGGGATTGAAATTATTGAAAAGCTCAAAAAAGAAATGCCGGACACCCACTTCATCATGTGTACAAGTTTTGATGATGATGAGAAAATCTTTAATTCTTTAAAAGCCGGTGCGATGGGATACCTTATGAAAGGAGAGAGTATGGACAAGATACTTTCTTCCATCAGGGATGTTTATAATGGTGGTGCTCCTATGAGTTTTTCTATTGCCCGAAGAGTATTGCAGCATTTTGAGAAAAAGTTTCCGGAGATTAAAGGTTTCGATGAACTTACAGAAAGGGAAAAAGAAATTCTTGAACTTCTTTCGCAAGGATTGCTCTACAAAGAAATTGCTGATCAAAAGTGTATCAGTATGGATACTGTGAAAAAGCATGTCGGAAATATCTATAGAAAGCTGCATGTCAACAATAAAGTTGAAGCAGTCAATAAACTAAACCAATCTAAAAACTAAGAAACCATGAGAACCATTAAAACATTCATTGTGATACTGCTGTTATGGGGTATCCAAATTCCAGCCCAAATCGAAAAAGGCATGAAGGAAAAGCTAGCCAAATTTGAAAAGGAGAAAAAGTCTATATTGGAAAAAGAAGTGAAATCTATGGAAGGGAAAAGTCCTGTATATATTCCTTTAGCAGGAGCTTTTGCAAAAGATATGCGTCAGGCATTTATAGATAATACCTATCCTGTCCTTAATAATGAAGGCTTGTTGAAAACTGATGTATTCATCCTGGAAAACCAGCAATGGCTAGAGTTCTGTGATTTTCTACAGAATAACCCAAAGGTTACTACGATAAGACTATATTTTCTCCAATTTATCCAAAATGATTTTGAATCAAAATACACAGAACTGGCACCGTTTGATGGTAAACTTTATATTGGAATAGGCTTTTTTGATCAATCTCAGAATTTAGTGGGTGGTAAATATTATGGAATGTTATCTGTTAAGAAGACAGTAGAAATAGAGCCCCAGGACTTTATTAAAATGCATAAAAGCTATTTAAATAACATCCAAAACAAAATAAATAAGTTCAGTACTTCCGGTCAAAATACGAATTATTTGAAAATAGATGCCGGAGATTTTAAAGTACAGCGAAAGATTATAGAAGTCTATAACAGCAGTATGAGCCCTCAATATGTTCAGTCATTAACATTCACATTAGCACAAGCTATAGATCCTAAATCGCCAACATCTTTTTATAGTAGTAAATACCTTAAAAGTCAGGGGCAGCTTACTTGTCTTACAGATGCCATAGATACTAATGGTAATACTATAGAACATTTGAGAAATTATGATATGAACTCTCTTTGCCCCCAGCAATGTCCCTAAACAGAATTTATGAAATTGTTGTTTTGATCTGCTTTCTGTACTCTGTCTATTTATGGATATATAAGTGCAAGTCAAAACAACAGTTTTACTTTTTTGTATATCTGCTTCTTATTATAGGAGTGGATATTATTCCTGTAAATCTATCATCATGGATAGAGTTTGACAGGAATAATTTATTTTTCGGATATATTATTCTTTCTCTAATTTATTTTAGTACAATCTATTTTAAAAGTATTCATGATCGTGTTTTCAGAATCTCAATAATTTGCTTTAGCTGTTTACTGATTATTTTTAATCTCATGGAATTTCAGACGGATATAAAACAATTAAGTTTTACATCAATCATAAGCCTCCCTCTTCTTTTTATATTCCTTTCTATGACCTGGTTCATATATAAACTTAAAAATGTTGATGATAAAAGCATTACTGAAAATTTTTTGTTTTGGATCAGCTCAGGTATTTTGATCTGGTCTGTATTTTTTATTTTCCGGGCTATCCCGATGTATTTTTTACAAAAAAATGATTCCCAGCTTTTAAGCTTTCTGACAATGACATTTTCAATTGTGAATGTCATGATCTATCTTTTATTTTTAATAGGATTAATATTCACACAGAATGAAAGAACTTCCCGAAGAAATTAAAGCAACCTATATCCTTACTGTTGTTATCATGATGCTATTCGTAGGATTCATCATTTTCGTGGTTTTAATGTATAACAGAAAGCAGCTTCTTTACTTCAAAGAAAAGCAGTTAAAAGAAGCCGAATATCAAAACCAGCTTCTTCAGAAAGAACTGGAGAAACAAAAGTTAATAGAAAAGGAACGGGAACGTATTTCTCATGATATGCATGATGATCTCGGTGCGGGGATTTCTGCGCTTAAGCTTCATTCTGAATTTCTAAAACAAAAAGTAAATGATGATGATCTCCAGAATGATATTGATGAATTGCTGAAAACATCAGAAGAGATGAATATTTCCATGCGGGAAATGCTCTGGAGTCTGAACTCAGGTAATGACACGCTGGAACGTTTCATAGATTATGCGATTATTTATTCCGGAAATTTCCTAAAAAAAACTAAAATCGTATTACAGTCAGAATGTATAGATATCATAAGTGATACTCCCATTTCTACAGAATTAAGGCGTAATCTTTTCTTATGCCTGAAAGAAGCCGTTAATAACATCTACAAACATAGCCAGGCAGATACGCTGAAACTCTCATTTTATCAGGATAGAAACATCTTCATTATGAAGATTTCAGATAACGGAACAGGAATTCCGGAAGAATGCCATAAAGGAAATGGTCTCCGGAATATGAAAAGAAGGATGAGCGATATAGAAGGAAAATGTGAGATTACACCTGAAGATCCCGGAACTTCTTTAACCTTTGAAGTAGTATTATAATGGTTGCCATATGTAATCTTACTTTTTAATTTGTATAATCACCCTTTTGTGTAATTGACAAATATATTTTTTAGGCCGAACTTTGATATATAAAACTTGATAGCCATGAAAACTCTAATTAAAAAATCAGTTAAAACTTTTAAATTAACGGGAGATGATAACGATTATGTTTTAACAATTACGATTTCCACGGATGCCCAGGTAAATACAAACGTAAGGTATCTGGCCACAATTAATGATTTGTATGACGGCTCTGATGATGTAATTACGGTAGACATCATACAGGGTAAAAGATTACGTATTCGCCACATTTTTGATTTTAGTGGTATTAATGATAGTCTTTTAGATCCAGCAATGCAGCACACTAGCATTATGTATACTTTACGAGGTCAGGATAATATGGTACTTCCTTTTGAGAAGAATACAAAGGCTGACCTTTCTCCAATGAAAAGAATTATTAGCGTAAAAGTGATAAATATAAAATGAAGATCATGAAAAAGATATTTTTGATGGTGTTGACTTTTATATCTATACATGGATATAGATCACAAAATAAAAACACCGAAGTAAAGGAAATTGATGTGGAACTTAAAGAACTCGCCATTTCAAATCCAGCGTCTATTATTCTGTTGGGTATTTCTCCCTCCGAATTGGAAACTCCAAAGTCAAAAAAAGCAATTGTTTTAAGTTTAGTCAATTCATTTAAGAAAAGTGAAGGAATTCCGGATACGTATGCATTTGAAATTACACCATATTGGCTACTACGTTCAAAAGGAATGAATTCGCTCAAATATGCAGGGTTTAAAGAATATGACGGAAAAGTATATAAACAAAATGTTTTTAATGACTTGAATAAAGCATCATTTTCATTAGGATTTGTGAGAGATTTAATTCTAAATTCAGATGATGATATTAAAAATCCGGCATTCTCTGTAAGTGTAAGAGGAACTTTAATTAAGATTCGAACTCAGGATAATCTCAAAAAAATTGTAAAAGAAGATTCTGCAAAAAAAGCTCAATTAAAATTGATCAGTAAATATTTAAGCGATAAAGAATTAGAAATTGAACAAAAGTGTATTGATGAAAATTTAAGTCCTTCAGATTGTGAAGATTTATTAGAAGGCAGCTTAAGCAAGTTACTAAAAAAGTATGAAGAGAATGAAAATGGGCTCAAAAATGTCGATTATTACAGAAGCCTCTTAGAAGCCTCCCCCATACTTGCTGTGGATTTTGCTGGTGGCTACAGTACTTTTTTTTCTGATAATAAATTTTCAAACAGTCACTTTGGAAAACTAGGGTTTTGGTTAACGTTGAATACAGGTTTTGATTTTACAAAAAAAGAGAATCCTGAAGCAGAGAAGAAACTTAATTTTTACGGGATCGTTCGATATCTTGATGATGGAACAGCGCTAGACATCAATCAGCAATTTCTCAGAACTAAAAACTATGATTTTGGAGGAAAGGCAGAGTTTACTTATAAAAGGTTTTCTGTTTCCTGGGAATATATTTATCGTATCAATGATATTGAAAAAACATTTCGAACCAATGGTTTAGTGGCTTATAAAGTATCGGATAAAGTATATATTAACGCGGCGTTTGGCAAAAATTACGGAGAGAAAGATAATCTGATTTCTTTTTTAGGCCTTAATTGGGGACTAGACTCTGAGAAACCAAGTGTTTTCGTCAATACTCCTGATGAAAAAAAGATTGAATAAAATAACAATCATTTAGGCAAACCTATCCATTTCTATATAAGTATAGATATTCAATTTAAAAATAGAAACCTTTTTTGATGTGATTTCAAGAAAGGTTTTTTGGGAAGTAAATCATGAGTTTATCATAATATAAATTAACTAAAATTTAACTTCGAATTATTTCAAAAAAAACCTGCGAAATGCCCCTAAAAGTTAAATTTTGATTAAATTTGTCTAAACTAAAAAAAATAAAAAATGAGTGCAATTTCTTACATAGAAGCAAGACAGATTTTAGATTCCAGAGGTAATCCTACCATTGAAGTGGATGTATTTACAGAAAACGGTGCTATGGGTCGTGCAGCTGTTCCTTCAGGAGCATCTACAGGAGAGCATGAAGCCGTAGAATTACGTGACGGAGGTTCAGAATACCAAGGAAAAGGAGTTTTGAAAGCTGTTGAAAATGTAAAAGAAGTAATTGCAGAAAATTTAGTTGGTCAGCCGGTTTTTGAACAAAATTATATCGATCAGATCATGATTGATCTTGACGGTACTCCTAACAAAGGAAATCTGGGAGCTAATGCAATCCTTGGAGTTTCTTTGGCAGTAGCAAGAGCTGCAGCTGCAGAATTGGGAATGCCTTTATACAAATATGTAGGTGGTGTAAATGCAAACACACTTCCTGTTCCTATGATGAATGTAATCAACGGTGGTTCTCACTCAGATGCTCCTATCGCATTCCAGGAATTTATGATCATGCCGGTAAAAGCAGATTCTTTCTCTCACGCATTGAGAAAAGGAACAGAAATTTTCCATAATCTAAAATCTATTCTTCATTCAAGAGGTTTATCTACTGCGGTAGGTGACGAAGGTGGTTTTGCTCCTACTTTCAAAGGAACTGAAGATGCTTTGGATACATTGCTTCAGGCCATTGAAAAAGCAGGCTATAAGCCAGGTGACGACATTATGTTAGCACTTGACTGTGCAGCTTCTGAATTCTACAAAGACGGAATTTATGATTACAGAAAATTCCAGACTCAGGACGCAGCTCAGTTTTCAAGCAGCGAGCAGGTTTCTTACTTAGCTGAACTGGCTGCAAAATACCCAATCATTTCCATTGAAGACGGTATGCAGGAAAATGACTGGGAGGGGTGGAAAATGTTAACTGATAAAATTGGTGACAGAGTACAGCTTGTAGGAGATGATTTATTTGTAACCAACGTAGAAAGACTATCCAGAGGAGTAAAAGAAAATATTGCTAACTCTATCCTTGTAAAAGTAAACCAAATTGGTTCTCTTTCTGAAACAATGGCAGCCGTACAAATGGCTCAGAACAACAAATTCACTTCAGTAATGTCTCACAGATCAGGAGAAACTGAAGATTCTACCATTGCTGATTTAGCGGTAGCAATGAACTGTGGACAAATTAAAACAGGTTCAGCTTCAAGATCAGACAGAATGGCGAAATACAACCAGTTGTTAAGAATTGAAGAAGCATTGGGTGAAACTGCTATTTTCCCAGGTTTAGAAGCATTCAAAATAAAAAGATAATTGAATTTATAAATAACGGCAAGCGATAATTTTTGTTTGCCGTATTTTATGGAAAGTGGTATATTTAAAAAAAATAAATAAATAATGTCAGACAACAAAGTAATATTGAATTACGACGGTAATTCATATGAATATCCTATCGTAGATAGTACTATCGGAGACAGAGGGATTGATATTTCGAAATTAAGAGACCAGACAGGTTTAATCACTCTGGATTTAGGTTACAAAAATACAGGAGCTACTATTAGCGACATCACTTACTTAGACGGAGATAAAGGAGAATTATTCTACAGAGGTTATCCAATCGAGCAAATTGCTGAAAAATCTAACTTCACAGAAGTAATGTATCTTTTATTACATGGAGAATTACCTACTCAGGATCAATTTACTTCTTTCGACAACAATATTAAAAAATATAACTTCATCGCAGATGAGATGAAAAAGATCATTGATGTTTTTCCTCGTTCTGCTCACCCTATGGGAGTTTTATCTTCTATGACGTCTGCATTGACAGCCTTCAATCCGAAAGCCGTTAACGTAAACTCTAAAGAAGAAATGGATCACGCAGCTGAGCTGATGATCGCTAAGTTCTCTCACCTTTGTGCTTGGACATACAGAAAAACTCAAGGTTTACCATTAAACCACGGTGATAACAACCTTAGCTACGTAGAAAACTTCTACAAAATGGCATTCAGATTACCAAACGCCGATTTCGAAATCGATCCGGTTGTAGTAAGTGCTTTAGATAAACTATTAATTCTTCATGCAGATCATGAGCAAAACTGTTCTACTTCTACAGTAAGAATGGTAGGTTCTGCTCACACAGGTCTTTTTGCTTCTATCTCTGCTGGGGTATCTGCACTTTGGGGACCACTTCACGGTGGGGCTAACCAAGCTGTAATCGAAATGCTTGAACTTATCGAGAAAGATGGTGGTGATGTATCTAAATACGTTGCTAAAGCTAAAGATAAGAATGATAACTTCCGTTTGATGGGATTCGGACACAGAGTGTACAAAAACTTCGACCCAAGAGCAAAAATCATCAAGAAAGCTGCTGACGATATCCTGAAAGCATTAGGAATCCAGGATAAAGCTCTTGACATTGCAATGCAGTTAGAAAGAGTAGCACTTGAAGATGAGTACTTCGTAGAAAGAAAACTATATCCAAACGTAGACTTCTACTCAGGAATCATCTACAGAGCATTAGGAATTCCTACAGAAATGTTTACTGTAATGTTTGCATTAGGAAGATTACCAGGGTGGATCTCTCAATGGAAAGAAATGAGATTGAAAGGAGACCCGATCGGAAGACCAAGACAGGTTTACCAAGGTGCTCAGGAAAGAAACTATATCGATATCGCAAGCAGATAATATTTGCTTCTACCATATCAAAATCCCAAAGCTTGCTTTGGGATTTTTTGTTTTTGACAATTAAGAATTTTTCTTTAAATGGAAACAGCACAATTTCGTATTATTTACAATTTTCTTTAGAAAATTATTCACCACAAAAGTCATAAATGATTGAAACAATTAAGTGATTTTAAGTTATAAGCATATTGCATGAGGAGTTTACATAAGTTTTAAAATCTCTTATTTTGATATCTGCAATCATCTGTGATAAGATCTGCGAGAAACTTTAATTACCAATAAAAAGCTTTTTATTAAGCAGCTTTTAGCTTCATTTATAAATATTCAAACAGTGTTATCCACAATAATTATCCACAATGCTTGTCATTCAATAGAAATGGGCTTTAGCCCATTTGAATCATAAATCAAATCATCCATTGGCTTTAGCCAAAACAAACCAAAATTTTTTATAAAATTATATATCTTGTTGAAATTGAATTCAATAAATGACTAAATTTACTCCTGCAGAATGTAAGTTTTCGGCTAAGATAAGATGAATGATATTGATTGATTAAACGAGCTGAAATCCGTTTCTATTGATCAGAAATGAATATTATTTTCTGGCCAGTATTTAAAAATAAGAACTAATTAACAATGACTTTCGGAGAACATATACTATTTTTTTTCAGTGCCTTGGGAGCTTTCAATGGAGTTTTGCTTGGTATTTATCTGCTGTTCGTTAAAAGACTGAGAAATTTACAGGATTTCTTTCTGGGAGTTTTGCTTTTAATGTTAAGCAGTAGAGTTGGGATAGCAGTTTGTATGTACTTTTATCCCGAATTACCAAGGATCATTCCGCATCTGGGGATGTCTGCATTGTTTTTTGCAGGTCCTGCTTTATACTATTACATCAAATCTTCCCTTTATCAGGAACAGTTTGACCTGAATTCATCCAGAAAAGCGTTTGGATTTTTAACCGTTCTTTTGGGAGTTGTTGGATTGTTATATTTAGTCTTTCCGGTGGCTTGGGATGATTATTTTGGAAGTTTTATATATACTGTTTGGTCAGTATTTATTTGCCTCACAGTTTATCAGTATTATATTTTTTCTAAGCAGAATATCAGAAGCACTAATAAATTTGTTCTTCCGGTTCTCATCAGTAATGTGATTATCTTTTTGACTTACCAGCTAATTTCTACAGGTTGGGTACAGATTTATTGTGCAGGAGGAAGTCTGGTTTTTTCATTTGTTCTGTATGCTAACTTTTTAATTTTATTCAATAAAAAAGATCAACAGATTCCGGCAAAAGATCCTGGTAACAGATATTCTAATAAAAAGATTTCAGAAGAACAGGCAGATAATTTTGCTTCCAGATTAGAAAAACTGATGAATACAGAAGAACTTTATAAAAATCCAAATCTTAAATTAAGTGATCTTGCCTTCAGAATGAATATATCAACCCATCAGCTATCCCAGCTGCTGAATGATAATTTAGGGAAAAGTTTTTCCACGTACATTAATGAATACCGAATTGGTGAAGCCTGCGGAAAAATAGAAAATGGTTCTTATTTAAAAATTGAAGAGATTGGATATGAGGTTGGATTCAATTCAAAATCAACTTTCTTTTCAACATTCAAGAAAATAAAGAATACCACACCACTTTTATACAAACAGATGCAAACGCCTTCTGAGACTGGGGTTCATAGTCTCAATTTATAATTTCGTACTGCTGAATTTTAATTCTAAAACCTGATTTTTACCATAAGCCAATACTTTTGATCTCATAAAATTTAAAAATTATGATGATCAAATTATGGCTCTTTCTGTTATTACTATTTCTACCAATTTTTGGAAAGGCACAGAAAGCCACGGGAAATAATGAATCGGATTCTCTGGCTCGGCAAAAGTCTTCAACAACAAATATTTCAGAAGTTGTTATCCAAGCCGCCCCACGAAGCGTCAAATTGAATGACGGAAATTTGACGGTGGCTGTTTCCGGAAATAAAGACTTTAAGACTTCCACCCATCTGCTTGATGTTTTAAGAAAAACACCAGGAGTAACTATCGATCAGGAAGAAGGAATCTTTATTGGGGGAAGAGTGACTCCCGCCATATTCATTGATGGCAAACCTATTGTAATGAGTAATCAGGAGTTGCAGGCTTATTTACGGTCTTTATCACCGGAAATGGTAGAATCTCTTGAAGTAAACACCAATCCATCTTCAAAATATGATGCAGAGTTTAAAGGAATTATTGACATTAAGCTGAAAAAGAATACCGATCTGGGTTGGAAAGGAAATTATAATGGGAATCTGTATGCATATAAGTTCAACTCCCGGGAGAATACTCTGAATCTTACTTATAACACAGAAAAAGTAGCATACAGTTTTCAGGGAGGATATAACGATGGAATCTCATTTTATCAATACAATGCCCTACAACGGCTGGCTAATACCAATGTTATGAGGACCAGAACCTATCAGGAGGATCAGGTAAATGTGTACAACATTCAGGCAGGAGCAGATTTTAGATTGAATGATAAAAACAGGCTAAGGCTGAACCTAAGGGGCAGTTCCAGGGAGATTGACCGGATGCGCTTAGGTTCATTATATACTACTGATAAAAGTGAAAAACAGCTTGTTTTTAATACCGGAAATGAAAATCCAATGCACTATTCCCAGAACAATTACGGGATTACCACTGATTATTCTTTTCAAAATAAAGGATTTAAAATAAATTTTTTAGGTAATTATCTCTCCGTGAAAAACAAGCAGAAAGACGATTTTATTAACAGAGACAAAGCTTCTTCTGAGGTATTGTCCTATTGGAAATCTGATCTTGTTAATAAGATAGATATTTATACAGGGCAGATTGATGCCTCTCAAAAAATAGGAGAAGCAGAAGTAGAGGCAGGACTTAAATATAGCCAGTCTGATACCAACAACAATATCAGGTATGATACTTTATCTGTGAATAACCAGTTTGCATTCGATCCCGATAGAAGTAATCTGTTTTCCTACAAAGAGAAAATATTGGCAGGGTATTTAGCCTATAAACAAAAATTTGGAAAACTTCAGATCAATGCAGGATTAAGGCTTGAAAATACAAATAGTGTTTCTGATGCTGTTACTTTAGATTCTATTGTTTCAAGAAATTATCTGGAATGGTTACCATCCTTCAGTGCAAACTATACATTTAATAAATCTAATGAACTTTCACTATCCTATAGCAGAAAAATAACAAGGCCTGTTTTTTCACAGCTTAATCCATTTCGCTATTACTTCAGCCCTTTGAATTACTCGATAGGAAACCCTTATCTGCAGCCTTCTTTTACAAGCCAGATCAAAGTAACCTACCGATACAAAAATTGGATCACAAGTTTTACGATAGGAAAAGAAAAAGATGTGATGGCCCGCTACCCTATATATAATCCGAAAACCAATGTATTGGAATATCTGGGAGCCAATCTTCCATACCGTAATTTTGTAGTCCTGGAAACAAGTTTTCCTGTGAAAATTACAAAGTGGTGGAATATGACAAGCCAGATTGCTGGAAATTACAATTATGAGTTCAGACCTTATCTTGATCAGGTTTTTACACTGGGGATTTATAACTATGAAATCAGGGTAAACCAAGTGTTTACTTTACCCAAAGGATACACTGTTAATCTATTTGCTAATTATGAATCTAAAACCGGAAACAGTCTTTATATTATCAAACCACGGTATAGCATAGATCTATCCATTCAAAAATCCTGGCTTGATAATAAGCTGAACACAAAGATCGGCTATAATAATATTTTTGATACCTATGATCAGCAGTTAGAGTTCAGGCATAAACAGATTATGGACAATCAGTTTAGGCATTGGTGGGATAACAGTCGTTTCTATTTTTCACTGAGCTATAGCTTTGGAGGCTCAAAATATCAGGCAAAAGAATCTCAGAGAACAGAGGAAGAAAACAGAGCAAGATAAAAGAAAACCTGCTTGGAAAAGCAGGTTTATTATTTTTATTAAGGGCAAACGCAGTTACCACATGTCCAGATTCTGCAGCTACCGTCGTCATTCCATTCACAGCAGTATCTTGGCTTAGTAGGGCCAATTCCTCCGGTTACTGATTTTTGTTGCTCTCTTCCTAATTTTTGCGCGTTTTTAAGCACTGAATTGTTCTTGTTCATGATTTTGATTTTTTGATGTTAATAGTTAATTTGTAAACAATATAATTTCACGGAAATTATATCACTAATATAGGAATTTATTTTATTTAAAAAAGAAAAATTTATCATTATGTATATGAAATATAGAATTTTGTATCTTTTTAGATGAGGTTGTAATGTTTTTTTTCATAAAATAATGAGGATATTTTATACTCAAAAAAGAAAAATAAAGAGTCTCGTATAAATATCTTTTCCAAAAGCAGATTGATGATAAAGTATTAAAAAGCCGCCTCTGCATTTTGTAGAAACGGCCTAGGATATTTTATGGGCACATACATCTGTCACATGTCCAGATGAAACATTTTCCAGTGACATCATCCCACTCACAACATCTTCTGCCTGGTATTGCTCCTCCGATTACTGATTTTTGTTGGTCTCTACCTAATTTTTGTGCCTTTTTCAGCACTTGAATGTTCTTGTTCATAACTTTGTTTTTGATGTTAATAGTTAAGTTTTAATATATATAATTATCGCGATAATTATATCACTAATGTAGGAAATTAAATTATAAAAAAATCTATTTTTTGGTCCTTATGTAGATGAAATATAGTAGTTTATAGATGTTCTTTTATACTTTATACTGCGGTTTGTTGAATAGGGGGTAAATTTCGCTGAAAGGATGTTCTTGCGGAGGCCGAAATTCAGGTATAAAATAATCCAAAAGTTTTCTAGATAGAGACCTTTACTTATATTTGTAGTATTGCATAAATCTTTATGAGACTAAACATTAAAAACGAAACGGGCAGGCTGAGATCAGTAGTTCTGGGCCAGCCTAATTCATTGGGAGCCGTTCCCACGCTAGAGGAAAGTTATGACGCTAAGTCATATTACTCAATTGAACACAACATTTATCCTAAAGAAGAGGATATTATCAATGAAATGAACGCTTTTGAAGCGGTATTAAAAAAGTATGACGTTGAAGTATTACGCCCAAGCATTATCCAAGATTATAATCAGGTCTTTTCAAGAGATGTAGCATTTGTAATTGATGATAAAATGATCATTTCAAATGTGATTGCAGACAGAGCAGATGAACAGGAAGCATACAAAAGCGTTTTTGAAAAAGTGGCCTGGAGAAAGATTATCAATCTTCCGGAAACAGCACATATTGAAGGTGGCGATGTGATCGTATGGAATGATTTTATTTTCATCGGAACCTGTTTCAGCGAAGATTACAGAAACTATAAAACGGCAAGAACCAACGAGTATGCCATTGAAATTTTAAAAGAATACTTCCCCAAGAAAAGAATCA
Organism: Chryseobacterium sp. MYb328; assembly: GCF_037572595.1. NCBI lineage: Bacteria > Pseudomonadati > Bacteroidota > Flavobacteriia > Flavobacteriales > Weeksellaceae > Chryseobacterium > Chryseobacterium sp. MYb328. Next base: position 53,966 of record NZ_JBBGZQ010000003.1, on the reverse strand, counting down.
TTGATCTTGAACTGAAGAAAAATGATAAAATTCCGTTTGAGGGAATCTTACATCTGGACTGTACTTTCAATCCGGTGGGAGAAGACAAATGTATCATCTACAAAAACGGATTTGTTGACGAAAGCGATTACCGCCTGATCATCGATATTTTCGGAGAAGAAAACTGCTTCCACATCAATGATGAAGAAATGTTTGAAATGTTCCCGAATATTTTCTCTATTTCTCCGGATGTTGTTGTTTCAGACAAAGCATTCACAAGAATGAACAACCATTTGAGAAACGAATGGGGAATGACTGTAGAGGAAATCCCATACAGAGAAATCTCTAAAATGGGTGGTTTGTTGAGATGCTCTACAATGCCGCTTGTAAGAGAATAGTTGAGTTGTAGAGTTATAGTGAGAGAGAATCTTTTAATTTTTTAATTCAAAAAAACATGCAAACAACAGATACAGTATTAATGATAGAACCGATTGCATTCGGTTACAACGCAGAAACTGCGAAAAATAATTACTTTCAGGTAGAACAGACAGGTTCTGATATTCAGTCAAAAGCTTTGGCAGAATTCAATACCTTCGTTGGGAAACTGAGAGAAAAAGGGATCAATGTAATTACTATTAAAGATACATTGGATCCTCATACCCCGGATTCTATTTTCCCAAATAACTGGGTAAGTTTCCACAAAGACGGAAAAGTGGTTTTATACCCGATGTTTGCTTCCAACAGAAGAGTGGAGAGAAGAGATGATATTATTGAAAGTATCAAAGATCAGGGATTTGAAGTCGCTGAAATTGATGACTGGTCATTTCCTGAAACCCAGGGGCATTTCCTGGAAGGAACGGGAAGTATGATCTTCGATCACGATAATAAGATTGCATACGGATCTGTCTCTTTGAGGTTAGACGAAAACCTATTCAGAGAATTCTGTGAAAAGTATGACTTTACACCGGTTGTTTTCCATTCTTATCAGACTGTGGGTACAGAAAGATTACCTATCTATCACACCAATGTCATGATGTGTGTGGCAGATAAATTTGTAGTGATCTGCCTTGATTGTATTGATGATGAATTGGAAAGAGAAAAGGTGATTGAAACCATCAAGAATTCAGGAAAAGAAATCGTTGAAATTTCAGAAGATCAAATGCAGCAGTTTGCTGGAAATATGCTTCAGGTTCAGAATAAAGATGGAGAAAAATTCCTTGTCATGAGTCAGACAGCTTATCAATCGTTAAATCAGGAACAGGTAGCTGCCATTGAAAAATATTGTGAAATTATTTATTCAGATTTAAATACCATTGAGGTAAACGGCGGGGGAAGTGCAAGATGTATGCTGGCAGAGGTTTTTCTTCCAAAAAAATAATATATTTACGAAAAAATTAATTGAACCCATTATCAAATAAAGGTTTACATATTCTTCTGACTTTGGAAACAGAGTCAGAAGATTTGTTGTTAGACAGCACAGGTTTTCTTGCTTTTACAGAACGTATTCTCAAAACAAAAGAAGTAGAGATTGTAGGAATTACCAATCATGTATTTGAAAATCAGAGTTTCACTTCGGCAGTCTGCCTTAAAGAATCGCATCTCTGTATTCATACATGGCCGGAATTTAAACAGCTTACTTTCGATGTTTTCCTTTGTAATTATACTCAGGATAATACCGCAAAAGTAGAGCAGATTGCGGATGAGGTTGTTCAGTATTTTAAAGCTAATACCATTCAGAAACACAAAATTTACAGATAAAAATGGATCATATATGTCCCGTTTGCCGAACTCATAATAATGATCTGGCCATAGATTTTTCCATTGAAGAATTTATCTGCAGCCATTGTAATAATCTCATTACAATAGGACAGTCTGTCAAGAGAAAGATTGTTAAAAAGCCTGTAGAAAATGTTGTCCTGGAAGTAGGGCGCAAGGGTTTGCTATATGGTAAGGAGTACTGGATAATTAATATTGTTATTAAAAAATATGGTTCAGATACCTTTTGGCGGGAATATGCTCTGAAAGACCATACCGGAAACAACGTGTATCTGAGTGAAAGTGATGGCCACTGGGTTTTCCTTCGTCCTGTAGATTTTGCCTTTAAAGAATTCCAATATTATGCTGAAGCAGATGGTAAGAAATACAGATGGTATGAAACCACACCTTGTAACGTTCATGCTGCTGCAGGTTTTTTTGAAGAAAAATTACAGTCCGGGTTAGCGTACTATAAAGAATATGTAAACGGTACAGAAATGATTTCTCGGGAACAATATGGTAAATCATTGCAGTTTTTCAAAGGAAACCATATTTCAAGGGGGGAAATTAAAAAAGCATTCGGTATAACAGATATGCCTTACCGCTCTGGAACAGGAATTGTTCAGCCTTTTCTCTTTAATGTTAAACAATGTACCAATATTATGGCAATTACAGCTTTATTGATCTGTATCCTGCAGTTATATGTGGTAACCTCAAGAAGTAATCAGACCGTCTTTGAGCAGGGTGTCAACTTTGCAGATGTTACTGATAAAGAGATGGTGAGTAAAAGCTTTACCCTTTCAGGCGGATCTGCCCCGTTAAAAGTACATGTATTTTCTGATGTGGATAACTCCTGGGTGAATGTAGGCCTCGGCCTTGTAAATGAAAAAACCAACGAAGTAATTTATGCTTCCAAGGATATTGAAAAATATTCCGGATTTGAAGGAGGAGAAAGCTGGAGCGAAGGAAGTACTACAGAAGACTTTAATCTGTGTGGTATTCCTGGAGGAACTTATCATTTTCTGATCTCAGCAGAAAAAGAAGGTGGTACAAAAGACCTGTTTAAATCTGGCTACAGGCCAGAGAATGCAGATTTTTCTATCATTAAAAACGATGCAGGCAGCTTCTTTCTCAAAAATGATAAAGACCAAACCATCAGTACCTATGGCGAAAGAGGTATTCTTGCCAATGATATTATACTGAGAGCCGGTCTTCAGAATAATATGAAAGAAACAGGAAAATTAGATTCTATCCTTACCAATATGCCTCAGGAATATGGTTATCCCGGAAACTATGAAAGAAATCCTTCTGTAAATATTAAAGCAAGCTGGCTGCCGGTTTCCTTCTGGAACTTTGGAATTGTGTTGGCCTGTCTCATCATATTTGCCGTAGTAATCTCCTGGATGAAACGTATTTTTGAATCAGGCAAATGGAGTAATAGTTCCAATTCACCCTATTCCAATAATTAAACTATGGAAAGAGTAATTAATTATATCAAAAGCAACTGGCTGCTGTTTACCATCGGAGGATTTTTTATGGGCTGGTTCGTTTACCTTACATTTACAGGAAACCAATTCTGCGATTGTGTAAAAACAGAAAAATATCGCGACGGAACCACAAAAAGTCATTCCAGAACAGGATTTTACAGATACTATCACAAATAAAAATTAAAAACTATGGACAACATGAATGTATTACCTATATTCAATTCAGTTCTTTATTCATTTTTAGGAATTGCCATCTTACTGGTATGTTATTTTATCATAGAGAAATTGACTCCTGAAAAAACATGGCATGAGATTGCTCAAAATAAAAATATAGCACTGGCTATTGTTTTCGGGGCTTTTATCATCGGAATTTCAATGATTATAAGCGCAGCGATTCATGGATAAAAAGAGGATTCCTCTTGAGCTGCTTTTACTGTTTTCGGTATTTGTTATTGCTACATGCGGATTGATTTATGAATTGGTGGCGGGAGCGTTGGCAAGCTATCTTTTAGGAGACTCGGTAAAGCAGTTTTCCTTTATCATTGGGGTCTACCTGTTTTCTATGGGAGTAGGTTCCTATCTGGCTAAATTCATTAAGGGGAATCTTATCGATAAATTCGTAGAGATTGAAATACTGGTAGGAATTGTTGGCGGAGTCAGTTCAGTAGTACTGTTTGTATTGTTTAATACCCTGGCCCATTTTGAAAGTGTTCTATATCTCTTTGTTTTTTTCACAGGATGTTTGGTAGGTGTGGAAATTCCACTTTTAATGAATATTCTGAAAGATAAGGTTCAGTTTAAAGATTTAGTTTCAAATGTATTTGCCTTTGATTATATCGGGGCTTTACTTGCATCTATTCTTTTTCCTTTGGTTTTGATTCCGCAGTTGGGCATTGTAAAAACGCCTTTATTCTTTGGGTTGATCAATATCTCAATTGCTATATTCTTATGTTTTTATCTTAAGAAAGAACTATCAAAACCTTTCTCATTAAAAATAAAATCAATTGCTGCATTTATCTTATTGGTTGGGCTTTTCATTTTTTCAGATACGATTTTGTCTTACTCGGAGGAGAAACTTTATGGGGAAAATATTGTATATACAAAAAGTTCTCCCTATCAGAGAATTGTTTTAACAAGAAACAATCGCGAATTCAGGCTGTATTTGAACAATAACCTGCAGTTTTCCTCAACTGATGAGTACCGTTATCATGAAGCATTGGTACATCCGGCAATGTCGATGGCTAAAAATATTGATAATGTATTAATTTTGGGCGGCGGTGACGGTTTTGCAGTACGTGAAGTTCTGAAATATAAAGAGGTGAAAAAGATTCAGCTCGTTGATTTGGATGGCGAAATGACTGATTTCTTCAAAACCAATGAAACCATGCGAAGACTGAATCAAAGTTCTTTGTCTAATCCAAAGGTGGAAGTGATCAACAAAGATGCTTATATCTGGGTAAAAGAAAATAAAAAGAAGTTTAATGTCATCATCATTGACTTTCCGGATCCGTCCAATTACAGCTTAGGAAAACTGTATTCTCTGCAGTTTTATAAAGAGCTTGAAAGATTGACTACTCCGGATACTAAAATTGTAGTACAAACCACCTCTCCTTATTTTGCCCCTAAATCATTTTGGTGCATAGAGAAAACGCTTAATCAGATTTTTCCTTTTACTTCAGCATATCATACGTATGTTCCGTCTTTTGGAGAATGGGGGTTTTCAATGGCCTCATTTGAGCCAGTGAAGAATAAGATCTACAGAAGGCTTCCCAATCTGAAATACTATGATTATGATTTTTCACAAATATCTTACTTCAACAAAGATATGAAAGTGAATGAAGTAGAAGTTAACCGTCTGGATAACCAGATATTAGTCCGTTATTTTGATGAAGAGTGGGGGAAAGTTCAGTAGAAAAGATTTCCTGAAAACAGTAATGTTGGGCGGATTGATGCTTCCCTTTCTGCAATATTGTGGAAAGAAGGTGAAATCTCTGTTGTTGAAAATCACAGGCACCAACCATGTTTTAGGACATAAACTATGGGCAAAGGATTTTCCACAATTTTCAGAAGTTATCCACATTAAGTATCTCGTGGTAGGTGGAGGGATCTCCGGGCTGTCTGCCTGCAGATTTTTCAGTCAGCACGGTGAAAATGATTATCTTTTACTGGAAATGGAAGATCATTTGGGAGGAAATTCCTCCAACGGCAAGAACAAATTTTCAAAATTTCCGCTGGGAGCACATTATCTGCCCCTACCCAATAAAGAGAATACTGAGATTATAGACTTCCTTGCTGAATTTGGGATTTGGCAGGGAACAGAAGAGAACGGAGAACCTGTTTTGGATGAGTATCAGATGACTTTTCCACAACAGGAAAGACTGTTCTATAAAAACTCATGGCAGAATGATATTGTTCCTCAAAAAGGTATTTCTGCAGAGGTACAGCAAGAGCTTGACCGTTTCTTTAAAATGATGGATGGTTTTCGCCAAAAGAAAGACATCCATGGAAACTATTGGTTTGCGATTCCTGTTCATGATTCCAGCAGGGAAGATGAGGTTCTGGAGTTGGAAAAGATGCTTTTCAAAGATTGGTTACAAGAATATGATTTCAAATCGGAGGAACTTCTCTGGCTGTTGGATTATTCTTGCAGAGATGATTATGGTTTAGGAATAGATTATGTTTCAGCCTGGGCAGGAATTCATTATTTTGCCGGCAGGAAAAACAATTGGAGTAAAAAGTATAAGGATCAGGTATTCACATGGCCGGAAGGAAATGCAAAGCTAACTCATTATCTTTCAAAGTATACAAAAGATAAAATATTAACTAAAAATTTAGTTTTTGATATTGAGATCAATGATAAGGTCGAAGTTTTAAGTTTTGACAATGTTCAGAAGAAGACCAGAAAGATCATTGCTGATAAAGTTTTATTAGCCACTCCACAGTTTGTCAATGAAAGAATATTTAAAAACAGAAAAGCCTCATCATTCCATTATGTTCCATGGTTATTGACAACCATTACCCTGAAAAATGATTTTGGAGGAGATGAAGAGCTTGCCTGGGATAACGTTATTTACGGATCATCCGGCTTAGGATATATTTTTGATCAGCATCAGAATATCAGTCAGGTCATCGGCGAGAAAGTGATTACTTACTATAAAAGCTTCTCTACAAACGATTGTAAAGAGACAAGGAAGAAGCTGTATTCTATGAAAGAACTTGAACTGAAAAACTTAGTTTTAGAGGACCTGAAGAAAGCTCATCCTTTGATAGAAGATTTTATTTTGGAAATGCAGTTTCATAAAATAGGCCATGCTATGATTGCTCCCGTTCCGGATCAGATTTTTGGAGAACATACAAAAGCAGCCAAAGAGCCTATTGAAGGAAAAGTATTTTTTGCCCATTCCGATCTTTCAGGAATTTCTATTTTTGAAGAAGCTTTCTATCAGGGAATAAGAACAGCCAAACAAATGTTTTAAGTCCCCATGATTGGTATATAATCTAAAGAAATAGCCTTGTCAAGGCTGATTGATTTTAAAAAACAAATTACTATCACAGATGAAACAACCTTGGATACATAATGCAAAAACAGACTGGTGGTTTATCTTATCCCCACCATTTCTGGTATTGTTGATCATTTTTGTTTTTCAGAAGCAAATTCAGGGGTTGGAGAATCATTATTCCTTTTATACATGGCTTTTCCTGATTGTTTTTGTAGATGTAGCACATGTGTATTCCACTTTGTTTAAAACCTATTTCGTGAAAGCTGAAGTACAAAGGAGAAAGCTGTTGTATTTGGGCATGCCGGTTATAAGCTGGTGCTTGGGAATTGCTTTGTTCCAATTTGGAGCTTTAACGTTCTGGTCAGTACTGGCACTCATTGCTGTGTTTCATTTTATCCGACAGCAGTATGGTTTTATGAGGATCTATGCCCGTTTTGAACCGGATAACTGGAGTAAGAAAATAGATGAGGTTGCGATCTATACCGCTACTGTCTTTCCCATGTTATATTGGTTTAAAACCCCACGTGCCTTTACCTGGTTTGTGAATAATGAATTTGACTGGCTTAAAAATTTACCGGATTATATTGGTGTTATTACGGTTCTGTATATTCTTATTGTAACGGTTTGGATTATAAAAACTATCGTTGAAATCATTAAAACTAAGACGGTCAATATTCCTAAAACAGCATTGATTACCGGAACTTATTTATCCTGGTATTTTGGAATCATATATTATTAATAATGATCTGCTTTTCACTTTTCTGAATGTAGTTTCCCATGGGATTCCATATATTGCCCTGATCTATATCCGTGAAATTAAACAGAAAGATCATCGTCAGTTGAACTGGATGCAGGTTTTTAAACCATTTTCAGGGATCTTTTTATTTGTAGGCATTATTTTATGCTTAGCCTTACTGGAAGAGTTTTTATGGGAAACCTTGGTGTGGAATGAACACTTTTCAATGAATCTGGCTGTTTCAGAGAGTCTGCTTCAGTTTTTAGTACCCTTATTAGTCGTTCCGCAGCTTACTCATTACCTGTTAGATGGTTTTATCTGGAGAAGACCGAAAAAAGTTAGCTAACTTTGTCTGGAATTTTTAAAATCTAAAAATGAGACAATACTTTTTAACTTTAGCAATTTTCTTCGGAATATTTGTGGGAGGACAACAGAAAACATTCTGTAATCCGATCAATATAGATTATGGTTATACTCCTTTTGAAGTCTTTTCAAAACAAGGAAAACACCGTGCTACAGCAGATCCGGTTATTGTCAATTTTAAAAATAAGCTTTTCCTTTTCTCTACGAATCAGGAAGGGTATTGGTATAGTGATAATATGCTGGACTGGAAGTTTATCAAAAGAAAATTTCTCAGGGATAATAAATATATTCATGATCTCAACGCTCCGGCGGTATGGGCAATGAAAGATACACTGTATGTGTATGGCTCTACCTGGGAACAGGATTTTCCGATCTGGAAAAGTACAGATCCTACCAAAGACGACTGGAAAATTGCTGTGGATACTTTAAAAGTAGGTGCCTGGGATCCGGCATTCCATTATGATGAAGATAAAAATAAACTCTACCTGTATTGGGGATCCAGTAACGAATGGCCTTTATTGGGAACAGAAGTAAAAGTTAAAACCCTTCAGTCTGAAGGCTTCGTAAAGCCTATCATTAAACTGAAACCGGAAGACCATGGCTGGGAAAGATTTGGGGAATATAATGATAATGTTTTTCTTCAGCCCTTTGTGGAAGGAGCTTGGATGACCAAACACAATGGGAAATATTATATGCAGTATGGCGCTCCGGCTACAGAGTTCAGCGGATATTCAGATGGTGTATATGTAAGTAAAAATCCTTTAGAAGGCTTCGAATACCAGCAGCACAATCCGTTTTCTTATAAACCGGGAGGATTTGCACGAGGAGCCGGACATGGAGCAACCTTTGAAGATAATTATAAAAACTGGTGGCATGTTTCAACCATTTTTATTTCCACAAAAAATAATTTTGAAAGAAGACTGGGAATATGGCCTGCAGGATTCGATAAAGATGATGTCATGTATACCAATACAGCATATGGAGATTACCCGACTTACTTACCGCAGTATGCACAGGGGAAAGATTTTTCAAAAGGTCTTTTTGCCGGATGGATGTTACTTAATTATAATAAGCCTGTTCAGGTTTCGTCTACCCTTGGAAGTTATCAGCCCAATTTTGCCGTAGATGAAGATATTAAGACTTATTGGAGTTCTAAAACAGGAAATGCGGGAGAATGGTTTCAGACCGATCTTGGGGAAGTATCCACCATCAATGCCATCCAGATTAATTATGCAGACCAGGATGCTGAATTTATGGGGAAGACCTTAGGCAAAATGCATCAGTACAAAATCTATGGATCAAATGATGGGAAAAAATGGAAGGTCATTGTAGATAAAAGCAAAAACACGAAGGATGTTCCTCATGATTATATTGAGCTTGAAAAACCAGCGTCGGCAAGGTTCCTTAAAATGGAAAACCTTAAAATGCCCACAGGAAAATTTGCACTGAGCGGTTTCAGGGTATTCGGAAAAGGAGCAGGGGAAAAGCCAAAAAAAGTAGAAGGATTTGTTCCTCTCAGAGCTGATGCTAAAAAATATGGAGAAAGAAGAAGTATCTGGATGAAATGGCAGCAAAACCCTGAAGCGGATGGATATGTTATCTACTGGGGAAAATCTCCTGATAAATTATACGGAAGCATTATGGTATATGAAAAGAACGAGTATTTCTTTACCGGGGCAGACAGAACGGATGCCTATTATTTCCAGATCGAAGCTTTTAATGCCAATGGAATGTCTGAAAGGACAGAGATTGTAAAATCTGAATAAAATAATATTTTAGCTGAGCTTGTAATATCTTGTCAGGAAGAAGGAAGCTGGGAGAGGGAAGTTATTGAAGTGCAAAAGCAGGATTATCACATATTTTTATTAGTTTTTTCAGACTAATTGATCAAATCTATGATTAGCTTTACAGCTATAACTTCCAGCTTCCATCCAAAACATTCATTTTGTATCAATAGTTTTGAGAAATTTTTCAATTCTATCAATAAGAAAAGTATTGTTGGGCTGCTTATTCCAATCCAGATGTCCACCATTGAATTCATAAGATTCATGAATTATATTGTTTTTACTTAAAACCGAATCCAGTATTTTACCTTGGCTTAAAGGAATAACATGGTCTGTTTTTCCATAGTAGGAAAGGGTAGGGGAAGAAGTGGTGGTAATCCAATGCACTGGGCTTGCAAAATTAATTGCTGAGGTTCCGGTTGGTAAAGTTTTAGGGTCAACTAAATGTTTTTCCACAAAAGAATATTCTTCATAGTTTTTAAAACCAGCATCTGAAAGATCAGCAGGACCTACAATATTGATCACCGCTTTTACCTCTTTATCAATATCAGAATGATAAGCATAAAGCATGGATAAATGCCCACCAGCGCTGTTTCCCAGAAGAATCAACTTAGGTCTGTATCTTAATCTGTCTTTGAGAAACGCAGTAACGCTTTTAATATCATCTGTTTGATTGGGAATTCCGTATTGCATTGCAGAGGCGAGTCTATAATTCATATTCACAAAAATATGGTCGGGAAATCTCTGCATCAGGGAAAATGTGAATAAGGTAAGCTGAGATTTATCTCCACCACGCCAGCCTCCGCCATGAATTATGATAAAGACTTTACGTTCTCCGGTGAGTTTTTTATCAGGAATATAAAGGTCCATAACCTGCTCAGGGCCTTTTCCATAACGAATATCTTTCTCTTTACTAAAGCTTATATTGTTTCCAATACTGATTTTGTTTTCTTTACATGCAGTCAGTAAAAAGAAGACTAAGCAGATAATGAATCGTAAACTCTTTTTCATACAACTAAAGGTAAAAAACCTGCTGAAGAATCAACAGGTTTAGATACAAAATAATTTGATTGAATATATATGAAGAAAGATAGTTTATCTTGTTCTGCTCTTGATAGAATCTGAAGCCCCTTCAATATCTCTTACCTTTTTCAGTTTTTTATTTCCGAAATTGTAAGTAAGGCTTACTGTTAAGGTTCTTTTATACTGATTCTGATGAATATAGTTATAATTTCCATTGCTTTGATAATCGTCAATTACCACAATATTGGTTCTCAAAACATCATTTACATTCACGGCAAATGTCCAGTCATTCCAGTTTTTCTTGATGCTAAGATCTAAACTTGATAATCCGCGTAGCATACCCAGTTCTATCTGCTGTTTGTCTATATAGAAGAAATTCACTCCAAGGAACCATGTTTTCGCTTTATCAAGACGGATCGTATTGTTGGTCTGAATCAATAGACTGGTCGAATTTATATCATTGACATAAGTGACGTACTGCCCAGATTCATTTTTGAATCGGTCTCCTGTAGTGGGATCCATATCCAGACTTCCATTGTTTCTGTTATGTTGAACACCTATGCTGAAGTTGGTAGTCCAATACTGTTTAAAGAATGATTTTTGGACTCCTATCATGGCAGACATTTCCTGCTTATCTCCAAAATTGGTTCTGATATATCTTAAGGCAAGATTTTTACCAGTATCCCCATTAGGCTTTTCTGGATATCCCTGTAGAGGAACCTGGGTGATAGCATCTTTAATATAAGAATGGTTTAAAACTACAAAGTAGGAGTTCTTATACATATACATCAGCTCCTGATTATATGTAGAGGAAGCCTTTACAAACGGGTTGTTTTGAGTATAGTTATCATCTGTTAGTTTATTCACAACCGGATTGAGTTCCCAAAAACTTGGTCTTCTCATTCTGCTTGAAAATGAATAAGAGAGATTGTTCTTATCATTAATGGCATAGTTAAAGCTCAGATAAGGAAGGAAATTGCTGTAGTTTCTTTCTATTCTTTTAAGAGCTTCTGCATCTGGAGGTGGATTATCTGAAGTTCCCAAACTGTTGGTAATTTCATATCTGGCCCCTATTTTCCCGGAAATTTTATCAGAAAATTTCTTTTCAGCTGTCACGTAGAAACCATAGATGTTTTCATCGTAGATAAAATGGTTAGGTGCTGACTTTGTTGGCTTTGCAGGGTCAATGAAATAAGTATCGTTTTTAGTATCATTGTCCGTTTTGGTTTTATTATAATTTCCACCTACAGAAATGGTCAGATCATTTTTAAACTTCTGAATATAATCAGCCATTCCTGAGAAATTGTTGATAATCTGTGGCAGATTCTGTAGCAATTGTGTGCTTTCACCCAATACCTCTCTGTTGATATTGGAATTGTAGGTCATATTATTTATAGACTGGAATCTTTTATAATTCAGGTATGCTGCATTTATATTCAGCTTACTTCCTAAAGAATCAGTTTTTAACTCATAATTTAAATTGAGCGAGTTATTATAACTTCTTGCATCTTCTTTGTTTTTGGACCAGGTATACCTGGGTTCGTCTTTTTGATTAATAATAGTATTGAACAGGGCTACTGTTGAATTATAGCTTTTATTGGCCCAGGTGTTCCAGGATAATGCTAAGTTGCTTTTATCATTCAATTGATAATCTACATTCAGGTAGCCACCAATGTTTTTATTTGGATCATCAATATTACCGGTGGATTCATTGGATGCCCCCTCACTGCTGTTTTTCAAAGTGTAGGTCTGAGCCTCAATATTCTCACCGCCGCTGAGGCTGGCACTTATTCCCAGTTTGTCTTTTCTGTAATTAGCTGAGAAACTTGCCTGGCTGCCATTGTATTTTCCTTGGGTATTGGAGAATCTCATGTTTCCGTTAAGGCCGTCACTCATTTTCTTCTTTAAAACGATATTGATGATCCCGTCAGAAGATTCCACCTGATATTCACTTCCCGGAACCGTAATCACTTCAATTTTCTGAATGTTTTCTGCCGGTGTATTTTTCAGGAACTGAGCCAAAGACTCTGCATCCATATTGGATTTTCTTCCGTTGATATAGATTAATACATTGTTCTTACCTGCAATTTTTAATGTTTTGTCATCTGTTGAAGACAATAAGGGAGTCTGTTTCAGAATATCGAAAGTTGTATTTCCTTTCGCTATAGGAGAAGATGCAACATCATATACCAGACGGTCACTTTGTTTTTTGAATACCTGCTTGGTGATGGTAACACCTTCTATATTTTTAGTCTTTGTCGAGTCAGATTTCTTTTCCTGAGCAAAAGCACAAGTCCCGAATATGACTGCTATTGACAAAAGTATACGTTTCATGTTTGTTTTTTTAAAGAGTGGTTAGATAGATAAGTTTTTATAGACTAGGTTCTTGATTTCACAGCATCATTCGCTGATTTCATTTCCCTTGCTTTTTTCAGTTTCTGATTTCCGAAATTGTAGGTTACTCCAATGCTTATTAATCGTGGATAATTGAAGTTGGTGATATTATTATACTTTCCGTTAGGCTGTACACCATTCACTCTGTAGAAACTTTGATTAAATAAGTCGTTACCTTCCGCAACTATGGTCCAGTCACCAATAATTTTCTTCACACTGACATCAAAGCTCTGTCTTACTCCTATCGTTCCACCTTCCATCGCTACTTTACTTCCGAAATAATAATTAACTCCTAAAAACCAGTCTTTTTTAGAAGAAAGGCGAATGATATTATTGATAGTTGCAGACATATTGTAGTTTTTAACATCTACGATATAAGGTTCCAGTTCTTCACTTTCGTATGGTCCCAGTTGAGACGTTGGATCCTGCCATACACCGCCAGTGTAAGTAATATATCCTAAGTTTACAGAATAGTTGGTAGTCCAGATATCTTTAAACCAGGATTTGTTCATCCCAAGTGTTAAAGCGATTTCTCTATTCTTACCATAATTGGTTCTTATATATCTCAGGAATTTTATTTTTTGCATAAGCATATCACCATTTGGACCATATATGATATTACCGTTTTTATCCGTTTGTGGAGTTGTTAAAATTCCCTGTAAAGGAAGCAGGTCAGAAGCTGCTGCATCATCAACCATTGTATAATTGAGATTGGCATAGAATGCATTTTTGTACATATAGTTCAGCTCCTGATTATAAAATTTAGCAGCCATTACAAAAGGGTTATTCTGAGTATAATTCGTTGGAGTAAAATATGTTCTGGAAGGATTCAGTTCCCAGAATCTTGGTCTTCTGATTCTGCTGGAGAACGTGTAGCTTAGGTTATGATCTGAATTGATGGCATAGTTTAGATTCAGATAAGGAAGCAGGTTGTTATAATTTCTTTCAAATCCTGTTTTTCCAAGAATATCCCCTGTACTTCTGGTCATTTCATAACGGGCTCCTATTTTTCCGGATAATTTTTCAGTCAGCTTTCTTTCATAATTAAGGTAAATACCCAGAATATTTTCTTTATAAATGAAATGATTGGTTTGCTTAGAATCCATTACAAATTCACCATCAATTAATTTGTCCTGTCTGGTATCATTATCTGTATTTGTATAATTATAACTCACCCCCATTAACCAGGTTGCTCCTTTGGATGTCTTTTTAAGATAGTCTATATTAGCTGCATAATTGTTGATGATTTGAGGCACAGATTGTTGCAAAGCAGAGTATCTCTTTTTATAGTCTTCACTGGAAGGGTCTATACCGAAAGGGATGCTTTCATTGAAGCTTGCTTTATCTCTGTTAAACCACAGATAAGAAACATTAGAAGTCAGTTTACTTCCCAGTGAGTCAGTTTTTATTTCATAATTTAAATTGAAAGAGTGATTTCTGGTTTGGGCGTCTTCATGATTAACAGTTCTGTCCATTAATATCCCATTTTGCCAGTTCGTCATATCAAGAATAGAGTTGAAACTCTTATTATATCTCATATTATAAGATAATCCCAAACTTTGATTCTTACTGATTTCATAATCAACATTAAATCCACCGCCAAAGTTTTTGTTAGGATCATCATTAGAACCATAAGATTCATTTCTGAAAGTTGGGTCTCCGTTGGAAAGCGTATATCTTTGTCTTTCAGTCCAGCTTCCCATTCTGAAATTAGAATTTCCTGACCATTTTCCCTGTCTGAAATTAAAAGAAGCTCCTGCTGACGGATTGTTGTAATAGGCCTGCTCATTCTGCATTTTCAAAGTTCCATTATAGCCATTATTTTTGTTCTTCTTCATCACAATATTGATGACCCCTTCCTTAGATTCCACCTGAAATTCACTTCCCGGAACTGTAATCACTTCAATTTTCTGGATATCTTCTGATGGAGTAGACTTCAGCATTTCAATCAATGCTTCAGAATCCATATTGGTCTTTTTATTATTGATGTAAATAACAGCATCAGACTTTCCAAGAATCTTTAGCGTTTTACCATCAATGCTTGAAATCATAGGAGTCTGCTTTAAAAGGTTAAACGTATTAGTGCCTTTAGCAATAGGGGAAGCTGCTACATCGTAAACAAGACGGTCTCCCTGTTTTTTGAAAACCTGTTTCTTGATATTGACGGACTCAATAGCATTTACTTTCAAACTATCTTTTTTCTGTTGAGCGGTAACCAGTCCGCTGAAGAATAGAGCTGCAATGAGAATTTGAGTTTTCATGATTATTATTTTTTAATTAATAGCTTGTATGGTTTGTTATTTTACATTGCAAAGATATGTAATAAATTTAGTATCATGCAATACAAAGTACTTAAAAATATTTGTAATTAATTTTAACTTGTTGATTTTCAGTTAATAAAAATTATGTTTAAAAAATGAATTGCTTGACCTTTCTGTATAATAAGACAACTGTAACAATAATTTTGTTACAGCAAAACATGAAATTTTATGAAAAAGAATTTTATTCTCTGTCGAATTTGGCCAGTTTTTTATCTACCCAAACCGTAGCAAAAGGGAAAAACGCCGCTAATAAAGCGAACACAAAATCTTCATCATCCCAATTATAAATTTTTCTTGCAGGAAGGCAAAGTAAAAGATAGAGTGTAAAAAATAATCCGTGTAAACTACCAATAACGCTGATGAAGATAATAGAATACAGGTTTTCATCATACCGAATCCAGATCATAGCTACACCATACAATAAAACACATGAAATAGCCTCTGCCAGACAAATCTGTTTAAACCATTTGATGAGTTTTTCCTGAGAATATTTTGAGAAGAATTTTTCGATGAAGTCCATTTCTATAAGGATAAATTGAAAGCTAAAAAGTAAGAGACTTTCTCTGACTTCTCATTTTTGCCCTCTAATGTTCTGGTTTTGCAAAATTACTTATAAAAGTTACTTCCATCCAAATATTCAAAAACTTCAGGCGGCAACATAGGTCTTACATTCTTACCTTCCTTGAGCATATTACGGATTTCAGTAGCAGAAAGTTCTATAACAGGCGCTTTTATCATAGAGATATTTTCATGCTGAAGGTATTCAGAATCTTTCTTTTCTCCTTCAAATACCCTTGGATAAACAATGATATGATGATTTTTGATTAGGGCATCAGCATTTTTCCACTTGTGCAGGCTATCCAGATTATCCTCACCCATAATCAGGCTAAAAGAATAGTCCGGGTACTTTTCATGAAGATAAGTAAGTGTATCAATAGTATAACTCGGCTTCGGAAGTGAAAACTCCACATTGGAAGCCCGCATATTAGAATAATTCTTCACCGCCAGCTGTACCATATCCAATCTGTTATGATCTTTCAGTAAAGACTTTTTGTCCTTAAACGGATTTTGTGGACTCACTACGAACCACAGTTCATCCATATCCGAATTTTCCAGAATATAATTAGCTAAAATAAGATGTCCGATATGAATCGGGTTAAAAGATCCGAAGAATAGACCAATTTTTTTCATATTTGTTAGATAAAAGGTTATAGGTAATCATATTTAAATGATACTTACCTAATCCCTAAACTTTACATCTTTTATATTAAGATAGTGAGTTACATTGCCTTTCCAGTGATTTTCTTCCAGTGTAAAAGCAAGATCAAAATTTTTATTTTTAAAATCCTCTACAAACTGCCCGAGTTTAAAACCAACACATTCAATATTTCGTCCTGTAGATTCCTGTTTGATATAAAACTTCAGATGGTTGTTGTCTTTACCCATCGTTTTAACATAACCGGAAAGCTTTTGATTGGTCAGTGTAAAGATAGGCTTCATATTGTGAGGACCGAACGGAGCCAGTTTTCTATGAAAATTGATGAACTCTCTGTTAATTTCGTCAACGGTAATTTCAGTATCAATTGAGATAGATGGTTCTTTCTGATGGTCCTGAATTTTTTCAGAAACAATTTGTTCAAACTTTACTTTAAATGCTTCAAACTTAT
Source organism: Chryseobacterium sp. MYb328 (assembly GCF_037572595.1). Lineage (NCBI taxonomy): Bacteria > Pseudomonadati > Bacteroidota > Flavobacteriia > Flavobacteriales > Weeksellaceae > Chryseobacterium > Chryseobacterium sp. MYb328. The sequence continues at coordinate 36,957 of NZ_JBBGZQ010000003.1, read as the reverse complement.
CTTTCTCCATTGAAAGTCCTGCAGCAGCATGATGCCCTCCGAATTTAAGGAAATATTCAGAGCACAAATCAAGAGCTTCATGAACATCAAAATCTGAAACAGATCTTGCTGAAGCAACCATTTCACCATTATTTCCGTCTGTAAATACCAGCGTAGGTTTATAATAGGTTTCAATAAGCCTTGAAGCTACAATTCCGATAACACCTTTGTTCCACTCAGGATGATAAACAATGGTTGTATGTTTTGTTTCCTGTTGAGATTCTATAATCTGATTCAGGGCCGAAAGAGTAGAGTTCATGTCCAGTTCACGTCTTTCATCGTTGAGATTCATAATATCACTCACGATCTGGTTGGCATGTTTCAGATTTTCAGAGACCATAAGCTCTACAGCAGCTTTTCCATGGGAAATTCTTCCTGCAGCATTTATTTTAGGAGCAATTTCAAAAACAATATTTGAAATTTCGAAATGAGACAGCTTGTCCTCCGGAATTAATAATCTTAGTCCAAGATTTCTTGTTTTTCTAAGGGTTTTCAATCCCATTTTCGCAAGAACCCTGTTTTCACCAGTCATCGAAACGATATCGGCAGCAATGGAGATAGCCAGAAGATCCGTTAGCTCAAATAATTCAGCATCCGGAAGCTTATAGATCGTATTCAGACCCTGGCAAAGCTTAAAGCCCACACCACATCCTGAAAGTTCCTTGAATGGATATCGGCAGTCATTTCTTTTAGGATCAAGAACTGCAGCCGCATTAGGAATCTCTTCACCGGGAAGGTGGTGATCACAGATAATAAAATCTATTTCCAGGCTGGAGGCATAATTAATCATATCAATGGCTTTAATACCGCAGTCTAAAGCAATGATTAATGAAAAGCCATTCTCTTTGGCAAAATCAATTCCCTCTGTAGAAATTCCATATCCTTCAGAATTTCTGTCCGGAATATAGTAGTCCAGGTATTTTTTCTCAACAATTTTGCTGAGGTACAGGTACATTAAGGCAACAGCCGTGGTTCCATCCACATCATAGTCGCCGTATACCAATATTTTTTCGCCATTTTCAATTGCAGTGGCAATACGCTCTACAGCTTTTTGCATATCTGCCATTAAAAACGGACTGTGTATATCGTTAAGGTTTGGTTTGAAAAATTCTCTCGCCTTCTGATAATTGTCAATTCCTCTTAGAACGAGAAGTTTAGATTCAAAAGTTCCAAAACCAAGCGACGAACTTAGTCCGTCCACAATTTCCTCATCGGGTTCGGGCTTGTAAATCCATTTTTGACTCATGTTCACAAAAATAAGGAAAAAAAATAGCATTTTGATGGGATCGAGAATGAAGTTTTGACTTAATAATTGTTAAAAATTGATTACCTTCGTGCTCCAAATTTAAAATGACTATGAAAAAAATTATCGTATGCCTTACTTTTCTAGGCGCAATGAATTCTATCAATGCACAATTTAATCTCGGAAAAGCTGCCGGGGTTGTTTCAAAGGGTGCAAAAGCCTTAACGTTTACCAACGAAGATGCCATTAAATTATCCAAAGAATCTGTAGATTGGATGGATAAGAACAATGCTGTAGCAGGGCCAAAAGATCCTTATACAGTAAGACTGAATAAACTGTTTGGAAAACACAAAACACAAGACGGTCTGAATTTGAACTATAAAGTGTATAAAGTGAAAGATATCAATGCTTTTGCTTGTGCAGACGGAAGCGTACGTGTATTCTCTTCTTTGATGGATATCATGACAGATAACGAGTTGTTGGCTATAATTGGTCACGAAATCGGTCACGTTAAAAATCAGGATACCAAAGATGCTATGAAATCTGCTTATTTAAAAGCAGCAGCATTAGATGCAGCTTCATCTGCTTCCGGCACAGTAGCGACTCTTAATGACAGCCAGATCGGAAAGATGGCCAATGAATTTTTAGATGCTTCTCACAGTAAAAAACAGGAATCTGAAGCAGATACTTATTCTTATGATTTTATGAAAGCTAATAAATATGACGTAGTAGGTGCATATACTGCTTTCAAGAAATTAGCATTATTGTCACAAGGAAGTACACAAACCAGTTTTGAAAAAATGTTCAACTCTCACCCTGACAGTGAAAAAAGAGCTCAGGCAGTCAAAAAGAGAGCAGAAAAAGATGGATTATGGAAAGATCCGGGAACTGTTGCTCTTCCAGCAACGAAACTTACAAAATAATTATTTTATTTATTGTTTAAACGAAAATACCTCAAAGCATTGCTTTGAGGTATTTTTATATCTATTGAATGTATCTGATTAAGAATACATTTTTTCTCTTAATTCCTTCACTTTTTTATCAGCAAGGTACTCATCATAAGTCATTTCTCTGTCGATGATTCCGTTTGGAGTCAATTCAATGATTCTGTTACAAACCGTTGACAGCATTTCGTGGTCATGAGAAGACAATAAAAGATTTCCTTTGAAGTTAGACAATGAGTTGTTCAATGTCGTGATACTTTCAAGGTCTAAGTGGTTGGTAGGTTCATCTAATAAAAGAATGTTAGCTTTCTGAAGCATCATTCTACTGAACATACATCTCATTTTTTCACCTCCGGAAAGTACTTTACATGATTTCAACGCTTCATCACCTGAGAATAACATTCTTCCTAAGAATCCTCTTACAAATTCTTCGTGACGCTCTTCGTCGTTTTTAGTGAATTGTCTTAACCAGTCAACCAAACTTAAATCTTCCTGGAAGAAATTAGTGTTATCTAAAGGCATGTGAGACTGGTTCGTAGTAACTCCCCAAGCCACAGTTCCTTTGTCTGCTTCAACATTTCCAGCCAAAATTTCGAAAAATTCTGTAATTGCTAAAGAGTTTTTAGAAAGTACAGCTACTTTATCTCCTTTCTTAAGATTTAGATCAATATTAGAGAATAATAGTTCTCCATCTTTTGTTTTTTCAAGATCTTTTACATCAAGAATCTGATCTCCAGCTTCTCTTTCCATTTCAAAAATGATAGCAGGATATCTTCTTGAAGATGGCTTAATATCATCGATATTTAATTTGTCGATCATTTTCTTTCTTGCAGTAGCCTGTTTAGCCTTAGCAACGTTAGAGCTGAATCGTGCGATGAAGTCCTGAAGTTCTTTTTTCTTCTCTTCAGCTTTCTTGTTAGCCTGAGCTCTTTGTCTTGTTGCTAATTGAGATGCCTGATACCAGAAAGAGTAGTTACCTGTATAAAGGTTAAGTTTAGCATAATCTAAATCTCCAATGTGAGTACAAACCGTATCCAGGAAGTGACGGTCGTGAGATACTACGATTACTGTATTTTCATAATCAGCAAGGAAGTCTTCTAACCAGGAAATTGTATCAATGTCAAGGTCATTGGTAGGTTCATCCAGAATAAGAACATCCGGGTTTCCGAAAAGTGCCTGGGCCAAAAGAACTTTTACTTTGTCTTTGTTCTCAAGTTCACTCATCATTTGCCAGTGCATGTCATCTTTAACTCCCACATTGGAAAGCATGGTCTGAGCATCAGATTCTGCAGTCCATCCACCCATTTCATCATAGATTACACCCAGTTCACCAGCTTTAATCCCATCTTCATCGGAGAAATCTTCTTTTGCGTATAACGCATCCATTTCCTCCTTTATCTCAAATAATTTTTTATTACCTCTTAATACAGCTTCAAGAACAGTATACTGATCATAAGCAAAGTGATCCTGCTCCAAAACTGACATCCTTTTCCCTGGTTCCAGAGATACGTGACCTGTTGTAGGATCCTGCTTTCCTGTTAATATTTTAAGGAATGTAGATTTTCCCGCCCCGTTTGCTCCGATGATCCCGTAGCAGTTTCCTTTGGTAAACATAATATTTACCTCGTCAAAAAGAACTCTTTTCCCGAATTGTAAAGATAAGTTAGATACTGTTAACATATAGTTTTGTAAATTTGGCGCAAAAATACGAAAAGAATTTGGGTATTTTGTAATAATATAATACTCAAGTTTTTAAATGTATGGTATTTTTTATATATTTCATTAACGAAATTTTAAAATGATGAAGATTGAGAAAACAGTTAGCATATTAAATAGAAGAGCCCGCTTTGAATATGAAATTCTTGAAGAATACGAAGCCGGAATGGTTTTGACAGGTACAGAAATAAAATCTTTACGATCTTCCAAAGCATCGATCACAGAATCGTTCTGTCAGTTTATTGATGGGGAGTTATACATCATCAACATGATGATTGATGAGTATAAATTGGGAACTTTTTACAATCATAAAACAAAAAGGGAACGGAAATTGCTCTTGCACAAAAAAGAATTGCAGAAACTTGAAAAAAAGTTAAAGGATGCAGGAAACACGATTATACCTTTGAAATTATATATCACTGATCGAGGGAAAGCAAAAGTGCTGATAGCGCTGGGTAGAGGGAAAAAGCTTTTCGATAAAAGAGAGGCCATTAAAGATAGAGAAAATAAGCGGAACCTGGACAGAATATTAAAGAAAAGTTAAAAATCATTTGAAAAACTTTGTATATAAAGAAAAATTATATTTATTTTGCATTATCAATTATTTAATCATTTAATTCTATGAAAAATCTAAAATTAGGAATTTCAGCATTGGCGCTTACCGTTGCCTCTACTGTTTTCGCGCAGACTACCAACAATCCGTGGTTAATCGGAGTTGGTGCTCATGCAGAAAACCACGTAGCAGCAAGATCTACATTCGGTAATACGTTCTCTGCGAAAAATTTGACAAAGAATCTGTTCAATATGAACAGCTATTCTATTACACCACCATTATCTAAGTTAACAGTTGCTAGAAACGTTGGTAAAGGTTTAGTAATCGACTGGCAAACTTCTGTTGGAAATGTTGAAAACAAAAGATTCAACATGGGGAAAGAATTTTTCCTAATGACAGGTCTAGGTTTCCAGGCTCACGGTGCAGGTCTTTTATGGAACGAAGAATCTTGGTTTGATCCATATTTAAGAGTTGGTGCTAACTACCTAAGACATGACTATACAGGACAAAGTTTCCCTAAAAATGGTCTTGATGCTAATGGTAATGTGTTAGATTATAACGTAACAAACGGAAAAGATGGTAACGAAGTAGGTAAAGCTAATCACTTTACAGTAGCTACTGGTGCTGGTGCTAACTTCTGGGTAACTAAAAACTTCGGTCTTGGTATCCAAGGAGATTATGTTTCAACTCCAGGTGATAAATCTACAGTTGCTAACTTCTGGCAAGCTTCTGCTTCTATCTTATTCAGATTCGGAAACAGAGACAGAGATAAGGATGGTATCCTAGATAAAGATGATCTTTGTCCTGATACTCCAGGTTTACCAGAATTCCAAGGATGTCCTGATACTGATGGTGACGGAGTTCCAGATAAAGACGATCAATGTCCAGATGTAGCTGGTCCAGTTGAAAACAACGGTTGTCCTTGGCCAGATACAGACGGTGACGGTGTTATCGACAAAGATGATGCTTGTCCTACTGTTGCAGGTCCTGCTGAAAACAAAGGTTGTCCTTGGCCAGATACAGACGGTGACGGTATCCTAGATAAAGATGATGCTTGTCCTACTGTTCCAGGTCTTCCAGAATACAATGGATGTCCTAAACCAAAAGACGTAATTGCTAAAGATGCTACAGGAGCTCTTAAAGGTATCTTGTTCAACTTTAACAAAGCTACTATCAGACCAGAATCTAACACTAAGCTAGATGAGGCTGCTAGAATCATTAATGAATCTAAAGATGGTACTTTCTTAGTAACTGGTCACACAGATGCTAAAGGTGCTGCTGCTTACAACTTGAAACTTTCAAGAGAAAGAGCTGCTTCTGTAGTAGGTGCTCTTGAAGCTAGAGGAGTTAACGGTAACCAATTAAAATCTACTGGTGTAGGTTCTAGAGATGCTCAAGTTTCTGCAAAAGCTTCTGACGCTGACAGAATGATTGACAGAAAAGTAGTTGTTGAAGCTATCAACGGTGCTGCTTGGGATGCACTTAAGAAATCTGATCTAGACGTAGTAGTGAAGAAGACTGTAGTGAAAAAAGGTAAAGCTCCAGCTAAGAAAAAAGCTGCTGCTAAAAAGAAAAAATAATTAATTTTTCTAAATAATGAATACCTCCAATTTTTTGGAGGTATTTTTTTTTTGTATACTTTTAAGTAATTTTGTTGAAAATTTAAAAATTTAAAATGGGAAGAGCATTTGAATATAGAAAAGCTTCTAAAATGGCCAGATGGGATAAAATGGCTAAGACATTCTCTAAAATAGGTAAAGATATTGCATTAGCAGTAAAAGCGGGAGGAACAGATCCTGAAGCTAACCCTGCATTGAGAAGATGTATCCAAAACGCTAAAGGGGCAAACATGCCTAAGGATAACGTAGAAAGAGCAATAAAAAAAGCAAGTGGTGCAGATGCTGAAAACTATGAAGAAATTACTTATGAAGGATACGGACAAGGGGGTGTTGCTTTCTTTGTAGAATGTACTACAAACAATACAACCAGAACTGTAGCCAATGTAAGAGCTATTTTCAATAAGTTTGACGGTAACCTTGGTAAAAATGGTGAACTCGCATTTATCTTCGATAGAAAGGGAATTTTTACAATCGATTTAGCTCAGGTTAAAATGGAATGGGATGACTTTGAAATGGAAATGATTGATGGTGGTGCTGAAGATGTAGAAAAAGATGAAGAAGAAGTAATGATTACTACAGCTTTTGAAGATTTCGGGTCTTTATCTCACAAATTAGATGAACTTGGAATTGAAGCGAAGAGCGCAGAATTACAAAGAATTCCAAACAATACAAAAGAGGTAAGTGTAGAACAGTTCAAAGCGAATATGAAAATGCTTGAGCGTTTTGAAGATGATGATGACGTTCAGAACGTTTATCATAATATGGAAATTACGGAAGAGCTAATGAACTCTTTATAAAAAATAATATAGCATTCATATACAGTTAACTTTCAATTAGTTTCTTTGTAAAAAACTATGAAATACCTTCATGTTTTCGATTCGAAAATAATAGGTGTTCCGTCCAGCCAATTTTAAAGCTGAAAAATATACGGATGAAAAGAAACGTTGAGTTAGTTGTCATATCGGATGTTCATTTGGGAACTTATGGATGTAAGGCTAAGGAATTGCTGAGATACCTCAATTCTATTCAGCCTAAAACTTTGGTTTTGAATGGTGATATCATTGATATCTGGCAATTCAAAAAGTCTTACTTCCCTAAACCTCATTTGAAAGTGATCAGAAAGATCCTTTCATTTGCTACCAAGAATACGGATGTTTATTATATTACAGGCAATCATGATGAAATGTTCCGTAAGTTTACCGATTTTGAACTTGGAAAACTTAAAGTCTGTAATAAAATCTGCCTGACTATTGATGAGAAGAAAACCTGGATCTTTCACGGTGATGTTTTTGATGCATCTGTCCAGCATTCCAAATGGATCGCCAAACTTGGCGGAAAGGGATACGACCTTTTAATTATCATAAATAATATTGTAAATTGGTTTTTGGAAAAAATGGGTAAAGAAAAATATTCATTTTCAAAAAAAATTAAAAATAATGTGAAGAAAGCAGTAAAGTATATTGGAGACTTTGAACTTACAGCTTCCGAGCTGGCTATTGATAACCAATATGACTATGTAATCTGCGGACATATTCATCAGCCACAGATCCGGGAAGTTGTTAATAAAAAAGGATCCTGTACTTATCTGAATTCCGGGGACTGGATTGAAAACCTGTCTGCATTGGAATACCATGATAAAGAATGGAAAATCTTTTACTATGACGACCACAAACATTTACTGAAAGATGATGAAGCAGAGGAAATTCAGGAAATGGATAATTCTGAGCTTTTAAAAATCGTAACCAATTTTACTTAATGAAAATCTTATATGCATTTCAGGGTACCGGTAATGGACATGTTGCCCGCGCACAGGAGATTATCCCGATACTCAAAAAGTATGCTTCGGTAGACACACTCATTAGTGGTCATCAATCGCAGTTAAAGGCCGATTTCGATATTAATTTTCAATATAGAGGTATTTCCCTTCTTTATAACAAAACAGGCGGTTTATCCTATCGGAAAACATTTACCGATAATAAATTTATTGATGCTGCAAAGACCATTAAAGATTTGGAGCTTTCCCAATATGATTTAATTATCAACGACTATGAACCTTTAACAGGATGGGCTTCGAAATTGAAAAAATTACCCATGATAGAACTTAGTCATCAGGCATCTATGAGTTTTCCGGAAACGCCTAAGCCTCAAAAGAAAGATTTTCTGGGTGAATTGATTTTAAAATATTATGTTCCCAGTGACAGGAAAATAGGCTTTCATTTTGAGAATTATCATCCGCAGATTAAAAAACCAGTCATTCGAAGAAAGATAAGAAGTCTCAACCCGTATAAGAAAGGGTATTACCTTGTTTACCTTCCAAGCTTTGCAGATGAAAATATCATTAAGGTTCTAAGGAAAATTCCTGTAGAGTGGAAGGTCTTTTCAAAATACAGCAAAGTGCAGGTTAAGGTGAAAAATGTTGAAGTATTTCCTATTGATGAAATCCAATATCTGAAATATTTTGAAGGCTGTGAAGGTATTCTTTGCAATGCTGGTTTTGAAACACCTGCTGAAGCGCTTTTCATGGATAAAAAACTCTTCGTGATTCCTATTCACAATCAATATGAACAGGAATGTAATGCCTGTGCTCTGGATAAAATGGGGATTCCGAATTCTAAAGTGTTACAATTGCAGGAGATTATGGAATGGGTAGCCTCTGACCAGCATCTGGAAGTAGATTATCCGGATAATATTGAGGAGATTCTGGTGAATGATGTCTTAATTCTTTAAGAAAATATCATCCACATCATTCATTCTCATCATAACGGCTCTTGCATAAGAGCAGTGAGGATAAACATTCCAGTTATTTTCCCTTGCAAATTTGATAGCCTCTTCCACTAAATATTTTCCCATTCCCCTTCCTTCAAATTCAGGATGAACGAGAACAAAAGAAATGATCAGCTTATGGTCTTCAGGAAAAATTGTATAGGTTAACCTTCCTACTTCTTTTACTTCGTTATTCAGGGTAAGAACTCCGCCGTTTCCGGATCTGTTGTTTTCAAATTTCATGATACAGGGTTTGTAATTATTAAAGATACGAAAATTATAAGGAGCAATAAAATGTATTCACTTCAATAGTTCTCTAATTCAGTATCTACTTTCGGTGTAAAATTGACCATTGACAATGCATTAATTATCCTTTCCTGTGTAATAGTTATAATCTTTAATAATAACATTAATAAACTGTCTTTCTGTCATCTTTGCTGGGTCTATATCCAGCTTAAGGATGCTTTTGATTTTATCAGAAAGCTTGCTGATAATTTGTCGGTCATCTACTTTGACGGCTTTGGTATAATTATCTTTGATGATCCTCATGTCATTATCACTCAAAGCAATCACCTGAGGAAATGAAGGGATGTAATCTTCATTGATGTTTTCCAAAATAGTATGAGAGATATTGATATTGTTCTTTAGAGAAATAACAGCCGTTCCGGAAGCTATATCTCCCAAACGCTGATTGTTTTTTGAAACAATCATTGAAATCAAACCTACCACTCCGGCAAAAGATATATCTACCAGTCTGAATACCCAGCGGATCATATAGTCTCCAAAGCTGGCCTGATATCCGTCAATTTTTACCACTCTGATCTTCATCAGTTTTTTCCCTGGTGTCTGCCCTTCCATTAAACTTTCCAAAACAACAGGATAAATGTAGGTTGGAAAGGTCAGGATGATATAAACTGCCATTACAGACCAGGTATCTAGCCCGTTCATTAAATATCCCAGATCAAGGATATTGAAAAACACATAAAGGACCATCAGAACGTAGGCAACCCTTATCAGAAGATCAATGATAAATGCAAGCATTCTTTCCCCAACACTTGCCGTATTGAAGTTAATATTTACATTTTGTGAGGTATTTATCGCGATCTGAGACATATTTTTTATTATTTTAGCCTTACAATTATGAGAGAAGTTTATTTCATTAAACAAAATAAAGAAAAATGGTTGGGAATAGAACAGGTTATTGATGGGAAAATAAAAAAAAATCCTGATGACCTGTCTTCGTTGTATATTAACCTGATCAATGATCTTTCTTTTGCTCAGACTTATTATCCTAAAAGTAATACGACCATTTATCTGAATCACCTTTCATCACAGATCTTCCAAAAGATTTATAAAACCAAAAGAGTAGAGGAGAACAGATTGGTTTATTTCTTTAAAACAGAAGTACCGTTGCTGGTCTATCAGTATCGGAGGTATTTGTTGTATGCTTTTCTGTTTTTTATTCTCTTTACCTCAATAGGAGTTCTCTCTGCAATTTATGATAAAGAGTTTGTGAATATTATTCTTGGTGAAAGTTATGTAAACGAAACGATTGAGAATATTAAAAAAAATAATGCTGTAGGAGTTTATCAGAGCGGGACAACCTGGGGAAGTACGATTGGGATTATTTTCAACAATATCCAGGTAGGAGCCAAATTGTATATTTATGGAATTGCAGGTGGAGTGGGAACTTTATTTGCCCTGTTATCCAACAGTGTTATGTTGGGTTCCTTTCAATACTTTTTCTTTGATTATGGAGCATTGAAACAGAGTGCCAGAGGAATATGGCTTCATGGTGTTTTTGAAATCTTTGCGATGGTGGTGGAAGCAATGTGTGGGTTGATTCTAGGAGCATCTATTCTGTTTCCGAAGACTTTTTCGAGGTTTAACTCTTTTAAAAAAGGCTTTAAAGATTCTTTTAAAATATTTTTAAGTACAGTTCCTTTCACCATTTGTGCCGGAGTTATCGAAGGATATGTGACGAGACATGCTTTAACAATGCCCCTGATCCTGAATCTTATTATTATTCTGGGATCATTGGCCATTATAGGATTTTACTATTTTGTATATCCTTCAATAGTCAATAAAAAAACTAATAAACACATCAATGATACAATTTTATAAAAAAAGGGATTTTGGAACTTTCATTAGTGACAGTTTCAATTTTTTCAAACTATACGGAAAGAATTATTTTAAAAATTATATTCTGATCAACGGTTTGCTGTTGATTTTAATGGTAACTGTTTTTATTTTCGGATATAAAGAACTTTTCTCTCAAATTTTCGGTTCTAATCTGGGAGGAGATACCTACTATTTTGAACGTTATTTTTCAGAGAATGCCGGAATGCTAATTGGGGTGGGTGTCCTTACATTCGTACTTTTTATGATTCTGGCTATTATCAATTATCTTTATCCTGTCTTTTATCTGAAAAGAATTGCCACCGGAGCAAAAAATATAAAGACAGATGACATTTTAGGAGATTTCAAAAAAAATGCAGGTAAAATTGCTAAACTATGCCTTGGGATAACATTTATAGTGGCTCCTTTATCTTTATTTCTTGTAGGTTTTTCCTATCTTCTGATCTTTGTTCTGATCGGGATTTTTCTTATAATGCTGGTTTATCCTACATTATTTAATGTGATTACATTTCTGATGTACGATTATTTTAATTCGGGAAGAGGTTTTATGGAAAGCCTGAGCTATTCTATCCGTGCGCAGTTTTCTTATCCTAATGGAAGCGAAAAATCTCCTTATTGGAAATATTGGGGAGCAGCGTTTGTGATGTTTATCATTATATCTACAGCAAGTTCGGTATTTACATATATTCCGATGATCTTTTTTTATGGGTCGATCCTGACGAGCACACCCGATGGAAATTTTGAACAAGACCCTTTTACCGGTGGTTTTGGGATTGCATTTTTTGTGTTTTATGGAATTTCAATGCTGCTTTCATTCTTTCTTTCCAATCTGTTGTATGTGAATGCCGGATTGATGTATTATGACAGCAGAACAGATCTTCATCAGAAAGTAGAACTTGAAGAAATAGACACGATTGGAATCAATGAATAGAACTCTTTTTTTCATATTGTTTTTCTTTTCCCTCGGCTTTGTGAAGGCTCAGGATGATAACTATATGGAAGATTCACTGTATACTACCGGGCATTATCATAATATGCTGCGTGCAGATTCTGTACTGGTGAAGAATCCGGTTTCTGAAAATGCGGTGTATCCCAAAGAATTTAAAAAGAATGTTCCGTCCAGATATAAAGGAAATGAATTTGATTATTCAGTATCAAAACCCAGAGAATCTTTCTGGCAAAAGCTATTGAAAAAGTTTGACCGTATTTTACGCAGCATTTTTGGTGATACGGTTTTTGCTAAATCTTCTGAATTTACCGGAGCATTTATTCGCCTCTTTGTAATCATTCTGGTTGGATTTCTTCTTTATTTCATCATTAAATATATTATTGGAAAAGATGGGAATTTTATTTTTGGTAAAAAGAATAAAAAACTGGATCTGAATGTAGAAGAACTGCATGAAAATATCCATGAAATTAATTTCCCGGAAAGTATAGCAACGTTTGAACATACAGGAGATTACCGTTCAGCAGTCCGTTATCAGTTCCTATTCATTCTTAAAAAATTAAGTGATAAGAAACTGATTAACTGGAATCCTGAAAAAACCAATAAAGATTATGTGGCAGAATTAAAAGTTCCAAATCTTAAAAGTGAATTTTCAGATCTGTCTTACATTTTTGATTATGTGTGGTACGGAGAATTTAATATTGACGAACAGAGCTATCAGAAATTTAAAAATCAATATCAGGCATTTAAACCATAACTCCATTAACCATGAATAAGACTTTCAGAATATATGCTGTGATCTTCATCGTTGTGATGGTTATTTTGGCGTTGCTTGAAGTGAATAAAAAAGAAACTACAGACTGGCGCAAAAATTTTGATATCAATGAAAAGTCACCCTTTGGTCTTTTTGTTTTTAATAATGAAGCTAAAGATCTTTTTAAAAATCATTTGAAGAAGATCGATCGTGCTCCTTACGAATATTATAGCCAGAATAAAAAAGAAGTTCATAATATTGTCATTATTGAAAATAATATTGATACCGAATCCTGGAAAAAAATTATGGATCAGGTGTCAAAAGGCTCGGATGCTATGTTGGTGATGAACCTTATGCCTAAGGAAATTGCGGATAGTATTGGGTTTCATAGTTCAGATATTTCTTTTGAGGATGAAAATGTACTGAAACTTACAGATAAAAAATACCAGAACGATTTCATTCAGCTGGATAAATTTCCTTCAGGAAAAGGATTTTCATTTATCAAACCGGGGGTAGAAGTTCTTGGAAAAACGGTAGAGAGGAAAAATACAGATCAGGCCAACTTTATTAAAGCGAAGTTCGGGAAAGGTAATTTTTACGTTCATAGCGAACCCCTTTTTCTTACCAATTATTATCTGTTGAAACCTGGAAATGTAAGATATGCACAGGACGTATTCTCTTATCTGCAGGATAGGGAGACCCTTTGGTTTGTGGAGAACGATACCAAAGCTTCCCGGTTCTTCATGAGGTTTGTATTAGGAAATCCGGCACTGAAATATGCATGGTGGATATTCCTGGGGGGGCTTATCCTTTTTATTTTCTTTAATGCGAAGAGGAAGCAGAGAATTGTACCCGTTATAGAACCTTTGAGAAATACATCACTGGATTTTGTGAAAAGCATTGGAAATCTTTATCTTCAGGAAGGCGATTTTCATGATATGATGGCCAAGAAAGCCCAATATTTCCTGAATAAAGTGAGAATGGATCTTCTGATTGATACTCAAAATATTGATGAAGAATTTGCTCAAAAGCTACAGTTAAAAACAGGAAAACCTATGGAAATGATTAATGAGGCCATCAACCTTATCAAAAGAGCACAGGATCCGTATGCCAGTGTGATGAAAGAAGACCTAGCAAGAATCAATAAATTGCTAGATGAGTTACTAAAATAAGAGTCCCAACGCGACGATTTAATAAAAGATAGAACGGAGTCCTATCAAAACCAAAGATAAAAATTATGGAAAATCTTGATAACCCAAACATAGAAAATCAAAGTTCTATAGATCTTAATAAAAACGAAGACCACTTTCAGTCGAGAATTGATATGATAGAACTTCGTGCAAGCCTGGATAAAGTAAAAGCTGAAATAGGCAAAGTAATTGTAGGGCAGGAGAAGATGATAGAACATCTCCTGGCAGCGTTACTTTCAAACGGACACGTCCTGATCGAAGGTGTCCCGGGAGTTGCGAAAACAATTACGGCAAAACTATTAGCTAAAACCATTGATGTGGGCTTCAGCAGAATTCAGTTTACACCGGATCTTATGCCTTCAGATATTCTGGGTACTTCAGTTTTCAGCGTAAAAAACTCTGAATTTGAATTTAAAAAAGGGCCTATTTTCTCCAATTTTATATTGATTGATGAGATCAACAGATCACCGGCGAAGACCCAGGCTGCCCTATTTGAAGTTATGGAGGAAAGACAGATTACAATGGATGGAACCCGCTACATTATGGAGGAACCATTTCTTGTGGTAGCTACACAAAACCCGATAGAGCATGAAGGAACGTACAGGCTTCCGGAAGCTCAGCTGGATCGTTTCCTGTTCAAAATTAATGTAGGTTATCCGAACCTTGAGCAGGAGATTATGATCATTAAAAATCAGCACGAAAGCAAAAAAGAAGATAAAACAGAAGGTGTAAATCATGTGATCACTGCAGAGCAGTTGAAAGGCTACCAGCGTTTGGTTAAAGAGATCATTGTGGAGGCTCATCTGATGGAGTATATCGCGAAAATTATTATCAATACAAGAGAGAATCAATTTCTGTATCTGGGTGCTTCGCCGAGAGCTTCATTAGCACTTCTTACGGCTTCCAAATCTTTTGCAGCAATGAGAGGAAGAGATTTTGTAACACCTGAAGACATCAAAGAGGCTAGTTATGCCGTTTTAAGACATAGAGTAATTGTTTCTCCTGAAAGAGAAATGGAAGGCCTTACTGCTGATGAAATTATCCGTCAAATTTTAGAAGGAATAGAAATTCCTAGATAGGTAATAGGTAATAGGTAATAGGTAATAGGGGGCCAAAGTTTAATTAGAGTATAAAGTATTCGATATGGCAAATTTTAAAGAGCTTTTAGTTTGGCAGAAGTCTATTGATTTTGTCACTGATATTTATAAAATTACGGATGCTTTTCCTAAAAATGAAGTCTATGGACTAACATCGCAGATCAGAAGAGCTGCAGTTTCTATACCTTCTAATATTGCTGAAGGAAATTCAAGAAGAAGTAAACCTGATTATCTGCAATTTTTAAAAATATCAAGAGGCAGCTGCGCAGAAGTGGAAACACAATTAGTAATTTCGAAAAATCTCATTTTTTTTAGTGAAGAAGATTATTTAAAATTAAATCAGGAAATTATTGAAATAACAAAAATGTTGAACGGTTTAATTAATTCCCTACAATAATAATTCCCAACATGAAGTTAATGAGTACCTACCTGAAACCTATAATCTGCTACCTGCCACCTAAACAATGAAAAACTTATACATCAATACACGTTTCTTCTTTACACTCATCGGAGTGGGGATACTGTATGTTCTGGCTTTTTTCTTTCCGGTGTTGATGTGGGTGGGCCATATTGCCGTGTTGATATGTTTTCTTGCTGCCATGGTAGATTATTTGCTGATTTTTAATCAAAAAAATGCTGTACAGGCACAAAGAATATTACCGGAAAAATTATCCAATGGTGATGAGAACTTTGTAAAGATTGATATTAAAAATAATTACGGCTTTAAGATCACAACTAAAATTATTGATGAGATCCCATTTCAGTTTCAGAAAAGAGATTTTTTGATTGAAAAGACAATTAATACCGGAGCCAACACTTTCTTTCAGTATAGTTTAGAACCTAAGGAAAGAGGAGAATATCATTTCGGAAGTCTGAATATTTTTGTTTCATCACCTTTAGGATTTGTTTCGAAAAGATTCAGTTTCCAGAAAGATGCAATGTTGCCGGCTTATCCATCTTTTATCCATCTCAGAAAATATGAGCTGATGGCTTTGCAAAGTGAATTTCTGCTGGGTGGTATAAAAAAAGTGAGAAAGCTGGGACATACCATGGAATTTGAACAGATTAAGGAATATGTCCCGGGAGATGATATCAGAACCATTAACTGGAAAGCGACTTCTAAAGCGAATCGTCTGATGGTAAACCAATTCCAGGATGAAAAATCGCAGCGTATTTTTATGCTGATTGATAAAGGAAGAACTATGAAGATGCCTTTCAAAGGATTGAGTCTTTTGGATTATTCTATCAATGCAACCATGGCTTTGTCTCATATTATTCTGAGGAAAGGAGACAGGGCGGGAATGATGACTTTCTCCAAAAAAGCTGAAAATAAAATTGCTGCTGAGAATAAATCCGGACAGCTTAAGAAAATATCAGAATCACTCTATAATATTAAAACAGATTTCTTTGAAAGTGATTTCAACAGATTGTATCAGGATGTAAAGTATTCCATCAACCAGAGGAGCCTGATTCTGCTATTTACCAATTTCGAAACGTTGGATGGATTAAACCGTCAGCTAAAATATCTTCGCGGAATTGCTAAGAATCACTTATTGGTAGTGGTATTCTTCAAAAACTCAGAATTGCAGACTTTGATTCACAAAAATCCTGAAAATATGCAGGAGATTTATGATGAAATCGTTGCTGAAAAATTCGAATTTGAAAAGAAACTGATTATTCAGGAACTCCGCAAATACGGAATTTATACAGTATATACACTTCCGGAGAATTTGAATATCGACGTTATCAATAAATATTTGGAGATAAAAGCCAGAGGAATTTTATAATTTTGCAACAAGCAACAAGCAACAAGCAACAAGCAACAAGCAACAAGCAACAAGCAACAAGCAACAAGCAACAATGAAAATAACACTTAATAGAATCAACGACGACTTTTTATTTGAATGTACAAACGGCCAGGGAAATTCCATCCTTTTAGATAATACTTCACAGCCGGGAGCTAAAGGAGTTTCTCCAATGGAAAGCGTTCTGATGGCAGTAGCCGGATGTAGCGGAATAGACGTAGTTTCTATTTTAAAAAAGCAGCGTCAGGAAATAAAAAGTTTTCAGGCAGAAGTAGAAGGGGAGAGAATTCAGGTGGATGATGCAAAACCATTCAAATCAATTATGGTAAAATTCCTTTTGGAAGGCGAAATTGATCCAAAGAAAGCTTTGAAAGCAGCAGAATTATCTTTTGAAAAATATTGTTCCGTATCAAAAACTTTAGAGCCTAATGTAGAAATAGGATACGAAGTATTTGTAAACGGCGAAAAAATCTAAAACTATAGTGAGGCTTTCAAGCCTCATTTTTTATTTAGCCACGGATGCACGAATAAAATAATTGATGAGTAATATGTTGCCTAAGAGCTATGTAATTATGTGGTTTAATTTTTCTAGCCATGTATAGAGTTTATATAAATAAAAATATTCGGGCATTCGTGGCAAAAGAATTTCGTATACAAAAAAGAAAACCGGACATTTCATCCGGTTTTTTTATTACTCATTAAAAGGTAAGTCTTGGTTTTATCAGCTTCGCTACGGTAGCCGTCCATCCTGTCTGATGGGAAGCGCCTACACCACGTCCGTTATCTCCATGGAAGTATTCAAAGAAGGTAATATAGTCTCTAAAGTGCTCATCATAATTGAATTTTGGATTTCCTCCATTAAAAGCCCTTTGTCCATGTTCGTCTTTTAAGAAGATAGAACAAAGTCTTTTACTGATATTCTGAGCCACTTCATCCAGGTTTTTCTTTTCGCCACTGCCTGTTGGGAATTCTACTTTCAGACTGTTTCCGTAATAATAATGGAAACGCTGCAGACTTTCTACGATCAGGAAGTTGATAGGAAACCAGATAGGTCCACGCCAGTTACTGTTTCCGCCAAACATTCTGCTGTCACTTTCGGCAGGAGTATAGTACACTACATTTTCATTACCATGAACAGAGAACACAAAAGGATTTTCTTCGTATACTTTAGACATAGCCCGAATTCCATAAGAACTTAGAAATTCTTTCTCATCAAGCATTCTTGTCAATACTTTTGTCAGTCTGTTTTTACGGAGAATACTCATCAGATGTTTTCTTCCCTGGCCTTCCTCATCCCAGTGAGAAACAAGCTTGGTGAGTTCTGGTTTATTTTTTAAAATCCATTCCATTCTTGTTTTGAAATTGGGCATCTTTTCCAGGAGGCGATGATCTACAATTTCTACGGCAAATAATGGAATTAATCCAACAATACTTCTCAATCGTAAAGAAACACTGTTTCCATTTCCAAGCTGAAGAACATCATAGAAAAATCCGTCTTCTTCATTCCATAACCCTTTCGTTCCTTCACCCAGATTCTCCATTGCTTCCGCGATATAAAGATAATGCTCAAAGAATTTGATCGCCATATCCTCATATACCTGATAGTATTGAGCCAGTTCCATAGCAATTCTCATCATGTTCAGTGCATACATGGCCATCCAGCTCGTTCCGTCAGCCTGCTCCAGATGTTGACCATCCTCTAAAACAGTATTTCGATCAAAGGCTCCAATATTATCCAGTCCAAGGAATCCGCCTCCGAAAATATTCTTTCCGTTTTTATCCTTTCGGTTCACCCACCAGGTGAAGTTGAGCAGAAGTTTCTGGAATACTTTTTCAAGGAATAGTAAATCAGGCTTACCATTATTTTTTTCATCAATCTTAAAAACCCTGAAGCATGACCATGCATGTACAGGTGGATTTACATCGCTCATATTCCATTCATAGGCTGGCAGCTGTCCGTTAGGATGCATATACCATTCTTTGGTCAGAAGTAAAAGCTGTCCTTTGGCAAATTCAGCATCAATGATGGATAAAGGAACACAGTGAAAAGCAAGATCCCAGGTTGCATACCATGGATATTCCCATTTATCAGGCATCGAAATAATATCCTTATTGTGAAGATGGTTCCATTCTGTATTTCTTACATAATCATTAAAGTTTCTCGGTGCTTCAAAGTTCGGATCCCCTTTCAGCCATTTTCCAATATTGTAGTGATAGAACTGTTTATTCCACAAAAGCCCGGCAAAAGCCTGCCTTTGTACATTCCTTTCATCTTCATTGGTAGTATCATTTTGAATTTCATGATAAAACTCTTCCGCTTCCGCCTGTCTTGCTGTAAAAATCTCATCAAAACGTTCAAAGGGCTCATCGCTTTCATCAGGACATAATCTGAATTCAAAGACCTGGGATTGTCCGGCTCCAATAAGTTCATCAATTAAGAAAGAAGTTTTGGTTCCCTTTTTTTCAGGATTTACCGTATTGCTGTGATGGATGATGAAATCATTGATTCCATCTTTAAAATAAGTGTTTTCTGCCTGTGGGGCTCCATACAGCTTTGGAGTATTGGTTTCATTCTCACAAAATACACTTTGAGCATTCCTATTTCTTGAATAAAACTTTTTAATGGAGATACTGTCGTGACCAATATTGATACTTCCGTCATGTGAAGCATTCATTTCTCCTTTGTAGGTATTGTATCCCCATTTCCAGTTATTTCTGAACCAGGCAGTAGGTGCTACTACAATAGGAGCATCATACTGACTTCGGTTACAAACCGTTATTTTCACAAGAATATCATTGTGATCAGCCTTACAATATTCAATGAAAATATCAAAATAGGCATCATTATCAAAAATCCCTGTATCAAAGATCTCATATTCCGGTTCCTGTTTGCTGCGTCTACCGTTTTCTGCAACAAGTTCATCATAAGGGAATTCATTGATCGGATATTTATAAACCATCTTCATATAGCTATGAGTAGGTGTATTATCCAGATAATAGAAAATTTCCTTGATGTCTTCACCATGGTTTCCCTGTGGATTACTCAATCCAAAGAAGCGTTCCTTAACGATTTTATCCCTTTTATTCCAAAACGAAAGAGCAAAACAGAACAATTGCTTTACATCAGAAATTCCGGCAATACCTTCTTCACCCCAACGGTAGGTATAGCTTTCCGCATTATTATGATTGGTGTAATTCCATGCATTTCCGTTCGGGCTATAATCTTCCCGTACATTTCCCCATTGCCGGTTGCTTACATAAGGTCCCCAGTTTTTCCATTTGGTATCTTGTAATCTTTCTTTTTCGGCGATCATATATCATCATTTTTCTATACGAAGGTAGTTTTTTTGCAAAATAATTCCAATTCCTTTTATCTGAAGAATTATTAATATACTCTTGAAATACTTGTGTTTAAGGGCTTTTTTAAATATTAAATTATTTTTTTTTTGATTTTAAAAGAAAAGAACTACCTTTGCATCATTCGTTCATTCAAATATTGAAAATGTTATCAAGAAAGGTTGAGGGATTAGACCCTATGAAACCTTAGCAACCCTTTGCGCAAGCAAAGAAGGTGCTACGTTCTACCAAAGTAATTTTGGACAGATAACTTACTGAAGTTCTTTTCAGCCATTTCCTGTGGCATTTTCAATTGTATTAAAATATATAATAGAATTGAAAACAGAACTAAACTATATTAATCTTTCGTATCAAACCTATTCCCAAAAGGAATACAATATCTCGTTAAGCTATGAGCTTTTCGGGAAAGATCTGTTTACAGCTCCTGTCATTTTAATCAACCATGCCCTTACCGGAAATTCAAACGTATCCGGAGAAAAAGGATGGTGGAAACAATTGATAGGCGAAAATCAGATCGTTGATACCGATAAATATACTGTTCTGTGTTTCAACATTCCCGGAAACGGATACGATCATTTTTTAATTGAAGACTATGAAGACTTTACTCCTTCAGATATTGCCAACATATTTCTGAAAGGGCTGGATGCTTTACATATCAAAAACCTATATGCCATTATTGGAGGCTCATTGGGAGGGGGAATAGCATGGGAAATGTTAGCAAAACAACCCAAGCTGGCAGAAATTTTCATTCCTATTGCCTGTGATTACAGAACCCATGATTGGTTGCATGCACAATGTCTGGTTCAGAAATTTTTATTGAATGATAAAGAAGAACCATTACAAAAAGCAAGAATCCATGCCATGCTGTGCTATAGAACTCCGGAATCACTTAATGACAGATTTCAAAATAAATACAATCAGGAAAAACAATGTCTGGAATCGGAAGACTGGTTGGTTTACCATGGTAATGCGCTAAACGAAAGGTTTAGTTTGCAAGCGTACAAGCTGATGAACCATTTGCTGATGAATATAAATACTGATGAATCAGCCCTGGAGAGTATAGAGGCACGAATGCACATGATCTCCGTAGATACAGATTTATTCTTCCCAGCTTCTGAAATCCGAATGTGTTTTGAGAATCTGAAAAAGAAAAAGGAGAATATCTCTTATCACGAGATCCAATCTATACACGGGCATGATGCCTTCCTAATGGAATATCAACAATTAAATAATATCATAAAAAACATTTTATAAGTAATGAAAAATGCTAAAGAAATAAAATTTTTGAAGAACAGATCAATTGTCAAATTTGAAGGAGAAGATTTCTTAGGGGAAATCGGGATTGACGGACGAATTTTTAAAGCGCTTACTTTAGCACGTATCAGTGTGGGAGTAATCTCCCAGCAAGCCATAGAAAACGGAATTTCCATTTTAGTTCATGAAAATGATGCTGAAAAAGCAGTAGCTTGTCTTATTGATGAGTTTGAAGCAGAAAGAAAATCAGGAAAAGTATCTCAAATATATAGTATCAACAATGTTTCTGTGATCGGTTTTGTAGCAGAAGATTCTAATAAAGTCTTTGCAGAATTGGCAAGAAATAATGTTTTTCCATTGCTTTTAAACCAGGTTGCCGGTGAAAACAGAGTAAACATCGTGGTGACTTCTTCACAGGATGAAAAAACCAGAAACATCATAGAATCTGAGATCTTCAAAAAACCGAAGACCGTTCATTTAGCGATCATAGGCCATGGAAATGTAGGAAAAACATTAATTGAACAGGTTCTTGAATCTTCAGAAGAAATTAAAAGACGTAAAAAAGTAGACCTTAAAGTAGTTGCAGTAGCCAATTCAAAGAAAATAGCATTCAACAAAAAAGGGTTTGATAGTAACTGGTCTGATGAGGTTTTAACAGCAGAACATTCATCAGATGTTCAGGAGTTAATTAATTTTTCCAATGAAAATCAATTGGAAAATCTGATTGTGGTAGACAACACCGCAAGCAAAGACTTTGTTAAAAACTATCATGCATTAGCAGAAAACGGCTTTGATCTGGTTTCTTCCAATAAAATTTTCAACACCCTTCCAATCGAAGAATACCGAAAACTAAGATATACGCTGAGTAAAAATAACAGACGTTATCTGTATGAAACCAATGTAGGAGCAGGTCTTCCGTTAATTGATACCATTAAGTTATTACACCTTTCAGGAGAAAATATCACAAGAATTAAAGGCGTTTTCTCCGGAACATTGAGTTATGTTTTCAACAATTTCTCTCTGAGGGACGATAAGTTTTCCACAATCATCAACGAAGCTCTGGAAAAAGGATACACAGAACCGGATCCAAGAGAAGACCTATCAGGAAATGACGTAGCAAGAAAACTATTGATTTTAGCTAGAGAATTAGACTTGATCAACGAATTCGAAGATATCAACATTCAAAATCTGGTTCCGGAAAGTTTACTTGAGGTTTCAAAACCCGAATTTCTTACAAGATTAGACGAGCTGGATGAAGAATACCAGAAGATCAAAGAAAACCAGGAACCTGGTCATGTATTGCGATATGTAGGAGATCTACATGGAGATTTACAGAAAGACAAAGGGGAATTGGATGTAAAACTGATTTCTGTTCCTGCAACATCAGCTTTAGGACAATTGAAAGGATCAGATTCCATCTTTGAAATCTATACGGAAAGTTATGGTGAAAACCCAATCGTGATTATGGGAGCCGGAGCCGGAGCACAGGTAACTGCCAGAGGCGTATTCGGTGATATTTTAAGACTAAGTGAAACAAAATAATCGTACAAAATAAATCATACAATATATCAAATGATACCAATCCCGAAGGATGATTTAACCAAGGATAGAATAAAATTCTATCAAACATAAACACATAGCATTTATATAGATGTAATCCATCTTATAATAAATGTACAGTAATTAAAAATTGGAAAAAATATCATAGAGATACATTGTTATATTAATTAAAACTATATGGAAAATTTCGAAACATCAGCAATAAGAACCCAGACGGAGAGATCTCAGTTTGACGAGCATTCTACGCCACTCTATCTTACATCCAGCTTTATTTTTCAGGATGCTGAAGATATGAGAGCAAGCTTTGCTGAAGAAAAACCTAAAAACCTGTACAGCCGTTTCTCCAACCCTAACGTATCTGAGTTTACAGAGAAGATTGCCAAAATGGAAGGTGCTGAAGCAGGTTACGCTTTTGCAACAGGAATGGCTGCTATCTATTCTACATTTGCAGCTTTGCTAAGTGCCGGAGATCACATCGTAAGCTGCCAGTCGGTTTTTGGTTCTACTCACACCTTATTCACAAAGTATTTCCCAAAATGGAACATTGAGACCTCTTATTTCAAAGCAGAAGATGCCAGGAATGTAGAGCAGTATATAAAACCGAATACAAAGATCTTATATCTTGAAACGCCTACCAATCCTGCGATTGAAATCCTGGATCTGGAGTTTTTCGGACAGATTGCTAAGAAACATAATCTGATCTTTATTGTAGATAACTGTTTTGCAACACCTTATCTTCAGCAGCCGATTAAATATGGTGCAGATGTTGTTGTACATTCAGCAACGAAGTTGATTGACGGGCAGGGAAGAGTATTGGGAGGAATCGCAGTAGGAAAAGAAGACCTGATCAGAGAAATCTATCTTTTTGCAAGAAATACAGGACCTGCATTATCTCCTTTTAACGCATGGGTACTATCAAAAAGCCTTGAAACATTGGCGATCAGAGTAGAAAAACACTGTGAGAATGCATTGAAGGTAGCTGAATTTTTAGAAAGTCATCCTAATGTAGAACTCGTTAAATATCCGTTCCTGAAATCCCATCCAAGTTATGAAGTAGCCAAAAAGCAGATGAAGCTTGGTGGAAACATCGTTGCTTTTGAAATAAAAGGAGGAATAGAAGGCGGAAGAAACTTCCTGGATAAGATCCAGATGTGTTCATTGTCTGCCAACTTAGGTGATACAAGAACGATCGTAACCCATCCGGCATCTACTACACACTCTAAACTGTCAGACGAAGAAAGAAACGAAGTAGGAATCACAGCAGGATTAGTTCGTTGTTCAGTAGGCTTAGAAAGCGTAGACGATATTATCGCAGATTTAAAACAAGCTTTAGATTAATCACAAGGAGCCCCAAAGGGGCGATTTAACCCAAGATAGAACGAAGTCCTATCCAACCCAATCAAACTATCATCCTCACTCAACAACTATAAAAGAGATGACAAATATAGAATCACTCAACAAAGCCCTCAAAGAACGCATCCTCGTGTTGGATGGTGCAATGGGAACCATGCTTCAGCGATACAAGTTTGAAGAAGAAGACTATCGTGGTGAACGTTTCAAAGACTGGGAACATCCGGTAAAGGGAAACAATGATCTGCTTTCTCTTACTCAGCCACAGGCGATTGAAGAAGTGCACAAGAAATACCTGGAAGCAGGAGCTGATATCATTGAAACGAATACATTCTCCGGAACTACCATTGCTATGGCAGATTATCACATGGAAGAGCTGGTGTACGATCTGAACTATGAGTCTGCAAAAATTGCCAGAAAAGCCTGTGATGAATATACAGCTAAGACTCCGGATAAACCAAGATTCGTAGCAGGATCAATTGGCCCAACCAACAGGACGGCAAGTTTAAGCCCTGATGTAAATGACCCTGGTTACAGAGCTATTACTTTTGAAGAACTGAGAGTGGCTTACAAACAGCAATGTGAGGCACTATTAGACGGAGGTTCAGACATTCTGTTAGTAGAAACCATCTTTGATACCCTGAATGCTAAGGCTGCTTTGTTTGCGATTGATGAACTTCAGGAAGAAAGAGGAATCAAAATTCCAATCATGGTTTCAGGAACTATTACCGATGCTTCAGGAAGAACTTTGAGCGGACAAACGGCAGAAGCCTTTTTGATTTCTGTTTCCCATCTGAATTTATTAAGTGTTGGCTTTAACTGCGCTTTAGGGGCAGATCAGTTAACACCTTATCTGGAAACACTGGCTCATAACTCAGAATTCTATGTTTCAGCTTATCCGAATGCCGGCTTACCGAATGCCTTTGGAAAATATGATGAGACACCGGAAGATATGGCAAGACAGATCAAAGAATATGCAGAAAAAGGATTAATCAATATTATCGGAGGTTGTTGTG
Organism: Chryseobacterium sp. MYb328; assembly: GCF_037572595.1. Lineage (NCBI taxonomy): Bacteria > Pseudomonadati > Bacteroidota > Flavobacteriia > Flavobacteriales > Weeksellaceae > Chryseobacterium > Chryseobacterium sp. MYb328. The sequence continues at coordinate 11,612 of NZ_JBBGZQ010000003.1, read as the reverse complement.
GTACCACTCCGGAACATATCAAGGCGATTGCGGAGCTGGTGGAAAAATATGAACCAAGAAAATTGAAAGAATTTGTGTAATTAGATAGATTTTTTTAATTAAAATCAAGAATAAAGGCTGGATTATAAATATTATCTTTAAGTGAGTCACAAAATTTAATATAATGGAAAAGCCAAGTTATTTAAAAGATTCAGATGACGCCAAATTGTTTAATGAACTGAGAAAGAAAGTAAACCAACGGATAGAAGCTATTCCTGAAAACAGAGATATCTATATTCAGATCAAAGCATTACTGCTGCCACTGATCTATGTTGGTTTATATTTCATAGCTCTGCTTAATGCTGAAAAGTATTGGGTGTATATACTCAGTTTTGTCTTAATGGGAATCTCTCTGGTTTTAATTTATTTAAATCTCATCCATGAAGCGGCCCACAACAACATCTTTAAAAGTAAAAGGCTGAATGGGATGATCCTGCACATTTTTGATTTCATAGGAGCCAATTCCTATATCTGGAAGAAAAGACATATCGCAAGTCACCATGCCTATCCGAATGTAGATGGCTGGGATACCGATATTGAGCAGAGTGGTTTGCTATTAATAGTGCCTTGGATTAAGGCCAAAGGAGTTCAGAAGTATCAGCATAGGTTTTTCTTTTTAATATATCCGCTGTATTTATTCAATTGGATGTTTATAAGAGACTTCAGGGACTTTTTTGACAAGGAAAGAGTGATTTTGAAAACCCAGGGAAGAATACCTGTCGTGGAGAAAGTAAAAATGGTGAGTTATAAGTTGTTTTACTTTTTTTATCAGATTGTGATTCCTATTATGTTCTTTAAAGTATCAATAGGACTGGCTTTAGGAGCTTGGTTTTTGCAGGTTATTGCAGCGAGTGTTTTTGCACTGTTTGTTTTATTGCCTTTGCATCCGCTACCTGATAATGCCTTTCCAAGATTGAATAAAGACAATGGAATTCCATTCAGCTGGCTCCGTCACCAGTTTGAAGTGACCAACGATTTACAGGAAAATAACTGGTTGGTAAGAAATGTATTAGGAAATTTTAATTTTCATGTGGCACATCACCTCTTTCCTAACTACAGTTATATGTATTATAACGAAATTACTGAGGAGATAGAAAAATTTGCTAATGAACATGGCTTAGCATACAAAAGATTTCCACTGTTCACCGCTTTAGGCAAGCACAGAGATTTATTGAGGCAGAATGCCAATAATGCCTACTATATTTTAGAAGAATAAAATGAAATATTTAAGATTATCAGGCCTTGAGCCTCTTATCATAACGCCGGAAAGTAATTTCATCAACGTTGGTGAAAGAACCAATGTTGCCGGTTCCAAAAAGTTTTTAAGACTTATCAAAGAGGAAAAATTCTCTGAAGCATTAGACATTGCCCGTCATCAGGTAGAAGGAGGGGCACAGATACTTGATGTCAATTTTGATGACGGATTGATTGATGGAAAAGAATGCATGGTCAAATTTCTGAACTTAATAGCATCAGAACCCGATATTGCAAGAATTCCAATTATGGTAGACTCTTCCAAATGGGAAATCCTGGAAGCAGGTCTGCAGGTGGCACAGGGAAAATGTGTGGTAAACTCCATCAGCTTAAAAGAAGGAGAAGAAGAATTTATCAAACATGCCAAAGCCATCAAAAGATATGGTGCAGCAATGATTGTAATGGCATTTGATGAGGTAGGACAAGCTGACAATTTTGAAAGGAGAATTGAAATCTCAAAACGATCTTATGATATTCTGGTGAATCAGATCGGGTTCCCGGCAGAAGATATCATTTTCGACTTAAATATTTTTCCGGTAGCAACGGGAATGGATGAGCATAGAAAAAATGCGATCGATTTTATTGAAGCTACGCGTTGGGTAAGACAGAATCTTCCTTATGCATCCGTAAGTGGGGGAGTAAGCAACGTTTCCTTCTCATTCCGTGGAAACGATACCGTAAGAGAAGCCATGCACTCCGTATTCCTTTACCATGCCATTCAGGCCGGGATGAATATCGGTATTGTAAATCCTGCGATGCTGGAAGTTTATGATGAGATTAATAAAGAATTGCTGGAACTTGTAGAAGATGTAATCCTCGATAAGAGAGAAGACGCTACAGAAAGACTTCTTGATTACTCCGAAAAACATAAATCAGTTAAGAAAGAAAAGGTTGAAGATCTGGAATGGAGAAACAATCCTTTGCAGGAAAGAATTACCTATGCCTTGGTAAAAGGAATTGACCGTTTTATTGAAGAAGATGTAGAAGAAGCCAGGCAGGTAGCTGCAAAACCCCTTCATGTTATTGAAATCAATCTGATGACCGGAATGGGCGTTGTGGGTGATTTATTTGGAAGTGGGAAAATGTTCCTGCCGCAGGTAGTGAAATCAGCAAGGGTAATGAAAAAAGCAGTTGCCTATTTACAGCCTTATATTGAAGCTGAAAAAGACGGATCAAGACCAGCCAATGGAAAAATACTGATGGCTACCGTAAAAGGTGATGTTCATGATATTGGAAAAAATATTGTAAGCGTAGTTTTAGGATGTAACAACTACGAAATCGTAGACCTTGGGGTAATGGTTCCAGCTGAAAAAATTATTCAGACTGCCATTGCAGAAAAAGTAGATGTCATCGGATTAAGTGGATTGATTACACCAAGTCTGGATGAAATGGTATACATCGCTTCAGAGTTAGAAAGACAGAATTTAGATTTTCCATTACTGATTGGAGGTGCAACCACTTCAAAAGCACACACCGCAGTGAAAATCGATTTAAAATATAAAAACGCCGTTGTTCACGTTAATGATGCCTCAAGAGCGGTAAACGTGGTAAGCTCATTATTGGGAGATCGAAATAAAGAATATGTTTCAGATTTGAAGAACGACTATTCTGATTTCAGAGAGAAGTTTTTAAATAGACAGGTTGATAAAGATTATGTTTCCATTAAAGAAGCCAGAGAAAATCGTTTCAAAATCGATTGGGAAAACGAAGAAATCTTCACACCGAATAATTTAGGAATAACTGTAATCGAAAATCAGGATTTAAGAGAATTATTACCATTCGTTGACTGGTCTCCATTCTTCAGAAGTTGGGATCTTCACGGTAAATACCCGAATATCCTGGAAGATGAGGTGGTAGGAGTTCAGGCAAAAGAACTCTTCAAAGATGCACAGGTGATCTTAAAGAGAATTCTGGATGAAAAGCTTTTAACAGCAAAAGCAATCTTTGGAATCTTTAAAGCTAACTCCAATGAAACGGATGATATTCTGATTTTTGATGAAGATAATAACGAAAAGGTTAAGTTTTTAACCCTAAGACAACAGGCTCAAAGATCAAAAGGAAAAGACTATCTGGCATTAAGTGATTTCATTGCCCCACAAAGTTCAGGAAAAACTGATTATATGGGAGCATTTTGCGTCACTACAGGTTTCGGAACGGATGAATTGGCAGAAGAATATGAAAAAGCCAATGATGATTACAATGCCATCATGGTAAAAGCTCTGGCAGACCGTTTTGCAGAAGCTTATGCAGAATTTTTGCATAAAAAAGTAAGAACAGAATATTGGGGCTATGCCGTTCAGGAAGAATTAAGCAATGAAGAACTGATTGCAGAAAAATATAAAGGAATCCGCCCTGCACCGGGATATCCGGCTTGTCCTGATCATTTGGAAAAACATGCGATCTGGGATTTATTGAAGGTTGAAGAAAATATCGGAGTTTATTTGACAGAAAGTCTGGCAATGTTCCCGACAGCAGCTGTTTCAGGATATTATTTCGGAAGTCCGCATGCAAAATATTTCGGACTGGGAAAAATCGCAGAAGACCAATTAAAAGAATACTCAGAGAGAAAAGGAATTTCTCTACAAGAGGCGAGAAAGTGGCTGTCACCAAATTTAGCAGATTAATACGATGAGATCTTTAATTAAATATTTGGAACTTAAAACAGGTTTTGCTGATGATGGTCCTGCCTGGATTGCAAAAGTGGAATTTTCTAAAAGCAAAAAGTCTATTTATTTCAATGATAGATGCCTGATGGGAAATGGCCATGGAAATTGTCAGGATATTGAAACTGATGAAGTTTTTTGGGTATCCGGTATTAAGAAAAATGGAGATGATAGACATTCTTGTGGCTCAGGTAAAATATTCATTGACAGGAATGTCATTGATGATTATTTAGAAATTATTGGTAGAAATGAGCTCGACACAACAAAATTTACTGTAATTGATATAAAAAAAACTCAAAAGTCAAGATTTACAGACATTCAAAATAGTAATTTTTCCGCTGTTACTACTTTAGGAGATTTTTACGATTTATCAGAGCTGAACGAAAAAGAATTGTTAGAAACAATAAATTATCTTAAAAGAAAGGAATCGTACACCCAAAATAAATTTTTAACTCAAAAAATAGTAGAAGCCGAAAGGTATTTAAAGAGTATTCAAGAAGAAAAGAGATTTATTTAAGAGAAGAGAGAATGGGGGAGCCCTAATCTGGTAGATTTAATTTTAATTAAAAATCCAAAATCTTCACTCAAAACCATCAACTATAATAAAATGAAGATAACAGAACATATAAAAAGCGCAAATGGGAAAACACTATTCTCCTTAGAAGTGGTTCCGCCACAAAAGGGAATTGGTATTGAAGACCTATATACGAATATAGATCCGTTGATGGAATTCAAACCTCCATTCATTGATGTTACCACTTCAAGAGAAGAATATATTTATTTAGATAAAGGAAATGGACTGATGGAACGCCGTATCACAAGAATGCGTCCGGGAACATTGGGTATCTGTGCAGCAATTCAACATAAATATAATGTAGATACTGTTCCACACTTACTATGCGGAGGTTTTACCAAAGAAGAAACAGAATATCTTTTGGTGGATTGTATGTACCTTGGTATTGATAATGTGATGGCATTAAGAGGTGATGCAATGAAAGGACATCAGTATTTCGAACCTACTCAGGGTGGTCATGCCAGTGCCATGGATCTGGTAGATCAAATCAACAATCTTGGAAGAGGGAAATATCTTCACAACGAAGAACAGGTTTGTGATGAACTTAATAAATTCTGCATCGGAGTAGCAGGCTATCCTGAAAAGCATATGGAAGCCCCTTCTATGAATTATGACCTGAAATGGCTGAAGCAAAAAGTAGATGCCGGAGCAGATTATATTGTCACTCAAATGTTTTTTGACAATAAAAAGTATATTGAATTCGTTCAGAAAGCAAGAGAGATAGGAATTACCGTTCCAATCATCCCGGGAATTAAGCCAATTGCCACCAAAAAACATTTGAAAATCCTGCCTCAGGTATTCAAAATAGATCTTCCTGAAGAGCTTATCAATGAAGTGGAGAACGCAAAAAATAATGAAGCCGTTAAGCAGATCGGAGTAGAATGGGCCATTGCCCAGTGCAAAGAACTTCTGGATTTCGGAGTTCCAGTTTTACACTTTTACTCAATGGGGAAAAGTGATAACATCAAAAAAGTAGCCGGTGAGCTATTCTAATAAAAGTACCAAAAATGAAAGTAGTCCTGTCTTAAACGACAGGGCTTTTTATTTTATCAGAATCATAAATAGAAAAACTTCAATCGGAAATAAAAAACACATAAAAAGAACCAGCTGTAGGCTACACACTCGCTTAGAAAGAATCAACAAAGTTGATTCCACCTTCGCTCCCTCAAAAATAGAACAGCAGCAAATAAAACTTTGCGTCAAATAATCTAAAGCATCCGGAAAAAAGTAAACTGAATCTTTAGTTAATCAAAAACGTCGATAACTTCCATCTTCCAGCATCCATCTTCCTTCCTAAAGAATTACATGTCTCTCAAACTCCTTGTTCCTATCAAATAAATATCGATAAGTAGCAAGTTTCCTCGTCACAGTAGTATCAAGAGTCTCTGCAATCTTAATCATCTTCGGATTAAAATCACCAATCCACTGAAGTTCAGTAATCGTAAAATCAGTATGCTTTCTTAAATGCTGTGTGCCTTCCCAGATCATATAACCATCAATCCCTTTCCTTTGCCATTCAGGAACCACACCGAAGACAAGACCCACCATTTTTTCATTCTTTTTAAATCGCTTTAAGAACAAAAACTTCAGCTTTTCAAAAACGCCAAACTTTCCGTTGAGGTATTTAAACCACTGGTTCAGGTCCGGAATATTGATCCACATAGCGATAGGCTGATCATTTTCATACACAAACCATGAGATATGCTCATTCATAATAGGCTTCATGGTATTGAACATTTTCAAAACCTTACCTTCTTCCAATTGCTTTCCCTCTCCGTGAGCTGCCCATGCTTTATTATAAACTTCCGTAAAGTCCTTAGCAAATTTGGGAAGGTTATTCTTTTTCATGGGCCGTGCTGAAATGGCAGGGGTTCTCCTGTTTTTCTCATGAGCAATCGTAAAAATGCGGGAAACTTCTGCAAATACAGGCCTGGTAAAACAGAGCTGTTCAAAATAAATCTGAAGCCCATAGTTTTCAAAAAGGTCTTTGTAATAAGGAAAATTATAATTCATTCCATACAAAGGCTCTATAAACCCCTCAATCAAAAGCCCCCAGAACTTATCCCTTTCTCCGAAATTGATTGGCCCATCCATGGCTTCCATCCCTCTCTCCTGAAGCCAGCTTTTACAGTGGTCAAAAATGAAATTTGCGGTTTCCTGATCGTTAATACAGTCAAGAAATCCGAAACCTCCGGTAGGTTGCACCTGTTCATAACAATTGTTGATAAAAACAGCTACTTTTCCAACCGTCTTATTGCCTTTTTTAAATAGAAATCTTTTACACTCTCCATTCTTGAAAAACTTATTCTTTTCAGGATTAAAAATCTCCTCAATGTGTTGATCTAAAGGGCGGATATAATTTTTGTCGTATTGATAAAGTTGTGCTGGAAATTCCAGAAATTCCCTTTGGTGGTCTTTGTTTTGTACTTCTTCGACAATAATCATATAGTTTTAATCAGAGTAGGTTATAAAAGATAATGATTTTCGCCCCATTTGAAATATAGGAAACGATATTATCCGTATTTTTGCTGCAAATTAAATAAAAATGGTTGATTTTACTGATAACGACGATGATATTTTCACAGGAAAAGAACATACGCCTATAAGGGAAGATGCTTTTGATAAATCGCCACAGGAAAAAATAGAAAAAATTACTGAGCTTTTTGGAGAAATTATGGAGACTTTAGGACTGGATATGACCGATGACTCCCTAAAAGATTCTCCAAAACGTGTTGCCAAGATGTATGTGAACGAGATTTTCGGAGGACTTCTTCCTGAAAACAAACCGGGTATCTCTACATTTTCCAATAAATATAAATACCGTCAGATGTTGGTGGAAAAAGATATCACTGTATATTCTTTTTGTGAACACCATTTCTTACCCATTATAGGAAGAGCACACGTTGCTTACATTTCCAACGGAGAAGTAATTGGTCTTTCAAAGATTAACAGAATTGTGGATTACTATGCAAAAAGACCACAGGTTCAGGAAAGACTGACAATGCAGATTGTAGAAGCTCTGAAAGAAGCATTAGGAACAAAAAATGTAGCATGTATCATTGATGCGAAGCACCTTTGTGTAAACTGCAGAGGAATTAAAGACACGGCAAGTTCTACCATTACAGCAGAACTAAGCGGAATCTTCAGAACAAATCCAATTACAAGACAGGAGTTCTTACATTACGTAGGAAGTCATGCCAAATTAGACTAATCAATGAACTGCCAGATCCTTAAAAATAGTATAGATGCAGAACTTCAGAGGTTCCGGACAATTTCTGAAGAAGAGTGGACTTACAAGGCTACACCGGAAAAATGGTCCAAAAAAGAAATTATTGGCCATCTTTGTGACAGTGCTTTTACAAATATCCGTAGATTTGTAGTCACTCAATATAAAGAGAACGAGAATATCGTATACGATCAGAACGCTTGGGTAAAGGCTCAGAACTATCAGAATGTTCCAACGGCAGAGTTAATCAACCTTTGGAAAGCTTTGAACGATCAGGTTGTTCATATTGTAGAAAATATTCCTGATGAAGCATTACAGAGAACTTGTGATACCTCCAAAACAGAACCTCAGGTTTTTACCCTGGAGTTTATTATTAAGGATTACGTAGAACATTTGCAGCATCATTTAGAATCGATTTAATTATGATAAAATTTAAAAAAGTTTCACATAAAATCTTTATCACGACAATTATTTGTTGTGAAAGATTTTTATTTTAACTAATTTTTGAATCTTAAAACTATTGAATCTTTTAACAAAAAATAAATGCAACTAAAAATATACAACTCGCTTACAGCGGAAAAAGAAATATTCAAACCCATCTTAGAAGGAAACGTAGGAATGTACGTCTGCGGACCTACAGTGTACAGCAATGTGCATTTGGGGAACGTAAGAACTTTCCTTTCTTTCGATTTTATCTACCGTACCCTAATGCATTTAGGATATAAGGTAAGATATGTAAGAAACATTACCGATGCAGGACACCTTACTGATGACGGAGATGTAAATAACGATAGATTCGTTAAGCAAACTCGTCTTGAAAAATTAGAACCCATGGAAATTGTACAAAAATACACTGTAGATTTCCATAAAGTTCTAGAGATGTTCAACCTGCTTCCTCCAAACATCGAACCTACAGCAACAGGTCACATTGTAGAACAGATTGAGCTGACTCAGAAACTAATAGATACAGGTTTCGCTTACGAAAGCAATGGTTCTGTATATTTCGATGTATTGGAATACAATAAAAGAGGGTTAAACTACGGTGAACTTTCAAAACGTAATATAGAAGAGCTTTTTGCTAATACCCGTGATCTTGACGGACAGGGGGAGAAAAAGAATCCACAGGATTTTGCCCTTTGGAAAAAAGCATCTCCGGCGCACATCATGAGATGGAACTCTCCTTGGGGAGAAGGTTTTCCAGGATGGCACCTTGAATGTACGGCAATGAGTACTAAATATTTAGGTGAAACTTTTGACATTCACGGAGGAGGAATGGACTTGAAATTCCCGCACCACGAATGTGAAATTGCTCAGGGAAAAGCTTGCAATGGTGCTGCACCGGTACATTATTGGATGCATGCCAATATGTTGACAATGAATTCCCAGCGTATGAGTAAATCTACAGGGAACTATATACTTCCAATGCAGTTGGTAACAGGTGATAATGATTTTTTTGAAAAACCTTTCCACCCGTCAATTGTACGTTTTTGCTTCCTGCAGGCACATTACAGAAGTGTTTTAGACATTTCCAATGATGCCATGATCGCCAGCGAAAAAGGATTTATCAGATTGATGGAAGCTGTGAAAGTATTGAATTCCATTACTCCTGATGACAATAAAGAATCCGCATTCAGCCTTACAGAATGGAAAAACAAATGTTATGATGCATTAACAGATGATTTCAACTCTCCAATTCTAATCGCTCACTTGTTTGAAGTTGTAAAATACATTTTTGCTTTAAATGATGGGAAAGAAACCATCTCAACAGCAGATCTTGAAGATCTAAAGTCAACATTGAATGCCTTTATCTTTGATGTTTTGGGATTGCAGACTGTAGAAGAAAACAACAATGAGAAATTAGATCAGACCTTAAAAGTTTTGATCGAGTTGAGAAATCAGGCAAGAAAATCCAAAAACTTTGACCTTTCAGACCAGATCAGAGATAAACTGCTTGCTGAAGGCATAGAATTAAAAGACGGAAGAGACGGAACATCCTACGTTCTGAACTAAAAATATAAACTTCGGTTTTACAATCATTCCGTAAGAAACCTGCTATAAAGGATTCTTACGGAATTTTTTTATCCCCTCCTTTGAAAGCTTCCTTACCTAAATAAAGATTTTATAGTTTTTCTTTTTTAAATTTTTCTATTCTTCACCTTTCACTCTTTCATATATTCCAACTCATTGAGGAGCTTAATCCCGCTATCCACTTTTACTCCTCGCGCCCACACACTCCTACCCCCAAACCCTTCTACGCTCCAACCCATACTGTGGGGTAACCGTTCCTATCGGGGCTAGGGTAGGGGACCGATTTATAAATGATGAATAAATAATAGATTGGCATCAATTAATATCCTTACCTATTATCCATAAGTGATGGCATCTATCATTCCCATCCTTTGGAGGGGTTGTCAAAAATTCAAAGAATTTTTGACGGGGTGGTAATCTAGTCATTTCTGCTCTATGAAAATTCTGTGAAAATCTGTGTTATCTGTGGTAAAAAATAATAAATATAACCTTTCATCTTCCCGTCTTTCCTGTAAAACCACATTTAATACGGTACATTGTGTTGCAACTCTTTTGCTAACACTTCGCTAATCCATCATTTTTGCCATCCTGTAATGAACCAGACAATATTATTTCCATAATAATAAAGCATCCACCAAAGTCAATTTCAATTTTTCTATTATATAATATATATACTTTCCTTTCCCCACCATTCCATCAATATAAACGGGCTTTAGCCCGTTTACCTAAAACAAAGCCCCTCCATTGGCTTTAGCCAAAACTTATTTGCTTACACTATATATAGATTTCACCTCCTACATATAATATAGATAATGCTCTATATTGTAATTGATGTATAGAATAACCGGTTATATAGCCCTCAAAACGGTGTTATATAGTTTTTTAAAAACAATTCCACCATTGTGGATAAGTATGTTTGTTAATTTAAATATAATTATATCAATAAGTTAATGTATAAACTTACCCACAACTGTAATATTGGTGTAAACTTTATGTTAAATAAAGTTGCGTGGTAAAGGAGAAGTCTCTATCTTTGCCCCACTGAAAAACGAAAGGAATTCAGTAAGCGCAGAAGAGCTTTTAGATAAGCAGAAACATTATATACTACGAAAGAGACAGGCGAAAAAAACTTTCACTTTTTACTTTAAAAAGTTGCGGGTTAAAATAAAGTTTGTATCTTTGCAGTCCCAATAAAACGGGAGCGCAGGAGTAGGAAGATTGAGGATTTGGAGAGAGTTTAGGGTTAGTTAAAAAACTTTAAAATTTTCTTTCAAAACATTTGGTCAATTAGAAATAAAGTTTTACTTTTGCACTCGCAAATATGGAGCGCCACTGACAGAAGAGAGTGCTTCATTATAAAGCGAAAGATATAAAGATCATTGACATACAATATAACAACCAAGTAAGGAAAAACTAAAGCGTTAAAAAACTTTGAGTGAGTCAGACAAACATACAATGGAGAGTTTGATCCTGGCTCAGGATGAACGCTAGCGGGAGGCCTAACACATGCAAGCCGAGCGGTATTGTTTCTTCGGAAATGAGAGAGCGGCGTACGGGTGCGGAACACGTGTGCAACCTGCCTTTATCTGGGGGATAGCCTTTCGAAAGGAAGATTAATACCCCATAATATATTGAATGGCATCATTCGATATTGAAAACTCCGGTGGATAGAGATGGGCACGCGCAAGATTAGATAGTTGGTGAGGTAACGGCTCACCAAGTCTACGATCTTTAGGGGGCCTGAGAGGGTGATCCCCCACACTGGTACTGAGACACGGACCAGACTCCTACGGGAGGCAGCAGTGAGGAATATTGGACAATGGGTGAG